>JANYIH010000069.1 GCA_025358745.1 Hyphomicrobiales bacterium | reverse complement strand
CGCCAACTCCCTTGCGAGCGTGCGCGTCTTGGGCTTGTGCGGATCGCTGGCGTCGAGGTGATAGAGGGCGGGCGTCGCACCCAACGCGGCGGCGGCGGCGGCGAAGCCCCCTTCATGCTCGGCGAAGGCGTCGGAATCGAGCACGTCCTGACCCGCCATGTCCTGCACATGCACGAACGCTTGCGCCGCCCCGACGCGGTCGCGGAATCCGGGACAAGCGCGCGCTTGCGCACCGTCATAGGCAAAGCCCGTCGCCGCGAGATAGGCGCCCCCGAGATCGTCGCGCGTCTGCCATTCGCCGCCGAGCGCGGCGCGCGCGACGCCGGTCCCATAGTCGCCGGGCGCGGCGCCGAAAATGCGCGAGACCGCGCCCGCGCCGGCAAGCGGGTTGTCCTGCAAAGTCTCGTCGCGCGCGGCGACCGAATTGACGGCGGCGTGGAACAAGGCGAGCTGTTCGGGGAACACGTCGCGGAACAGGCCGGAAATGCGCAACGTCACATCGACGCGCGGCCGACCGAGCTGGGCCGGCGTCAGCAGCTCGTAACCGTTGACGCGATGGGAGGCGTGGTCCCACAACGGCCGCGCGCCGATCAACCAAAGCGCCTGCGCGAAATCCTCGCCCCCCGTCCGCATCGAGGCGCTGCCCCAGAGGTCGAACACCACGCGCGCCGGCCAGTCGCCGTGGTCCTGCACGTAAGTCGCGACGAAACTCTCGCCGGCGCGCACGCCCAATTCCCACGCGGTGCGGGTCGGCACGGCGCGCGGATCGACGGAATAGAGATTGCGGCCCGTCGGCAGCACGTCTCGCCGGCCGCGCGAGGGCGCCCCGCCGGGGCCGGGCGCGACGCGCTTACCCGCGAGCGCGGCGATAAGGCTCGACATTTCGGCAGCGGGCGAGGCGGCGCGGGCGGGATCGGCGTCGTCGAGCGGCCGGCCGAACACATGCAGCCCGTCGCCGATCCGCATCTCCTTGAGATCGCACAGCCAGGCGTCGAGCCGCGTCAGCGCCTCGTCGGCGTCGAGCGCGCCGGAAAGGCCGGCTTCCTCGGCAAGCCCGGTTTCGCGCGCGCGCTCCAGCACGAGATCGGCGAGGCGGCGGGCGCGGCGCGGATCGAGCGAACGCGCCTGCGCGAATTCGTCCATCAACCCCTCGATCTCGGCGCTCGCGCCGTGCGCGAGCGCCGCCGTCAACGGCGGCGTGAGATGGCCGATCGTCACGGCTGATGTGCGGCGCTTGGCCTGCGCCGCTTCGCCGGGATTGTTGACGATGAACGGATAGATCACCGGCAGCGCGCCCAGCACCGCGCGCGGCGCGCAATCGGCCGACAGCGCCACCGCCTTGCCCGGCAACCATTCCAGCGTCCCATGCGCGCCCACATGCACCAGCGCATGAACCTGCTCGACTTCGCGCAGCCAGAGATAGAACGCGACATAGGCGTGGCGCGGCGGCAGATTGGCGTCGTGGTAATCCGCGCTGCGCGACGCGGCGCGGCCGCGGTCGGGTTGCAGCGCGACGAGACTGTCGCCCAGGCGCAGGAAGGCGAAATGGAAGGCGCCGTCGCGCACGGCTTCGTCGCCGCTTGCCTCGCCCCATTGCGCGGCGACGCTGCGGGCGAAAGCCTGCGGCGCCCGGCCCAGCAAATCGCGGTAGCGCGCCAGCGACAGCGCGGGCGCCGTCGCGCGGGAGAGCCGGCGGGCGAGATCGGCGGGCGGATCGGCGAGCCCATAGCCCTCGCGCCCGAGCCGGGCGGCGATTTCAGCGACCGAGGCGAAGGTGTCGAGCCCGACCGCATAACCGGCGCGCCCGCCCTTGGCGGGATAGTCGGACAACACGAGGGCGAGCCGCTTGCGCGCGTTGGGCGTGCGCCGCAGCGCGGCCCAGCCGGCGGCGAGCCGCGCGGAATGGTTGATCGTCTCGCTGTGCGGCTTGGAGCGCAGCGGGGCATATTCGAGCGCTGCGATGCGCTCGGCCTCAGCCTTGAACGACAGCGCGCCGACGTAGAGGCGCCCGTCAAGCTCCGGCAGCGCGACATTCATGGCGAGGTCGGCCGAAGTCAGCCCGCGCGCGGAGGCGGCCCATTGTTCCTCTGTCGATAGGCTGACGCCGACCTGCAACACGGGCGCGTCGCAGGCGTCGAATGCGGTTCCCTCGTCGAGCCGGGCGGAAAAGGCGGTGGCGTTGAGGATCACGTCGGGCGGCGCAGCCGCCAGACGAGCGCGCAAGGGAGCGACGACGCTGGGGTCTTTCAGGCTGGTGACATAGAGCGCCTCGACCGCGAAGCCTTGGGCCTCCAGCGCGTCGGCCAGCGCCTCGTAGGGCTCGATATCGCCGGCGAGCCAGGCGGAGCGGTAGAACACGATCAAGGCTCGGGCGGCGCCCTCGCGCCGCAGCGCGACTCCCAGCGGTGCCTGCGCGGCAGGCGCGGGGACGTCGCCTTCGCGCAACAGCAAGCGCAGCGCCATCCCCGCGTTCTCAGGGCCGCCGTGCTGCAGGTAGCCCCACAAACGTCGCAGGTCCGTCACAGGCAGCGTCGAGGCCGCGTCGAGCCGCGCGTCCTCGCGCTCGTCGCCGGGAACGATGGCGAGCGCGCCGCCGTTGGCGCGGACGGCGCGGGCGACCTCCTCGACGCCGTAGCGCCAGTAGTCGAGCCCGCCGAGCAGCCGGATCAGCACGAATTTCGCGTGGGCGATCACTTGTCCGACATAGAGATCGACGGAATAGGGATGGCGCAGGCTGGCCAGACTCGCCAGCCGCAGGCTGCGCCCGCCCGTGGCGTCCCGCGCCTTCGCCATCACGCCGAGGTCGCTGTCGGCGAACGACAGCACGACGATGTCCGCTATGGTCTGTTCGAGATCGACGGCCGGGGTCGTCTCATCCAGCGATCTCAGCTCCGTGCGGAGAAGATGCATCAGCGCAACGCCGCCTCGATCGCGCCGCGGTCGAGGCCCTTCCGGCCGATCACGACGAGGCGGCCGCGCCGCGTTTCGGCCGCGCCCCAGGGCCGGTCGAACTGGCTGCGGAAGCGCGCGCCGACGCCCTGCGCCAGCAGCCGCATCGGCTTGCCCGCGACATCGAGAAAACCCTTGATGCGCAGCACGTCGTGGCTGCGCGCGACCGCCGCCAGCTTCTCGATGAAACTTCCAGCGTCGGCCAAAGCCGGAACGTCGAGCACGAAGGAAGCGAAATCGTCGTGGTCGTGGCCTTCCTCCGCGTCGTGATGGGATGGCCTTGCGGCGACGTCATCCTCTGCGCCCGCCTTCAGCCCGAGCGCGATCTCGATATCGACCCGGCCCTCCTGCGCGGCGATCACCTTGGTCGCGCCGCGCGCGGCCTTGCGCACTTCCACCGCCACCCGCGCCGCGTCGCTTGGGCGCAGCAGATCGGTCTTGTTGAGCACGACGATGTCGGCGCACAGAATCTGGTCCTCGTAGACCTCCTCCAGCGGATTGTCGTGATCGAGCGAGGGGTCCGCGCGCCGGGCGGCCAGCGCCTGCGCATCCTCGGCGAAGCGTCCGTCGGCGACCGCCGCCGCATCGACCACTGCGATCACCCCGTCTACCGTGAGCCGCGCGCGCACCTCCGGCCAGTCGAACGCCTTCAACAGCGGCTTGGGCAGAGCCAGTCCTGAAGTCTCGATGATGATGTGATCAAGCCGGTCGGCGCGCTTCAGCAGCGTCTCGATGGCGGGCAGGAAATCGTCGGCGACGGTGCAGCAGATGCAGCCGTTGGCGAGTTCGATGATGTCGTCCTCGCCGCAGGCTTCCACGCCGCAGGATTTCAGGATGTCGCCGTCGACGCCAATGTCGCCGAATTCGTTGATGACGAGCGCGATGCGCCGGCCGTTGGCGTTTTCCAGGAGATGCCGGATCATCGTCGTCTTGCCGGCGCCGAGAAAGCCGGTGACGATGGTGGCGGGAATCTTCGCAAAGGCGGTCATGCCAAATTCTCCAGCGGCGGGATGCGGGCGACGACGCCCTTTTTCAGCGCGCTCGGGCGTTCTTTCCACGGAATGAGGCCCTGCGGCGAGGCGCCGTAAAGCCGCGCGGCGGCCAGGATCGCGTCGGCGTCGAAGTCGGCGGGGAAGTCGCCATAGAGGTAGGTCCATGCGCCCGGCGCGGCAAAGCTCAGCGTGCAGGGGCGCTTGCAGACGCTGAAACACTCGACGGCGACGACAGCCGGATCGTCCGGCCCCGCCCGCTGGCTTAAGGCGCGGTGGAGACGCGCGCCCGCCCTGGCCTCGCGCGGCTCCAGCGGCTCGCCCTCGGCGCGGCAGGTCGTACAGACGGCGACAGTGACTTTGGCGGCTTCGCCCACGCAATCATCCCAGGGGCGCGCGCACGGGCGCCGGGGCAAACCCGGCTTGCCGAGGCGTGGCGCCCCGCCCGCTTCGGCCCGATCGATGCGACGGCAGGTCTCCTGGCTGACGGGGTTTCGCCTGCGTCGCCTTCCCGGAAAAGCTCCAGTGGCGTTATGACGCGAGACATCCCGTCTACAGTTGCGGGGGCAGCTACGGTTTGGCCGTATTCCCTGTTCGCCCCGCTCGCGCGGGGACCGTCGCCCTGTCTGGTAGGGGCAGCGCCTGCCCCTGTCAACGCGGGCCAAGGCGCCTTAAAGCGTCTGCCCCATGACAGACAGCGAAGACAACGCGCGCCATCAGGCCAAGATGGCCAAGCGCAAGGCCGTGCAGGACGCCGAGGTCGCGGCCAAGACGATTGTGCGCAAGTCGCTGCTGATCGTCCACACCGGCCCCGGCAAGGGCAAGTCGACCGCGGCCTTCGGGCTGGCGCTGCGCGCGCTCGGGCGCGGCTGGAAGGTCGGCGTGGTGCAGTTCATCAAGGGCGCGTGGGAGACCGGCGAGCGGCTCGCCTTCGCGCGTTTCGGCGATCAGATCGTCTGGCGCACCATGGGGGAGGGGTTCACCTGGGAGACGCAGGATCGCGCGCGGGACGTGGCCGCCGCCCGCGCAGCCTGGGGGGTGACGCAGGAAATGATGGCCGACCCCGCGATCCGCCTGCTCGTGCTCGACGAGTTGAACGTCGCGCTGCGCTACGATTATCTGCCGCTGGCCGAGGTGGTGGCGGCGTTGCGCGCGCGCCGGCCGGACCTGCACATCGTCGTCACCGGACGCAACGCCAAGCCGGAACTGATCGAGGCGGCCGATCTCGTCACCGAAATGGGCGCGGTGAAACACCCTTTCGCCGCCGGCGTGAAGGCGCAGGAAGGGATCGAGTTTTAGCATGGGGCGCGTGCTGATGTTCCAGGGGACCGGCTCCGACGTCGGCAAATCGCTCGTCGTTGCGGGCCTTTGCCGGGCGCTCACGAATCGCGGCTTTCGGGTGCGCCCGTTCAAGCCGCAGAACATGTCGAACAACGCCGCCGTGACGGCGGACGGGGGCGAGATCGGCCGGGCGCAGGCGCTGCAGGCGCGCGCCTGCCGCGTCGAGCCCAGCGTCCATATGAACCCGGTGCTGCTGAAGCCGCAGAACGAGATCGGCAGCCAGATCGTGGTGCAGGGGCGGGTCGTAGGCAGCGCCAAGGCGCGCGAATATCAGGCGTGGAAGCCCAGGCTGATGGCGCAGGTGATGGAAAGCTTCGCGCTTTGCAAGGCCGAGGCCGACCTTGTCCTTGTCGAAGGCGCCGGCAGCGCGGCGGAGATCAACCTTCGCGCGCACGACATCGCCAATATGGGCTTTGCGCGGGCGGCGAACGCGCCCGTCGTGCTGATCGGCGACATCGACCGCGGCGGCGTGTTCGCGCAGATCGTGGGCACGCGCGCCGTGCTCGACCCCGCCGACGCCGCCCAGATCGCCGGCTTTCTCGTCAACAAGTTTCGCGGCGACCCGACGCTGTTCGCCGACGGCATGGCGCGAATCGAAGCCCTGAGCGGGTGGCCTTCGCTCGGCCTGATCCCGCATTTCGCGGGAGCCCGCCGGCTGCCGGCCGAGGATTCCGTCGCGCTCGACCGGCCCCCGCCGCCCGGCGACGGCGCCGCGACGATCGTCGTGCCGCATCTGCCGCATATCGCCAATTTCGACGATTTCGATCCGCTGCGCGCCGAGCCTGGCGTGCGCCTGATCATCGCGGCGCGCGGGATGCCTCTGCCATCAGCCGATCTCGTCATCCTGCCGGGCAGCAAGGCCACCATCGCCGACCTGAAGGCGCTGCGCGGCGAGGGCTGGGACATCGACATTCTCGCCCATGTCAGGCGCGGCGGAAAGGTGCTTGGCCTGTGTGGCGGCTATCAAATGCTGGGCCGGTCAGTCGCCGACCCGCAAGGGATCGAAGGCCCGCCCGAGACGGTTCCCGGCCTCGGCCTCTTGGATGTGACGACCGTGCTGGGCGGCCCCAAGACGCTGACCCGCATCGCGGGCAAGTGTCTGGGCGCGCCGTTCGCCGGCTACGAGATCCACGTCGGGCGCACCGAAGGGTCGGCGCCGCCGCTGCTCGTGTTCGACGACGGGCGCCGGGATGGGGCGGTCAGCCCGGACGACCGGGTGCGGGGCTGCTACGCGCATGGCCTGTTCGGAGTTGACGCGCAGCGCCGAACGTGGCTCGACTGGATCGGGGCGAAGGCGTCGGGGCTGAACTACGAGGTCGAGGTGGAGGAGACGCTCGACGGGCTGGCGGCGCATCTGGAGCGGCATGTGCAGGTGGAGGCGCTGCTAGGGCTGGCGCGGTGAGGCGACAATGGCGACGTTGCTGATCGTATCAACGAGCGTAGTCGGCGGATTGCTGCTGATCGGTTTGGTGTTTTTCCTGGCCTATTGGCCGGAACTGAGGGCGCAACCCCGGAAATCGCGGCTCGCGCAACGCTCGGGCGACGTGGATCGCTATCCCTACGACGACCCCGGCTCGCACGATCAGGTATGAGCCCCAACCCGAATGCTTGCGCGCCCGTTGACTTCACGACCCGCCTTTGCCTATAAGCCGGCCCAACGCGGCGGGGTTTTCCGCCGCAATTTTTTTGGGGCCCCGGCCCCCCGCCCGATCAGGAGTCGATGCCGTGAAGCGCACTTTCCAGCCCAGCAAGATCGTGCGCAAGCGCCGCCACGGTTTTCGCGCCCGCATGGCCACCGTCGGCGGCCGCAAGGTGCTCAACGCCCGCCGCGCGCGCGGCCGCAAGAAGCTTTCGGCCTGATATACAGGCCGTTGGACGCGCAGGGCCCGCGCTGGGGTCGGCTGACGCAGCGGGCCGAATTTCAGCGCGCCGCCAAAGGCCGGCGCATCGGCGCCTCCGCTTTCACGCTGCAAGCTAACGCCCGCGCGACCGAAATGCGCGCCCAAGGGCCGCGCATCGGCCTCACCGTCACCAAGAAAACCGGCAATTCGCCCGTGCGCAATCGCATCCGGCGGCGCCTGCGCGAAGCCATGCGCCGCATCTCGCCCCGCGCGGCGCGCGCGGACTTCGACTACGTGCTGATGGCGCGCCGCGACGCGCTGACGCTTGCGTTTGACGCGCTGGTCGCCGATATCGCCGCGGCCATCGGCCGCGCGCACACGCCGCGCCCCGCACGAGACGGACGGTCATGAATTCCGAGGACACACGCAACCTCATCCTGGCGATCGCGCTGTCGGCGCTCGTCCTGATCGGGTGGAACTACTTCTTCGCGCCGCCGCCGCGGCCCGCGAACGCGCCGCATCAGCCCGTCGCCGCAGGCTCGGCCAATCCGGCCGCCGGCTCGGCGGCCGCGCCGCAGACCGCCGCCCCTGCCGCCGATGTCGTCAAACCTCGCGCGGAAGCGCTCGCCGCCTCGCCGCGCGTCAAACTCGCTTCGCCCGACCTCGGTGGCTCGATCAATCTCGAAGGCGGCGAAATCGACGACGTGTTCCTGAAGGGCTACCGCGACACCATCGACCCCAACAGCCCCAATGTCGTGCTGTTCTCGCCCGCCGCTTCCGCCGAACCCTACTGGGCCGAAACCGGCTTCGTCACGCCCGACAAGTCGGTGAAAACACCGTCGCGCACGACGCGCTGGACCGCGACCGACGGCGAGCTGGCCCCCAGCCATCCCGTCACGCTCACTTACGACAACGGCGAAGGGCTCGTGTTCACCCGCCTGATCGCGGTCGACGACAAGTTCATGTTCACCGTGACCGACAAGGTCGAGAACAAAGGCGACAAGCCGGTTACGCTGCGCCCCTATGCGCTGATTCTGCGCCGCGGCGCGCCCAAGCTCAGCAACGCTTCTGTACATGAGGGCTTCGTCTCCTATGTCGACGGCTCGGAGCAGAAGGAAACCTACGCCGGCATCGACAAGGCGGCCGACAAGCTCAAGCCGCTGAAGGGCACGGGCGGCTGGTTCGGCTTCACCGACCGCTATTGGGCGTCCGCCATCGTGCCGGGTCCGTCTGAGCCGGTCGAAGCGCGCTTTTCCGCCGCCGGCCCGCCTGCGCGCGAGGATTATCAGACCGATTTCGTCGCGGCGCCGATCGACGTGGCGGCCGGCGCCTCCGCCTCCCATCAGACCCACATCTTCGCCGGCGCGCTCGAAGTCTCCACCATCGACAGCTACATCAGCAAACTCGGCATCACGAAATTCGACCTCATGATCGATTGGGGCCGGCTCTATTTCGTCACCAAGCCGATGTTCTATCTGATCGACTTCATCTACAAATTCATCGGCAATTTCGGGCTGGCGATTCTGACGGTGACCGTCATCGTCAAGGGGGCGTTCTTCCCGCTGGCCAATCAGAGCTATCGCTCGATGGCGAAGATGAAGCTGATCCAGCCCAAACTCGCCGCGCTGAAGGAGCTGTATCCCAACGATACGCAGAAGCAGCAGCAGGCGCAGATGGAGATCATGCGCAAGGAGGGGGTCAACCCGGTCGCGGGCTGTCTGCCGATGCTGCCGCAAATCCCCGTCTTCATCGCGCTCTACAGCGTGTTCTCGATCACGCTGGAAATGCGGCACCAGCCGTTTTTCGGCTGGATCAAGGATCTCTCGGTGCCCGATCCCACCAACGTCTTCAACCTGTTTGGCCTGATCCCGTTCGACCCGACCGTGCTGCCCGTGTTCGGCCATTTCCTGCATCTGGGCATCTGGCCGCTGATCATGGGCCTGACCATGTTCCTGCAAATGAAGATGCAGCCGGAGCCGACCGATCCGACGCAGAAGATGATGTTCACCTATATGCCGTTCATCTTCACCTTCATGTTCGGTTCGTTCCCGGCCGGCCTCGTCATCTACTACGCCTGGAACAATACGCTGACGATCCTCCAGCAATCGCTGATCATGAAGCGCGCCGGCGCCAGGATCGAGCTGTTCGACAATCTGCGCAATATGTTCTTCAAGCCGACGACTTAGCTGGACCTCACCCTCGTCCGGCGCCAAGGTCGCCTTCAAGCGCGGGGGACGGGGATTTGTCGCAAACCGAATTCGCATCCGCTGAGTGCGCGCAATTGACCGACGTGTTGCGGAGGCTCTTTGGCGCCTAGTTTTCGACTTCGCGCCTTTTCGGCGCTGGTGCGGCTCAGCGTGCGTTCGCGCCTGGGCGACATGCGCGATCTGGACAAGATGAAACGCGTGTTCGAGGGCGTGAAATTGCCGGCGCCGCGCGGCGTGCGCTTCCGGGGCGATACGCTCGGCGGGGTGCCCGGCGAATGGGCGGAAGCCGGCGGCGCCAAGCCGCTGCTCTACCTCCACGGCGGCGGCTTTGTCGGCTGCTCGCCTAGGACGCATCGCTCGCTGACGGGCGGCTTCGCGCTGCGCGGTTTTCGCGTCTTCGCGCCGGCGTATCGGCTCGCCCCGGCGCATCCGTTTCCCGCCGCAATTGACGACGCCGTGGCCGCCTGGCGCGGCTTTGCCGAGCGGGTCGGCGCGCCGGCGGCGGTCGCGGGCGATTCGGCGGGCGGCAATCTTGCGCTGTCGCTGACGCTGATCGTCAAGCACGAGGCGCGCCGTCCGGCGGCGGCGGCGCTGTTCTCGCCCGCCACCGACCTCACCGGGGAGAGCGCAAGCTGGCGAACCAACGCCCATCGCGACGCGATGTTCACCGACCAGCTCGCCAATCTCGGCGAATTCTATCTCAACGGCGCCGACGCGCGCGATCCCCGCGCCTCGCCGCTGCTGGGCGATCTCTCAGGGCTCCCGCCATTGCTGTTCCATGTCGGCGAGGAGGAAATTTTGCGCGACGATTCGATCCGCTTCGCCGCCGCCGCTGTGGCGGCGGGGTCGCAGGCAGAGATAAAAGTGTGGGACGGCGCGCCGCATGTCTGGCAGTTCCTGCACCCCTATGTGCCCGAAGCGCGCCGCTCGCTCGACGAAACCGCCGCCTTTCTCACCAAAGCTCTGGCGGGCGCCCCGTGAGCGAGCCGCTCGATGTGCTGATCGTCGGCGCCGGCCTGTCGGGCGTCGGCACGGCCTGCCATCTGCAACGCCGCGCGCCCTGGGCTCGCTTTGCGCTTCTGGAGGCGCGCGGCGCGATCGGCGGCACCTGGGATCTATTCCGCTATCCCGGCGTGCGCTCCGATTCCGACATGCACACGCTCGGCTACGCGTTCCGGCCGTGGACGGATTCGAAAGCGATCGCCGACGGCCCTTCGATCCTGCGTTATGTCAGACAGACCGCCGCCGACCACGGCGTCGACCAGCACATCCAGTTCGACACGAAGGTCGTCTCCGCCGCCTGGGATTCGAGGGCGGCTTTGTGGGCGGTCGAGGCGTTGCGCGGCGGCGTGAGCGTCCGCCTGCGCGCCCGTTTTCTCGCGCTCTGCGCGGGGTATTATCACTACGATCGCGGCCATTTCCCCGATTTTCCCGGCCTGGCGGACTTCCACGGCCGCTTCGTGCAGCCGCAATTCTGGCCCGAAGACCTCGACTATCGCGGCAAAAAAGTGCTGGTGATCGGCAGCGGCGCGACGGCGGTGACGATCGTGCCGGAAATGGCGAAAACGGCCGACGTCACCATGCTGCAACGCTCGCCGACCTACATGGTGGCGCGGCCCTCGCAGGACAGCCTCGCCAATGCGCTCCGCCGCCGCCTGCCCGCCCGCCTCGCCTATGGCCTGACGCGGCTGCGTAATGTCGCGCAGTCGATGTATTTCTACCGCCTGTTCCGCAAATATCCGCAACAGGCCAAGCAGCGGCTAATCGGCATGGCGCAAGCGGAAATGGGCGGCAAAGTCGACATCGCCGATTTCACGCCGAACTACGCGCCCTGGGATCAACGCCTTTGCCTCGTCCCCGACGCCGATTTCTTCCACGCCATGCGCGACGGCCGCGCACACGTCGTCACCGACAGGATTGAGACTTTCACGCCGACGGGCGTGCGCACTAGCTCGGGTCGAAATCTGGCAGCCGACATCGTCGTGGTCGCGACGGGGCTGGAGGTCAATTTCCTCGGCGACGTCGCCTTCAGCGTCGACGGCGCGCGGGTCGATTTCGCGAAAACCCACGTCTACAAGGGCTGCATGTACGAGGGCGCGCCCAACCTCGTCTCGGTGTTCGGCTACACCAATTCCTCGTGGACGCTGAAGGCGGACCTGATCGCGGGCTACGCCTGCCGGCTCATCAATTTCATGCACGCGCGCGGCCTGGTCGCGGCGACCCCGCCGCGCGCGCCCGACGAGCCGGCGCTGCCGTTCATGGACCTGACCTCGGGTTATGTGCAGCGCGCGCTGGCGAAACTGCCCAAGCAAGGCGCCAAGGCGCCGTGGAAGGTCAATCAGAACTATCTCAAGGACGTAGCGCTGCTGCGTTTCCAGCGCATCGACGACGGCGTGTTGCAATTCACGCGCGCCGGGACGGGGAAATAGACAGGGGGGCGAAACGTGATGTTGCGCGCGCTCGCGATCATTCTCGGCGTCGTCCTGCTGCTGCCCGGCGCCTGTTCGCTCGGCTTCATCGTCATGTCGCTGGGTGAGAGCGGCAGCCAGGGGCCGCTGCCGCTGCTGTGGCTGATTTGCTTCGCCATCAGCTTCGGCGGCGTCATGCTGATCCGCAACGCCTTGCGCCGGCGCGATCCCCCAACCTGATTTTCGCCGGTTTCCCAAAATCGCGGCCCATGCTAACCCCGCCCGCATGACCCGCATCGACGCCCGTTTCGCCGCCCTGAAAGACGCCCGCCGCGCCGCGCTGGTGACTTTCGTCATGTCCGGCGATCCCGATTACGAGACCTCGCTCGCGCTGGTTAGGGCGCTGCCCAAGGCCGGCGCCGACGTGATCGAACTCGGCATGCCCTTCACCGACCCGATGGCCGACGGCCCGGCGATCCAGGCGGCGGGTTTGCGCGCGCTGAAAGGCGGCCAGACCCTCAACAAGACGCTGCGCCTCGTGCGCGCCTTCCGCGAGCAGGACGATGCGACGCCGATCGTGCTGATGGGCTATTACAACCCGATCTATGTCCACGGCGTCGAGGCGTTCCTGGTCGAGGCGAAGGCCGCCGGCGTCGATGGCCTGATCGTCGTCGATCTGCCGCCCGAGGAGGACGACGAGCTTTGCCTGCCGACCCTCAAGGCCGGGCTCAATTTCATTCGGCTGGCGACGCCCACCACCGACGACGCCCGCCTGCCCGCCGTGCTCGCCAACACCTCGGGCTTCGTCTATTATGTCTCGATCGCCGGCGTCACAGGAGCGGCGGCGCCAAATGCGGATGCTGTGGGCGCGGCGGTTGCGCGCATCAAGCGCCATACCCATCTTCCCGTAGCGGTTGGTTTTGGCGTGCGCGATGCGGCCAGCGCAGCGGGCATCGCGGCGCGGGCGGATGGCGTGGTGGTCGGCTCCGCGCTGGTCGAGGCCGTTCGCCACGCGGTCGAGGCGGGCGGATCGGTGGTTGAGGCGGTGACGAAACGGGTCGGCGAACTGGCCGAGGGCGTGAGAAGCGCGGCGCGCTGAGGACTTTCCCCCATGAACTGCAAGTTTTGCCCATGAACTGGATGTCGAACGTCGTTCCGCCGAAAATCAGATCGCTGCTGCGGCGCGACACGCCGGAAAACCTGTGGGTCAAATGCCCCGAGAGCGGGCAACTCGTGTTCCACAAGGATCTCGAAGCCAACCAAATGGTCGTGCCGGGCTCGGGCTATCACATGGCCATCAGCCCGCGCGCGCGTCTCGCCTCGCTCTACGACGACGGCCTGTTCGAGCCGATCGTCGCTCCGGAAGTCCCCACCGACCCGCTGAAATTCCGCGACATCAAGCGCTACGCCGACCGGCTGAAGGAGCATCGCGCCAAGACAGGCTCCGCCGACGCCATTCTCGCCGCGTTCGGCCAGATCGAGGGGCAGGAGGTCGTCACCGCGGTGCATGATTTCGCCTTCCAGGGCGGCACGCTCGGCATGGCCGCAGGCGAGGCGATCGTCACCGCGATGACGCTCGCGGTCGAGAAACACGCCCCGTTCATCATCTTCACCGCCTCGGGCGGCGCGCGGATGCAGGAGGGTATGTTCTCGCTGATGCAGATGGCGCGCACCACGGTCACGGTGCAGCGCCTGCGCGCCGCGCGGCTGCCTTACATCGTCGTGCTGACCAACCCGACCACGGGCGGCGTCACGGCGTCCTACGCCATGCTCGGCGACATCCAGATCGCCGAACCCGGCGCGGTGATCGGCTTCGCCGGCGCGCGCGTGATCGAGCAGACCGTGCGCCAGCGCCTGCCCGAGGGTTTCCAGCGCGCCGAGTTCCTGCAGGCGCATGGCATGGTCGACATGGTCGTGCCGCGCCCGGAGATGCGGGCGACGCTCGCGCGGCTGTGCCGCCTGTTGACCCGGACCCCGGCGCCGGCCATGACCGCCGCGTAAGATCGACCCCCCGGGCTGGAGCGGCTTTGTCCGAAATGCAGGAGATTTTGCAGCGGGTGGCGCGCCTCCATCCGCCTCGCCTCGACCTGTCGCTGGGGCGCATCCAGCGCCTGCTCGCCGGTCTGGGCGATCCACACGAACGCGTGCCCCCGGTGATCCATGTCGCCGGCACCAACGGCAAAGGCTCGACCGTCGCCTTTCTGCGCGCCATCCTGGAAGCCGCGGGCAAGCGGGTCCATGTCGACACCTCGCCCCATCTCGTGCGCTACAACGAGCGCGTCCGGCTCAGCGGCGCGCTTGTGGACGACGCGACGCTGGCGGCGACGCTCAGCGAGTGCGAGCGCGTCAACGACGGCCAGACGATTTCGATCTGGGAGCTGCTCACCGCCGCCGCGTTCCTTTTGTTCAGCCGCGTACCCGCCGATTTCACGCTGCTGGAAGTGGGCCTGGGCGGCAGGTTCGACGCCACCAATGTGATCTCGCGCCCGCGCGCAACGGTGATTACGCCGATATCGATCGATCACCCTGAATTTCTCGGCGCGACGGTCGACAGGATCGCGTTCGAGAAGGCGGGCATCCTCAAATCGGGCGCGCCCGCCATCATCGCCGAGCAGCCGGAGGCGGCGCTGCGGGTGATTGAAAAACGGGCGTTGCAACTGGGGGTCGTCAGGCGCGTCGCCGAGCGCGATTTCTTCATCCGCGCCGAGAACGGCCGGCTGGTCTATGAGGACGAGCAAGGACTGCTCGATCTGCCCAAGCCCCGGCTGGTCGGGCGCCATCAATACGGCAATGCGGCGACGGCGATTGCAACGCTGCGCGCGATTGCGCCGGAGCTGACCCCCGCCGCCTTCGAGCGCGGCCTGACCCAGGCGCACTGGCCGGCGCGGCTGCAACGGCTTCGCTCCGGTCCGCTGGTCGATCGCGCGCCCGCCGGCGCGGAAGTGTGGCTCGACGGCGCCCATAACGAAGCGGGCGGTCGCGTGCTGGCCGAGGCGATGGCCGATTTCGAGGAGGCGAGCCCTCGCCCGCTGGTGATGATCTGCGGCACGCTGTCGACCAAGGACACCGGCGCGTTTCTCGCCCATTTCAAAGGATTGACGCGCGAGATGATCGCGGTGCCGATTCCGGGCGAACATGTCGCGCGCTCCGCGCAGGAGATCGCCGATTTCGCCCGCCGCGTTGGCCTTGTCGCGCGTGTGGCCGACAGCGTGGGTGAGGCGCTCGACGCGCTCGCCCGCGAAGATTGGGCCAGACCGCCGCGCGTGCTGATCGCCGGCTCGCTCTATCTCGCGGGCGCCGTGCTGGAAGGCAACGGCTGCCCGCCGACATGAAGGCGCCAACCAACCGCGAGCCGCGGCGTCGGCCCCCTCCCCCCTTGCGGGGCAGGGTTGGGGTGGGGGACGCCCCCACGCGCCGCGCCCTCCCTCTCGCCGCATCCAAGCGGAAACGCCCCTCTCCCCGCAAGCGGGGAGAGGGGGGCGGCGAGCGCGGCTCCTGATGGCCCGCGCCCGCCCCTCCTACGTCTGCCAGAATTGCGGCGCCGTCTCGCAGCGCTGGCAGGGCAAATGCGAAGCCTGCGGCGAGTGGAACACGATCATCGAGGAGGGCGCGGCCCTCGGGGTCGGCGGCGCGGCCGCGCGCAAGGGGCTCGTCGGCCGGGCGTTCGCGCTGGAGAGCCTGTCGGGCGCGTCGAAGCCGGTCGAGCGCATCGTCACGGGGATAAGCGAACTCGACCGGGTGGCGGGCGGCGGTTTCGTGCCGGGCTCGGCGACGCTGATCGGCGGCGAGCCGGGCATCGGCAAGTCGACGCTGCTGATTCAGGCCTGCGCGACGCTGGCCCAGCGCGGCGGGCGGGTGGTCTATGTCTCGGGCGAGGAATCGACTGAGCAGGTGCGGCTGCGCGCCAGCCGGCTCGGCCTGTCGAGCGCGCCGGTGCAACTGGCGGCGCAGACTCTTGTGGAAGACATCGTCGCCACGCTCGGCTCGGGCGATTCGCCCAAACTCGTCGTGCTCGATTCGATCCAGACCATGTGGAGCGACGCGGTCGAATCCGCGCCGGGCAGCGTCAGCCAGGTGCGCGCTTCCAGTCAGGCCTTGATCCGCTACGCCAAATCGAGCGGCGCGGCGGTGGTGATGGTTGGTCATGTCACCAAGGACGGGCAGATCGCCGGCCCGCGCGTGATGGAGCACATGGTCGACGCCGTGATGTCGTTCGAAGGCGACGGCGCGCACGCTTTCCGCGTGTTGCGCGCGACCAAGAACCGATTCGGCGCAACGGATGAAATCGGCGTGTTCGAGATGACCGGCGCGGGGCTGGCCGAAGTCGCCAACCCCTCTGCGCTGTTTCTGGCGGGGCGCGATGTTTCGGCGCCGGGCGCGGCGGTGTTCGCCGGCGTCGAGGGCGCGCGGCCCCTGCTGGTCGAGATTCAGGCGCTGGTGGCGCCGAGCACACTCGGCACGCCGCGCCGCACCGTGGTCGGCTGGGATGGCGCGCGCCTCGCCATGGTGCTGGCGGTGCTGGAAGCGCATGGCGGGCTGAAGCTCGGCGGCTACGACGTCTATCTCAATGTCGCGGGCGGGCTTCGCATCGGCGAGCCGGCGGCCGATCTGGCCGCCGCCGCCGCGCTGGTGTCCTCGCTGGTGGGCGTCGCTTTGCCGCATGACGCGGTTTATTTCGGCGAGATCGCGCTGTCGGGGGCCGTGCGCGCGGTCGGCCACGCCGGGCTGAGGTTGAAGGAGGCGGCCAAACTCGGGTTCCTGAGGGCCTACACTCCGTCCGGCGCCGCCAAGGATGAAGACGCAGGCCGGTTGCCGACCTCCACCGTCTCCTCCGTCGCCTCGCTGGTGGCGGAGATCGCGGCGGCGGGGGTGGCGGCCAGGCCTCGCAAGAAGGACGAGGCGTGACGAAGCGAACCGCCTTCGCTATAAGCCGCCGCGTTGCGGAAACCGTTTCTGCGGCGCCGAAGGGCGCGCGCTTTAAAGAGGCCATTGGATGCCGTCTTATCTCGACCTCGGCGTAATCGGCGTCGTGCTTGTCTCCG
>JANYIH010000341.1 GCA_025358745.1 Hyphomicrobiales bacterium | reverse complement strand
GGTTTGGCGGCAAGCGCCTGCTCAATACGCCACTCGATGCCGTGCTTACTTCCGGCGAACCGGATTTTCCATTTTGTGTCTGCTGGGCAAACGAGAACTGGACCCGGCGCTGGGACGGGGCCGAGAACGAGGTGCTGATCGCCCAGACCTATGACGAGGCCGACGAGCCGCGCCGCTGCGCCGAGTTCGCCCGCCATTTCCGCGATCCGCGCTATGTCCGGCTGGAGGGACGGCCGCTGCTGATGGTCTATCGCGCCGGCCTGATCCCGCAGACGGCGCAGACCCTCGCGCGCTGGCGCCGGCTGTTCGCGCAAGCCCACGGGGAAAACCCGATTTTCGTCATGGCGCAGACCTTCGAGGACGTCGATCCGCGCCCGCTCGGCTTCGACGCGGCGGTGGAGTTTCCCCCGCACAAGCTCACCCGCGGGCTGCCGCAGGTCTACGACCGCCTCGATATATTCGACGAGACCTTCGAGGCCGACGCCTTCGCCTATTCCGATCTGATCGACGCCTCGCTGGCGGAGCCCGCGCCCGACTTTCCCCTGATCAAGACCGCCGTTCCCTCCTGGGACAATGACGCGCGGCGGCAGGGCCAGGGGCTGACGCTGGTCGGCTCGACGCCCGGTTCCTTCGAGCGCTGGCTCGACGAACTCGTCGCGCAGGCAAAGCCGTTGTGGGGCGAGCGCGTGGTCTGCGTCAACGCCTGGAACGAATGGAGCGAAGGCGCCTATCTCGAACCCGACGTTCATTTCGGCGCCGCCTACCTCAACGCCACGGCGCGCGCGATGCGGGGCCTGTCGCCGCCCAAGGCGCGGCTCGCTGTCGTCGGGGCCTCGCCGCGCCTCGAAGCGCTCGCGCGCCGCCTCGCCGCCGAATTCGGGTTGCAGGTCCAATTCCACGCCGATGGCGCCGAGGCGGCGCTGACTGACTCCGCGGACGCCGTCGTCGCGCTGGCGCAAGCCGGCATACGCACGGCCTACGCGCCCGACGCCGCCCCCGAGGCCCAGGCGATGCGCGCGGCGGCTGCGATCGTGTTCCGCGATCCCTCCGCCGCCAAGTCCGTGCCGGAAGACAAATGTCTCGCCGACGAGACCCCCGCCGACGGCGCCGATCCGCTGGCGCGCGCACTCTTTTCAAGGCTTTGGCCCGACGTGCTGAAGATCTCGGTGTTCATCGTCCCCGCCCCCGCGGCAGATCTCGCCGGCGCGCTCGCTAGCGTGTTCGCGCAGACCCATCCCGTTTGGGAAGTCGTGGTGATCGACGCCGACGAAGCCGCGCTCGCCGAAGTCGACGCCGCCGTGCGCGCCGCCGACCGCGAGGCGACGCTCGTGCTTGACGAGCGAGGCGTCGACGCGCCGCTGCGTCGCGCGGCCGCGATGGCGAGCGGCGATTGCGTCTGGATCGTCCCCGCCGACGGGCTCAGCGATCCCGCCTGCCTCGCCCGCCTCGCCGCGCCCGTGCGCGCCGATCCGCGCCTCACGTTCAGCTTTTGCGACAGTCGCCGGCTCGACGCGCAAGGGCGGCCGATCCGCGCGGCGCCGACGCCGCTGACGACGGCCCGTCAGGGACTGTTCGACCGCACGCTGTCGGGGCCCGACTTATCCGCCCAGCCCCCGCCCGATCCCGGCGCGATTCTGATGAAGCGCGAGGCGCTCTCGCTCATCAACGCCGGCGATCTCGCAGCCCTGTGGCGCGAACTCGCCGCGGCGCCCGGCGCCTGCGCGCGCCACGTCGTCGCGCCGCTGAATTTCGTGAAAAACCGCGCCTAAACCTTCATCTGCGCGCCGAGTTCGACAACGCGGTCGGAAGGAATGTGGAAGAAGTCGGGCGCGCTGGCCGCCTGTTTGGCCAGCCCGATGAACAGGTGGTCCTGCCATTTCGGCATGCTCGATTTTTCCGCGGGCTTGAGACTGCGCCGCCCCAGGAAGAACGACGTCGTCATGATGTCGAACTTCAACCCGAGCTTGCGCAAGCCCGCCAACGCGGCGGGAATGCGCGGGCGTTCCATATAGCCGTAATGCAGCTTGACCGTGATGAACTGGGGCGAGAGTTGCGCGATCTCGTAGCGTTGATCGGCGGGCACGCGCGGACGGGGGTGGTTGCGCACGCACATCATCACCACGCGCTCGTGCACCACCTTGTTGTGCTTCAGATTGTGCATGAACGAGGAGGGGGCGAAAGCGACGTCGTTGGTGAGAAACACCGCCGTGCCCGGCACCCGCGTCGGCTTCGACTTCTCCAGCATCTTCATCAGCTCGACGATCGGGATCGAATCGCGACGCGTCTTTTCCGCCAGGATCTGACTGCCCTTGGCCCAGGTCGACATCACCACGAACGAGGCGGTTCCCAGCAACAGCGGGACATAGCCGCCGTCCAGCACCTTGTAGAGATTGGCGACGAAGAAGGCGACATCGATCGACAGAAACGCGGCGATCAGCAGCGCCGCTCGCCACAGCGGCCAGCCCCACAGCTTCCACACCACGAAGAAGGCGAGCGACGTGGTCATCACCATCGTGCCGGCGACGGCGATGCCATAGGCGTTGGCGAGCGCGTCGGCGTTCTTGAACAATAGCACCAGCGCCAGCACGCCGATCAGCAGCAGATTGTTGACGCGCGGGATGTATATCTGCCCTTCCTGGGTGTCGGAGGTGTGGACGATTTCGAGCCGCGGCAGCAGGCCGAGCTGGATCGCCTGCGCGACCAGCGAATAGGCGCCCGTGATGACGGCCTGGCTGGCGATCACGGTCGCGGCGGTCGAGAGCAGGATCAGCGGGAAGAGCGCCCAGCCCGGCGCCAGCAGATAGAAGGGGTCCTCGACCGCCTTGGGGTGGGTCAATATCAGCGCGCCCTGGCCGAGATAGTTGCAGATCAAGGCCGGCAGCACGATGAACAGCCACGAGGCCTGGATCGGCTTGCGGCCGAAATGGCCCATATCGGCGTAAAGCGCCTCCGCGCCCGTCACGGCGAGAAACACGCTGCCGAGCACAACGAAACCCGTGGCGCCATGCGCCCAGAGGAAAGCGACGCCGGGAAGGGGGCTCAGCGCCGTCAGGATCACCCAGGCGTGCGGAATCTGCATCAGACCGAGCGCCGTGTTGACCGCGAAGAACAGCAGCATGATCGGCCCGAAGAACATCGCCACGCGCGCCGTGCCGCGGCTTTGCACGAAGAACAGCGCGATCAGAATCACCAGCGTCGCCGGCAGGACGAAGGGCGCCAGATCGGCGTTGACCTGTTTCAGGCCCTCCAGCGCCGCCAGCACTGAGATCGCCGGCGTGATGATCGCGTCGCCCGAAAATAGCGCGGCGCCGGCGACGCCGAGCAGGAACACGATGGCCGTCTTCTTGCCGATCGCCATTTGCGCCAAGGCGTTGAGCGAGAGGATGCCGCCCTCGCCCTTGTTGTCGGCGTTCATCAGAAACAGCACGTATTTCGCGGTGACGACGATCAGCAGCGCCCAGACGATCAGCGAGACTGTGCCCACCACCTGCGCCTGGCCGACCCCCTCGTCTTTGAACTGCCCAAGCGCGGTCTTCAACGCATAGAGCGGACTGGTG
This sequence comes from Hyphomicrobiales bacterium, assembly GCA_025358745.1. Classification (GTDB taxonomy): domain Bacteria; phylum Pseudomonadota; class Alphaproteobacteria; order Rhizobiales; family Beijerinckiaceae; genus Roseiarcus. Next base: position 2,477 of record JANYIH010000341.1, on the reverse strand, counting down.
CCGATGTCGCCGAACACGACGCCGATCGAGCCGAGCGCGAGAATCCAGAACTTGCCGTGGGCGTGCTCGTCGTGCCCGGCGAGCTTCTCCGCCCCGGCCGCGTCAGCGGCGGGACCAGCCCCGGGAATGTCCTGCAACATGAAGTTCGAACCCTGAAGCCGCCTCAGCGGCCGGAATGGCGGCGCTCTATAGACCTGTTGCGTCAAGCCTGCAAAGGCGGCCGACATATCTCAACCGACGGCCGCGCCGGCCCCGCCGCCAAGCTCACGATAAAGCTCGACGTAACGGGTCGCCGACCGGCTCCAACTGAAATCCAGCGCCATCGCCGCCCGCCGCATCGCGGAAAATTCGCGCGGGGCTTGATACAGCGCGAAGGCCCTGGCGATCGCCTGCTCCAGCGCCCGCCGCTCGGGAACGTCGAACAGCAGGCCGGTCCTGCCGTCGAACACGGTCTCGGCGATGCCGCCGGTGCGATGAGCGATCGGCAGCGCGCCGAATTTCTGCGCATACATCTGGCTCAGGCCGCAAGGCTCGTAGCGCGACGGCATAAGCAGGAAATCGGCGCCCGCGAACACCGCCCGCGCGAGCGATGCGTCAAACGGCGCGCGCAACCCCACCGCGTCGGGCCACCGCAAGCTCAAGTCGCGCAAGCCGGCTTCCGCCTCGCCCTCGCCGACCGCGACAAGCTGCCCGCCGCGCGCCACGATCTCCGCCGCCGCCTCGATCACCAGATCGACGCCCTTCTGATGCGCGAAGCGCGCGATGAAAGCGAACAGCGGCGCGCGCGCCAGGCTCAGCCCGAACACGCCTCGCACGAAATCGGCGTAGCGGCTCTTCCAGCGTGGCGGGTCGAATTGATAGGGACAGTTGCGGTCCGCGCGCGGGTCCCACGCCTCCTCGATGCCATTGATCACTCCGCTGAGCCGGCCTTGTCCGGCGCGCAGCGCGAGCAGCCCGTCGAGGCCGCAGCCCCGCGCCGGCGCCACGATCTCCCGCGCGTAGGTTTCGCTCACTGTCGTGACATGGCGGCTATAGGCCAGCCCCGCCTTCAGGAACGACACCCGGCCATGGAACTCGACCCCGTCGAGCCCGAACGCCTCGCCGGGAATGCCGAGCGCGCCCAGCCGCTCGACCGGAAACTCGCCGAGATGGGCGAGATTGTGGATCGTCAGCATGCAGGGCGCGCCGACGCCGCGCCATTCCCGATAGCCCGCCGCCAACGCCGTCGGCCAGTCGTTGAGATGGGCGACGTCGGGCGTCCATCCGCCCGCGCCGCGCGCGGCGATCTCGGCCACAGCGAGGCTCAGCCGGGCGAACCGCACGTCGTTGTCGGCGTAGGCGCGTCCATCCGCGTCGGCATAGGGGCCGCCGTCGCGGGCGTAGAGTTCGTCGCACAGCACCACCAGCAACGCCAGACCGTCGGGCGTCGCGCCGGCCGCGATCGAGCACGGCGGCAGGCCGGCGTAACCCGGCAGTCGCTCGACCACCAGCAACGGACCCGCGTTGGCGAGCACCTGCGCATAGCCCGGCAGCACGACGCGCACGTCGCAGCTTGCCCGCAAGGCGCGCGGCAGCGAGGCCGACACGGCGCCGAGCCCACCCGTCTGCACGAAATCCGAGATCTCCGAGGTCGCGAACAGAATTTTCGGTTTGGCGCGCGGCAATGCGAACAGTTTCGCTTGTCGTCGCGCCGGCGCGGCGACAAGCGGAGCCCCGGCCTCGATTCGCGGCTCAAAGCTAAGGGATTGCAACGCCATCGGCCTCTGCTCGTCAGGCTGTGTCTATCGCCGTAGCTTTGCCCGATTAAGGTTAATCCGGCGTTTCGCGGGTGTTGGAGACGGGCGAAAAGCCTAATGCCGCCATGAGCTAACGCCTTGACGGAAGCGGAGGGCGAGGGCAAAGCGGCGGCCGAGTCTGCTCCCAAGGAGAAGTCCGCGATGGCGTTGCAAGCGGAAAGAGGCGCGCGCGGCGCCGCCCCCATACCTGCGTCGGGCTCCAACGCCGTGCTGATGGCCGACCGCACCCAGGGGCCGGACCTCTCCGGCGTGTCGGAAGCGATGCGCCCGTTTGCCGAGCTTTGTCTTTCGCCGGACGCCCAGACCCCCTTCGCGCTCGCGATCGCCGGCGGGCGCGGCGCCGGCAAGAGTTTCGCGCTGCGCCGGCTGATCGAGCGCATCCAGCGCAAGGCCGGCGCCAAGGCGGTGGTGGCCGAAGTGGACGCTTCCGCCGGCGCCGCCGATCCCGCCGGCGCGGTCGCGGCGGCCGTATTCGCCGCGCTGGAGCGCGATGTCGGCGGTGTCAATCATTCCGCGCTGGCCGACGAGGCGGCCCAGGCCGCCGTCGATCCGCGTCAGGCCGCCGCGCACGCCGCCGAGCGTCACGACGAGATCGTCGCCCGATTGGAGCAGGAGCGCCGCGCCCGCGACGAGGTCGAGGGCCGCCGCGCCCGCCTCGCCGACGCCTTGCTCTTCGAGACC
>JANYIH010000331.1 GCA_025358745.1 Hyphomicrobiales bacterium | reverse complement strand
CACGCGGGCTGCAGCGCTCGCCGTGCCTCGATCAGGGCGGCGCGTTTCTGTGCCGTTTTGGCGCAACGGGGTTTGACGGAGCAAAGGTCCCCGCTTTGAAACTCGCCACGTGCCAACAACTTTTCGCTTATTGGGACGCGTTGCGCGGCGCGCGCGGCGCGCCGGAACGCAACGATGTCGAGCCGGGCGCCCTTCGCGGCGTGCTCGCCGACACCTTTATTCTGGAATTTTCGCCCAAGGCGCGATTTCCCTTTCGGGTCGTCGGCAGCCGCACCAATGCGCTGTTTGGCCGCGAGTTGCGCGGCGCGCCCTTTCTCGATCTGTGGCAGGAGGCGGATCAATTCGAGATCGCCAGGGTGATCGAAAGCGTCGCCGACGGCGCGCAGCCCTTTCTGGTCGGCGCGCGCGGCGCACCGGACGGCGCGAAGGCGCTCGACCTGGAATTGCTGCTGTTGCCGCTGCGCCATCATGGCGCCACCCATGCGCGCCTGATCGGCTGTTGCACGCCCGCCGCCAACGCGCCCTGGCTCGGCCTGTTGCCTGTTCGGGCGCTGAACTTCGCCTCGTTGCGGTCGATCAACTCCCCTGTGGGTGAAGGATTGCACGCGCGCCGGATGGCAAATTCAGGCTTTCGGCGCCGCGGTCATCTTTTCGTTTACTCTGCGCGCAATTGAGGAGTGCTTATTAACTCGGTTTGAATTGCGCATATCAAGGCGACGTTAACGACGCGCGGCTTACAGTCGCGGACGTGGGGTCACCTTGTCGCCAAACGGCGACGCCGGGCCTCGCGAGCGGAGACATCGCCTTGGCCGCCCTCGCTATGACCATCGTCAACGAACCGCACGCGGACGAGCGCCGTCGCCATGCCCGCGTCAAGGTTTGCTTGCCCGGCCAGTTCATGCGCGAGAATCGGAAGGAATATCCCTGCATCACCATCGACATGTCGATCGGCGGGGTCGCCTTTTCGGCCGATCAACCGGTCGATCTGGGCGAACGGATCATCGCCTATCTCGCCCATGTCGGGCGCGTCGAAGGGCGAGTGACGCGCGAATTCTCGGGCGGATTCGCGATCGCCATGAAAGCGCCGGCGATTAAGCGGGAGCGCCTCGCCGATCAATTGACCTGGCTCGTCAACCGGCAGGACCTCGGCATGGCCGAGGACCGCCGTCACGAACGCATCAAGTCGAAGCTCGGCCGCACCACCTTGATCCTGCCGACGGGGCGCGAGGTGATCGCTTCGATCGTCGACGTCTCGAAATCGGGCGTAGCGCTCACGCTCGCCGCGCCGGTGGCGCCGCCGGTCGGCACGCCGGTGACGGTCGGCGTGACCAAGGGACGCGTCGTGCGCCTGTTCGCCCATGGTCTGGCAGTCGAATTCACCCGCATCATTCCCGAGAACGAATTCAGCCCCGAGATCGTGCTGTAACGCCAGTAAGGCCGCATTCACCACGGCGAAGCGCGCAGGCGCTTCGTTAAAATGGTAGCGATCCGCGCCAAATCGCTTCAACCCCCGACGCGTTATGATGTGCCCCGTCAAGCCACGAGGACGCGCATGTCGAACGTCGCCCCCCGCCTCGCCAGCCTCGCTTTCGCAGGATTGTTGATCTGGCTTGGCGGTTTCGCCGCCCCCGCGACGGCGTCGCCGAGCGCCGCCCGCACTGGCGAGAAACTTGGCGAAAAACTTGGCGAAAAACTTGGCGAAATCGACGCCTGCCGCATCGTGTCGCCGACATTCGCGCCGACAACCCAGCATCGCGCGCCGCTGGATGCGGTCAAATTCGCCGGCGGCGCCACGCCGCACTTCCTCGTCGCCTCCCCCTGCCCGCGCGCGAGACCGTCGTTCGACGTCTAAACCTCGCGCAGCCCTTTGGTGTAGCGGCGCCAATTGGCGACGTAGCGGTCGGACGAGGCTTGCAGGGCCGCGATAGTCGCCTCGTCGAGCGAGCGCACCACCTTGGCGGGCGAACCGACGATCAGCGAACCGTCGGCGAAGCTCTTGTTCTCGGTGACGACAGACCCTGCGCCGACCAGGCAATTACGCCCGATTCTCGCGCCGTTGAGCACGATCGCGCCCATGCCGATCAGCGTGCGGTCGCCAATCGTGCAGGAATGCAGGATCGCGTTGTGGCCGATGGTGCAGTCCGCGCCGATTTTCAACGGCAGGCCCGCATCGGTGTGCAGCGTCACGCCCTCCTGGATGTTGGAGCGCGCGCCCACCGACAATCGCTCGTTGTCGCCGCGCAACACCGCGCCGAACCAGATGCCGACATCCTCGTGCAACACGATGTCGCCGATCAGCACCGCGCTGGGCGCGATCCAATACCGGCCCTCTTCGGGCAATTGCGGCTTGACGCCGTCGAGCGCGTAAATCGGCATGGGCGGCTCCCTTGAGTCAGATCTCTTCGAGGTCGATGTCGAGGATCGCCATTTCCAGCGTGAAGCTTTTGGCTTTGGCGTCGTCGACGGTCAGCACGCCGATATGGTCGGGACCGTTATTAAGCTCGACCGAATCCGTTTTCTTGATGCGGGAGGCGATGGTCAGCTTTTCGTTCTCGAACAATTTTCGCAGGTAAGCCTGCAACTCCGCCCGCTCGGCTGGCACGCGCATCTCGAAGAAGAACGATCGGTCGCCGTCCTCTTCGTCGGCGACGATCTCGCCGATCCTCGTCTCGCCGAGCTTCACATCGGCGGCGTCCTCTTCGCGCGAACTCGGCTGCACCTGAATGCTTTCGCAGCCGAAGGAGCGGCGCAGATGCGCGCGCAGTTTCGCCAGTTCCGCCTTGTCCATCCCACCCTCGCCGCTTCGTCCTCGCGGCGTTTGCCACGGATCGGCGGCGAGCGGCAAGGCCTCAGCCGTCCAGCGCCTTTCCGGCCAGGATCTGGTTCATGTCGCGCGCGGGCTCGGCGCAGCCCGCCTCGCCGACGATTCGCGCCGGCACGCCGGCCACCGTCTTGTTATGGGGAACCGGCGCCAGCACCACCGACCCGGCCGCGACCCGGGCGCAGTGGCCAATCTCGATATTGCCGAGGATTTTGGCGCCCGCGCCGATCAAAACTCCGTGACGGATCTTGGGGTGCCGGTCGCCCGTCTCCTTGCCGGTGCCGCCGAGCGTCACGCCTTGCAGGATGGAGACATCGTCTTCGATCACGCAGGTCTCGCCGACCACGAGGCTGGTCGCGTGGTCGAGGAAAACGCCCTTGCCGATCCGCGCGGCCGGGTTGATGTCGACGCCGAATACGCTGGAGGCCCGGCTTTGCAGCATAAGCGCGAAATCGCGCCGCCCGGCCTTCAGCATCGCATGCGCCAGCCGATGCGTCTGCAACGCATGGAAGCCCTTGAAATAGAGCAACGGCTCCATCATGCGCAGGCAAGCGGGGTCGCGGTCGGCGACCGCGATCAGATCGGCGCGGAAGGCGTCGCCGATCGAGGAATCGCGCGCGATCAAATCCTCGTATTCCTGCCGGATCATCGTTGCCGGCATGTCGGGATGGGTAAGCCGCTCGGCGACGCGGTGAGCGACGGCGTCTTCGAGATGATCGTGATTGAGGATCGCGGTCAAAAGGAAGGAAGCCAGCGCGGGATCGCACCTCGCCGCTTCCTGCGCCTCGATGCGGATGCGGGCGAACAGCGGATCGTTCTTCCCCATCCCGACGATTTTCGCGACTGGCGCCATGGAACTCTCCGACCTCTGGCGGGCGCTTTACCACGCCGCGGCCCGGCCGCGAAGCGCGGGGGGCTGATGATGAGAGTTAGGGCGCGCGGCGATTTTTCAAGGGTGGTCGCCCTCGATATTCGCCACAGCCCACGTCCGTCCCGCCGAGGCGCACGCAAACTTCACCGGGAGACAGGCGATCATGAATTTGCGAGCGGGTGAGACCAACGAGGCAGATCTTGTTGAAGCCGCCCGATGGGCGGTATGCTCGCCCACGAACCAGCGAGCCATATGCCGGATTGCCGCTTGTGGAAGATCGGCGCGCCGGCGGGCTATCTCGGCGTCTGGATGTACGGGATTTCAACCGGAGGGACCGCGTTATGGAATTGCCAAACACACCAAAAGGCGACGCTCGTGTCGCTCTCGGAGCAAAGACAAAAGAGGATGAGGGGTTTGCCGTTCACCGGACGGGGACGCATACTGAATCTGAATATGCGGAGCTTGGAAATCACCCGAGCCAGAAAAAGGCGCTGAAGCCTCATATCCACAATCTATCCCCCGGAGGTCGCAATGCTTAAGTTTATCAATGCGACAGATCAGGAACTTTGGGCCGCGTATATGTTTTTCGCGCCGGACGCGTGCGGCGGAGAAGGCGGCGATTGGCAAGCCATTGGCTGGTTCCACATGCCACCGGGCGGAAGTACTGTACCATACGCAAATGATCTCGATGACGTAAATAATCGTTATTGGTGTTACTACGCGGAGAATTCAAATAGAAATCGAGTCTGGGCTGGACCGTATCCGGTTTTTGTTCCAAATAATGGAAGTCCTTTTAATCATTGTTATAAGCTCGGGAATACGAATTCACGTACTATTGGCATGCGATTATTTGACGTTGGAGACAATGAGAATTTCACTGTGACTCTATTTCACCTTGACTTAGGGATCCATACAATATAATTGGCTCTTGAACTGAGTTTTATTGCAGAAGCCAATTCGCCGACCGGACTTCGGGCCGAGATCGGCGAGCGCGTTGTTTGCGAGCGCCGCCTTGAGATCGATATTGCGGCGGTGCATAGGCATCCTCAGCCTTGCGCGACCACGCGGTTGCGCAACACGCCGATGCGGTCGACGTGCAGTTCGATCACGTCGCCATGCTTGAGAAAGCGGCCGATCTCCAGCCCGCAGCAATTGCCGACCGTGCCCGAACCGAAAACCTCGCCGGCGTGGATCGTCTCGTCCTGCGAGGCGTAGGCGAGGATTTGCGGGAAGCTGAACAGCATGTCCGCCGTCGTTCCCTTGGCGCGGGTCTCGCCATTGACGCGCACCTCGACGTTGAGCGTCTGCGGATCGCCGAGCTCGTCCGGCGTGACGATCCACGGCCCCAGCACATTGGCCCCGTCAAAGCTCTTGCCCTTGGCGGGGCCAAGCCGGCCCGCCATCTCAACCCGCTGCCGGTCGCGGGCGGAGAAATCGTTGAAAATCGTATAGCCGAAGATGTGATCGTCGGCTTCCGCTTCGGGGATGCTCGCGCGCGTTCGGCGGGTGACGGCGGCGATCTCCAGCTCGTAATCCATCTCTTGGCTGTAACGCGGCCAGCGCACCGTCGTTTCCGGCCCCGCGACGATCAATCGGTTGGTGATGTAATAGATCGGCATCCGCCGATAAACCTCGGCGAGCGGATCGGTCGGCGCAGCCAGCGCCGCCGCGAACGCCGTCTCGCCTCCCCTGGCGCGCGCCTCCAGCGCACGGGCGCCGCGGCCGGACTGGCGGATATGGGTCTCGAACGACATGGCGTCGCGCATCTGGCGAGGGCGCGGCAAAGGCGCGAGCAGCTTCACCTTGTCAAGCGCCGCCCACGGCCCCGCCCCCTGCGCCAGTTCCTGCGCGAGTTCGAGGCCCATCTCGTCGGAATCGATCAAGGCGAGCATCGAGGCGAACGGCGCCGGGTCCCAGCCGACCCGTGCGGCGGCGGCGGCGAGATCGAGCAGGCGGCCCTTCTGCGTATCGACGACGCCGACGCGGGCCGCCCCGTCGAGTTCGTAGGTCGCCAGTTTCATCGGCCGCAAGTCCTCGGCGTTTCCCAAGGACGCAACCGAACCCAAAACGGGTCGATAATCAAGCGGGCGGGTCTGGTCGCGCCGGACTGTCATGCCGCGAAAGCCGGGAGCCAGACGCCACAGGCGCCCGGCTCCTCGCGGTCGTGCGCGTCAGACCCTCAAAACTCGGTCCAGTCGGCGCCGCCCGATGCGGCTGTCTTGGTCGCGCGCGCGACTTCGCGCGGCGCTGCCTTCACCTGCGTCCGGGCGGGCGGCGCGGCGGGTTTGGCGAAGGCGTGCGGGGCGGCGGCCTTCAGATCGCGGCGCAGCCGGTGCTCGCCCGGCTCGTCGACGCGGAACTGTTCGATCAGCCGCTGCAATTCCCCCATTTCCTTCGACAAGGAATGGCTGGCGGCGTTCGATTCCTCAACCATCGTGGCGTTCTGCTGCGTCGATTGATCCATCTGGCTGATGGCGGCGTTGATCTGTTGCAGCCCCGTCGCCTGCTGCTGCGCGCCGCTGGCGATGTCGCCAACCACGCGGTTGATCTCCGACACCTGCGCGATGATGCTTTCCAGCGCCTTGCCGGTGTCGGCGACCAGTTTGACGCCGGCCTCGACCTGCGCGCCGGAATTGGAGACCAGCGCCTTGATCTCCTTGGCCGCTTCCGCCGAGCGCTGCGCCAGCGCCCGCACCTCCTGCGCCACGACGGCGAAGCCGCGCCCGGAATCGCCCGCTCTTGCGGCCTCGACGCCGGCGTTGAGGGCGAGGAGGTTGGTCTGGAACGCGATCTCGTCGATCACGCCGATGATCTGGCCGATCTTGTTGGAGCTTTCGGCGATCCCGTCCATCGCCTCGACCGCCTTGCGCACGACGAGGGCGCCCTTCTTGGCGTCGGAATCGGCGTTGGCGACCACCTCGGCGGCGTGTTGCGCGCCGGCCGCCGATTGTTTGAGCGTGGTGGTGATCTCCTCCAGCGCCGCCGCCGTTTCTTCCAGGCTCGCCGCCTGCTGCTCGGTGCGCTGCGAGAGATTGTCGGAGGCGGCGGAGATTTCGCGCGTGCTCGAATTGATCGATCCGGTGGTGGCGACGACAGCTGAGAGCGCGCCCTTCAGTTTGGCGGCGGCGGCGTTGAAATCGTTGCGAACGTCAACATATTCGCCGGAGAAGCCCTGTTCAAGCCGCGACGCCAGATCGCCGTCGGCGAGGCGTTTCAAGCCGTCGCGCAGCGCGGCCATCGCAGCGGCCTGGGCCTCGGCGAGCCGTGCGCGCTCGGTAACCCCGCGTTCGCGTTCGGCGTCCGCTGATGTACGCGCCTCGGCTGCTCGCGCCTCGGCGTCGCGACGTTCGATCGCGTTGGTCTTGAACACCTCCACCGCCTTCGCCATGTCGCCGATCTCATCGCCGCGCGCGCCGCCCTCGATCTGCACCGACAGGTCGCCGCCGGCCAACAAACGCATTTGCTTGCCAAGAGCGGTGAGCGGGCGCTCGATCTTTGCGGACGTCAGCCAGAACGCAAATGCAAACGCGATCAATGTGCTGAGCGCGCCGACGGCTCCCAGCGTCGTGACGGCATGGCTGGCTTGTGCGCTCAACTGCTTCGCCGCCGCTGCGTTTTCGTCGGAAATGGATTGGTTGAAACTCTTCGCCTCGGCGACGAGCTGGTGGCCGACGAGATACATCGCGTTGATCGGCTTTATCACGGCCGCAATCTGATCAAGTTCGTCCGGCTTCAACCCGTGGCCGCGTTGCAGGCCAGGCAGATCAAGCGCAGCTTTGAAAACGGGCTTCGCATTTTCGACGAAAGCGTCAAATGCTTGTTTGAGCTTGCCGATTTCCGCGCTTTTGTCCGGCAGCGCCGCCGCTGCGCTATCGAAATAGCCGTTGGCTTGCTCCTCCGCGCTATTGAAGTCGTCGGCGGCGATTTTGTCGCCCGGCGAGTCGGGTTCGTTTATCAGCGTGGCTTGAACCGCATTGGACACGACGATGACGACACGCGCCGCCCTTGCCAAACTCAGGATCGCAACGTCCCGCTGTTCGATGATCG
>JANYIH010000318.1 GCA_025358745.1 Hyphomicrobiales bacterium | reverse complement strand
CGAAATCGCGCCGTTCGAGTCGAACTCGAAACGAAGCGATAGGCATGTTTCAGGAAAAAGCCGGCGCAAGCTAGAACCTCACCATGTTTTTTGCAAGTGCGAGACGCTGTCGCAATTCGATCGCCGCATTGTTGGGGCGATCCTGTGGTGCGGGTCTCGCTGGACCGAAGTTTGGCCCGATTGCGGCGCCGCGATGGCGGTTTGAATACGCGTGTTCACACGGACCTCAAGGCGTCTTTCCGACATCCGCCAACGCGTCGGCGGCGCCCACCCGAAGCGACCCGTCCTTGAACACCGCGCGGAAGGCTCCCGTCCTGGAGACGCCCTCCGCCATGGCGTCCGGCTCCTGGCTGAGGGTCAGGTCGATCGTGTCGGCGACCGCCGCGCAGGCGCGGCGCGAAATTTCCAGCGAGACATGCCGCAGCTTCTCTCCGCTCGCCACGGCTAGCTTGCGCTCGGCGACGCCCCCGTCGGGGAAGGACAGCGGTTGCGGCTCGGTCGAAACCTTCATTTCGCTCGCCTCGCCTTCCATCCGGTAGGTCCCGCTCGCCACCAGCCAGCCGTGCGCGGGATAGGAGCAGGTGCACAGCTTGTCCGGCGAGCATGATTTCGCCGCCGCAGTCATTTCGCCCGTCGCATGGACGGCGCCGTCCTTGACCTCGCAGCGGCTCGCCGTCTTCGTCGCGTTCGACGTATCCTCCCATTTCGCCGTGCAGGTGATGTCGACGGCGCCTTGCGGGGGCGCGAAGACCGCGTCGGCGGAACTGGTGCTCTCGCAATCGGCGAACATATAGTTGGATTTCTGCCGGAACGTCTCCGTCCTGCGCATGCGCGTGATCGTCTCGGCCCCCACAGTGATTTTCGCGGCATAGATCGCCGGCGATTGCAGGACGATGAGGTCGGTGTTGGTCAACACCTCGAAATTCCACACCAATGGCCAGAAACCGCGCGGCTGGGCGTAGGTGTCGCGCACTCTCAGCGTGAAACTGGGCCGCCTGTCACACGCGTCCGGAGTGAATTTGACCGCTTTGCGAATCTCCTCGGGCAGCGTCGCGACAATCCGGTCGCCTTTCACGATGACAGCAGCCGGGTCCAGCTCGGTCCGCCCATAGAGGATCAAGGGGACGGTCTTGAACACCGGATCGAACAGCCGATAGCCGTAAAACACGATATCGCCCGGCTGCGCCCAGTCGGCGCCGGCGAGATCGCGCGACAGCAGTCCATAGATGACGGGATGCGCGAGTCTGACCGGCACGGCGGCGATCAGCGCGTTGGCGACTTCATGCGCCTGATCGACGAATTCGGGGTGGTCAGCTCCCGATGCGACCGCCTTCGTCGCCATTTCCAGCGCCGCCTTGATCCGCGCCGGCACGGGCGCCGGCAGGGTCGAGATATCGTCGGTCAGCTGCTGCTGTTCGGCGCTGCGGAATTCTTCGCCCGAGCGTCGCACCATCGCTGCGATCAGCACCAGCCGCTGCGCCGCCGCCATTTCGCCGCGCCGCTGGCGATCGGAGATCTGGGTGTCGAGCAGCGCGGCCTGCGCGCCCAGCGCATTGGCGTAGTCGGAAACCGTGCTCGGCGGAATTTGCGCGAAGCTTCTCGCGCTCAACGCCAGCAGCAGGATCGCCCCGAGCGCCGACACGGCGCGGATCGTCTTTCGCATTCGTCAAACCCTGAATTGCGGCGCGGTCGCCGGCGCGCTCGCACTACCGCGCGACGGCGCTGCCGCCAAGTCCATTCACCAAGCCCAATCGCGGCTCCCTTGCGGCGCGGCGCGCCCCGTGGCAAGCGAGGCCATGTCCTCAGCCGCACCGCGCATTTCCTTCGTATCGCTAGGCTGCCCCAAGGCCCTGGTCGATTCCGAGCGCATCCTCACCCGGCTCCGCGCCGAAGGCTATGAGCTGTCGAAGGCCCATGCCGGGGCCGATGCGGTGATCGTCAACACCTGCGGTTTTCTCGACAGCGCCAAGGCGGAATCGCTGGCCGCGATCGGCGCCGCGCTGAAAGAGAACGGCCGCGTCATCGTCACCGGCTGCATGGGCGCGGAGCCCAATGCGATCCGCGAAGTCCATCCCCAGGTCAGCGCGGTCACCGGGCCACAGGATTATGAAAGTGTGATGGCGGCGGTGCACGAGGCCGCGCCCGCGCCGCATAGCCCCTACCTCGACCTGATCCCCGAACAGGGCGTCAAGCTGACGCCGAGACATTATGCTTATCTCAAGATATCAGAGGGCTGCGATCATTCCTGCACCTTCTGCATCATCCCGAAACTGCGCGGCACACTGGCCTCGCGCCCGGCGGCGGAGGTTTTGCGCGAGGCCGAAAAACTCGCCCGCGCGGGGGTGAAGGAAATTCTCGTCGTCAGCCAGGACACCAGCGCCTACGGCCTCGATCTGGGCTATTCCACCAGCCCGTGGGGCGAGGCCCAGGTCGCGGCGCGGTTTTTTGACATCGCGCGCGAACTAGGGCGTCTAGGGCCTTGGATTCGCTTGCACTATGTCTATCCCTACCCGCATGTCGACGAGGTTGTGGCGCTGATGAACAGCGGCGGGCTGCTGCCCTATCTCGACGTGCCGTTCCAGCACGCTTCGCCCAAGGTGCTGAAGGCGATGCGGCGGCCGGGCAATCAGGTAAAGACCCTCGACCGCATCCGCGCTTGGCGGAAAATCACGCCCGACCTGACGATCCGCTCCACCTTCATCGTCGGCTTCCCCGGCGAGACGGAGGAGGACTTTCAGATCCTGCTCGACTGGCTCGACGAAGCCAAGCTCGACCGCGTCGGGGCGTTCAAATACGAGCCCGTTCGCGGCGCCCGCGCCAACGATCTCGGGCTTGAGCCGGTGCCCGAAGAGATCAAGGAAAGCCGCTGGCGCCGTTTCATGGAGAAGCAGAGCGCGATCTCGGCGGCCAAACAGAAGGCGAAGATCGGCCGCCGGCTGTCGGTGCTGATCGACGAGACGACCCCCCACGGCGGCACGGGCCGCAGCAAGGGCGACGCGCCGCAGATCGACGGCGCGGTGCATGTGACCTCGCGCCGCCCGTTGCGGCCGGGCGACATCGTCAGCGTGAAGATCGAGCGCGCCGACGCCTACGATTTGGCGGGAACGGCGGCGTGACGGGCGACCCGCGCGTCGACGCTTTCCTCTCTGGCCAGAAACGCTGGGGCAAGGAAATGGCTCGCCTGCGCGCCATCGTCCGCGAGTTTCCGTTGCAGGAGACCCTCAAATGGGGCCAGCCCTGCTATGTCTCAGGCGCCGCCAATGTCGTGCTGATCCACGGCTTCAAGGATTATTGCGCGCTGCTGTTCTTCAAGGGCGCGCTGCTGGAGGCGGAGGACCTCATCCGCCAGACCGAAAACGTAAACTCCGCCCGACAGATGCGCTTCACCTCGCTCGCCGAGGTCGTGGCCCGCACCGAGTCGATCCGCGCCGCGGTCACGCAGGCCATCGCGGTCGAGCAGGCAGGGCTGAAGGTTCCGCCGCGCGCCGCCGCCGCCACGCCAATGCCCGAGGAGCTGCGGCGCCGGTTCGAAAATTCGCCCGAGTTGAAAACCGCGTTCGAGGGTTTGACGCCGGGCCGCCAGCGCGCCTACCTCTTGCATTTCTCCGCGCCCAAACAGGCCAAGACGCGCGAGGCGCGCATCGAAAAGCACGCGGCCCGCATTCTCGTCGGCAAAGGTCTCGACGACGAGCCTTGACGCTGCATCGCCGCTTTGAGACGAGTTAGGACCGATTGGAGCCGCACATGCTTTCCCGTCTACGCAGCGACTTCGCCTATGCCTCGGGCCTGCTGCGCGTGGTTCGGGCGACCCGCATCGCCACCAAGCGGCCGGGCTGCACCCTGGGCGACCACCTCGCCGAATGGGCCGCCCAACACGGCGACCGCCCCGCTTTGTCGAATGACCGCGAATCCTACAGTTACGCCAGGCTCGACGCCCGCGCCAATGCCTACGCCCGCTGGGCGCGCGCGCGGGGCCTCGTCAAAGGCGACACCGTCGCGCTGCTGATGCCGAACCGCCCGGAATATGTGGCGATCTGGTTCGGCCTGGTGCGCGCCGGCCTCGGCGTCGCGCTGGTCAACACCAATCTCACCGCCGCCGGCCTCGCCCATAGCCTCGCCGTGGTGTCCGCCAAAGCCGTCATCGTCGACAGCACGCTGCTTGGCGCCCTCGCGACCCAGGCGCCGGTCTATGTTTATGGCGAGACCGCTGGCGGCCAACCGCGCCTCGATCTCGAAATCGCCGCCTTCTCCGACAAGGGCCTCAGCACGGAGGAGAAGCCCGCGCTCAATCTGAGCGACGCGGCGCTCTATATCTACACTTCCGGGACGACCGGCCTGCCCAAGGCCGCCCGGATCACCCATTCGCGGGCGCTTCGCATCATGCTGGGCTTCGCCGCCGCGACCGGCGCCAGCGCGCGCGACCGCGTCTATATGTGCCTGCCGATGTATCACACCAATGGCGGCATCATCGCGCTGGGGCAGGCGCTCAGCGTCGGCGGCTCGGCCTATATCCGCGAGAAATTCTCGGCCGGCGCCTTCTGGGCCGATTGCGTGCGCGAGAAATGCACGCTGTTCGTCTATATCGGCGAATTGTGCCGCTACCTCATGAACTCGCCGACCAGCCCCGACGAACGCCGCCATAAGATCCGCGCCTGCATCGGCAACGGCCTCCGGCTTGACATCTACGAGGCGTTTCAGAAGCGGTTCGGCGTCCGCGCCGTGCTGGAGTTCTACGGCTCGACCGAAGGCAATGCGGTGATGGTCAATTTCGACTTCAAGCCCGGCGCTATCGGCCGCATCCCCTCCTGGGCCGCCTCGCGATTTCCCATGACCCTGGCGGCCTACGACATCGACGGCGAGACCCATCCGCGCGACGCCGCCGGCTTCGCCCGCATGAGCGCGGCGGACGAAGTCGGCGAGCTGCTGGCGGAAATCCGCGACGATCCGCGCTATCCCGCCGCGCGTTTCGACGGCTATGCGGACGCAGCCGCCACGTCGGCGAAAATCCTGCGCGACATGTTCAGGCCCGGCGATGCGTGGTTTCGCACCGGCGACCTGATGCGGCGCGACGCGCGCGGCTATTTCTATTTCGTCGACCGCATCGGCGACACGTTCCGCTGGAAGGGCGAAAACGTCTCGACCACCGAGGTCGCCGAGGCGATCTCGACTTTCCCCGGCGTCAGGGAGGCGATCGTCTATGGCGTGGCGGCGCCGGGCTACGAAGGCCGCGCCGGCATGGCCGCGCTGGTGGTCGACGAGATCGCCGAATTCGACCTCGACGCGCTTCGCGCCCACATTGAGAAGGCGCTGCCGTCCTACGCGCGCCCGCTGTTCTTGCGCTTCCGCACCGAGCTTGACGCGACCTCGACCTTCAAGCCGAAGAAGAGCCAACTGGTCGCGGAAGGATTCGATCCCGCCGTGATCGAGGAGCCGCTGTTCTACGACGACCGCGCCGCCCGCCTCTATCGCCGCCTCGACGCGGCGCTTTTCCAGGCGCTGGTCTCCGGCGCACAGGGCTTGTGAGCGCCGCGTTCGTCGATCTCGCGACTTTGCGCGAGGCCGCGCCAGAATGGGCCGACCTCTGCGCCCGCGCCGAACCCAACCCTTTCGCCGAACCCGCCTTCCTCCTGCCGTTGCTTGGCTACGAGCGCCCGAGACGGCTCGCCTTCGCGCTGGTGCGGGGCGACGATGGCCGGCTGATCGGCTTTGCCGCGCTGATCCTGCCGCGCATCGGCCTCGCGCGGGTGTGGATGAGCCCCTACGCCGCGCTGCCTGCCGTCGCGTTCGACCGCGCAGCGGCGCCCCAAGCTCTGGCGGCGCTCTGCGCCCTGCTCGCGCCGTCGCGCCTCGCCGGTCTCGTCTGGCGACAGGTCGAGACGACCGGCCCCTATGGAGCCGCCGCACGTTCGCTGAATCCGCTCTGCGCCGGAAGCACGCGCCGCGCCGCGCTTCGGCTCGCAGGTCCGGCCGCGTTCGACGCCGGCCTCAACCCAAAGCGGCGCGCGAAATGGGCGCGTCAGGCGCGCAAGCTCGCAACGCTAGGCAGGCTCGACGAGGCGGCGGGGGCGGAGGCGGTCGCTGCGTTTTTCGAGGTCGAGCGCAAAGGCTGGAAGGGCGCGCGCCGCACCGCGCTCGCCGACGACCCCGCGCGCCTCGCCTTCGCGCAAAGCGCGCTGCAAAATTTCGCCCGCGCCGGCCGGCTCGACGCGCTGGCGCTGCGCCTCGACGGCGCCGCGATCGCCGCCGGCCTCGTGCTGATCGCCGGGGACCGCGCCTTCTACTGGAAGACCGCCTATGACGAGGCTTACGCCGAGACCTCGCCCGGCGTACAATTGACGCTGGCCCATTCCCGACGGCTAGCGGCGGCGCCGGGACTTGCGCTGGTCGATTCCTGCGCGGGCGAGGATCATCCGATGATCGGGCGGGTGTGGGGCGATTTGCTGGCGTTCGAGGATGTGGCGCTGGGACTGAGGCCGGAGGGCGGACGGGCGCTGTCGATCTGGCTCGCGCTGGCCCGAGCGAAGGCGGCGGCGCGCGAGGGATTGAAACGAAACGTCCTCGCCCTGCGCGGCCGGCGATGACGGCGCAAAAGGAGAAAGCCCATGCACATCGGCTTGATCGGCGGGATCGGGGTCGCCGCGACCGTGGTCTACTATCGACGGCTGGTCGCGGCGGCGGCGGCGCGCGGGGCCAGCAGAATCGAGCTGACCCTCGCGCACGGCGACATTCAGGAACTCATCCGCAACAATCTCGCCGATCATCGCGACGAGCAGGCGCGGGCCTTTCTGCCGTTGGCGATTCGGCTGCGCGATGCCGGGTGCGACGCCTTCGCGCTGACGTCGCTCGGCGCGCATTTCTGCGCAGAGGAACTCGCCGCGCTCGCGCCGTTGCCGCTGATTTCCGGCGTCGCGCCGCTCGACGCCTATTTCAGCGGCCGTGGCCTCAAGCGCATTGGGCTGCTCGGAACGCGGGTGGTCATGCGGACGCGCCTCTACGGACAGCTCGTTCGCACTCAGGCGCTGGCGCTCGACGACGAGATCGAGACCCTGGGCCAGATGTATCAGGAGGTCGCGGTGGCCGGGGTCTGTGCGCCGGCGCAGCGCGCCGCGTTCCTCGACGCCGGCCGCCGCCTGATCGCCCAAGGCGCGCAAGCCGTCGTGCTCGCCGGCACAGACCTGAACCTCGCCTTCGACGGTCAGGCGGCCGGCTACCCCGTCGTTGACGCGCTCGACGTCCATGTCGAGGCGCTGGCCGATTTGGCGACCGGCCGCAAGTCTTTGGAATCCTGAGCGGCGAGGATCAACCGCTCTTCTCAAACAACTCGCGCCCGATCAGCATTCGCCTTATCTCGCTCGTCCCCGCGCCGATCTCGTACAGTTTGGCGTCGCGCAGCAGCCGCGCCACGGGGTAGTCGTTGGTGTAGCCGTTGCCGCCTAACACCTGGATCGCGTCGAGCGCGACCTGGGTCGCCCGTTCGGCGGAATAGAGGATCGCGCCGGCCGCGTCCTCGCGCGTCGTCTCGCCCCGGTCGCAGGCTTTCGCCACCGCGTAGACATAGGCGCGCGACGCGCTGAGCGAGACATACATGTCGGCGAGTTTGGCCTGGATCAGCTGGAACTGTCCGATCGGCTGGTCGAACTGCTTTCGCTCGTGAACGTAGGGCAGCACCACGTCCATCGCCGCCTGCATGATGCCGAGCGGCCCCGCCGCCAGCACGGCGCGCTCGTAGTCGAGCCCGCTCATGAGCACGTTGACGCCCTTGCCCAGCGCGCCGACGAGGTTCTCCTCCGGCACTTCGCAATCCTCGAACACCAGTTCCGACGTGTCGGAGCCGCGCATCCCCATCTTGTCGAGTTTCACGCCGGGCCGGAACCCCTTGAAGCCATTCTCGATCAGAAAGGCGCTGATGCCGCGCGCGCCCGCGCCCGGATCGGTCTTGGCGTAAACCACCAGCACGTCGGCGACGGGGCCGTTGGTGATCCACATCTTCGATCCGTTGAGCACGTAGCGGTCGCCCTTGCGCTCCGCCCGCGTCTTCATCGACACGACGTCGGAGCCCGCGCCAGGCTCCGACATGGCCAGCGCGCCGACATGCTCGCCGGAGATCAGTTTGGGCAGATAGCGCGCCTTCTGCGCCGCGTCGCCATTGCGTACGATCTGGTTGACGCAGAGGTTGGAGTGCGCCCCGTAGGACAGCCCGATCGCGGCGGACGCGCGCGACACCTCCTCCACCGCGACGCAATGTTCGAGATAGCCCAGGCCCAGCCCGCCATATTCCTCCGGCGCGGTGATCCCATGCAGTCCGAGCGCGCCGAGTTTGGGCCATAGCTCGCGCGGGAAAGCATTGTCACGGTCGATGGCGGAAGCGCGCGGCGCGATTTCCCGGTCGCAGAACGTGCGCGCGGAATCGCGGATCATGTCGGCGCTCGGCCCAAGGTCGAAATTGAAGGCGCGGGGGGCGTTGGGGATCATGGCGGCAGCTTCGCGCGCCGTCGCGCCCCTGTAAAGCTCAGGCGAGCTTGGCGACGAACGTTTCGAACGCCGTCATGTATTGGCCGAGGAACGTCCGAGTGCTCTCGACCTTGACCGAGAAATCGTCGGCGATCAGATCGGCGGCATGGCCGATATAGGCCTCGGGCTGCGCCATTGCCGGCATGTTGAGGAACACCAGGCTCTGTCGCAGGTGATGATTGGCGCCGAACCCGCCCATCGCGCCGGGGGTCACGCTGACGATTCCGGCCGGCTTTCCCGCCCAGGCGCTCTGGCCATAGGGCCGCGAGCCGACGTCGAGCGCGTTCTTCAGCGCGGCGGGGATCGAGCGGTTGTGCTCCGGCGTGGCGAACAGCACCCCGGCGAAGGGGCGGATGAACTCGCGAAACTCGACCCACGCCTTGGGCGACTGGTCGGGCGAATCCAAATCCTGATTGTAAAGCGGCAATCGACCGATCTCGGCGAATTGAAAGCCGAACGCTCCCGGCGCCAGCCGCACCATCGCTTCCGCCACCCGTCGCGTGAACGAGGCGCGGCGCAGGCTGCCGACGATCACGACAATGTTCTTGGCCGGCATGAATTCGCCTCCGAGTTGGAACGCCGTCGCCGACGAATGCAAAGCGAAGGTGTCTTAACCCGAAACGCCGCGTCGGGCAGCCCGAACCGGCGTCCGGCCCACATCAATCAAACTTGATCACGACGCCGCCGGGGAAATAGCGCAGCACCCGGCCGGGTCGGCCGCCCAGGCTGACAGGCTGATCCACCCAGAAATAGAGCGCGCCGGAGCCCAGGTGCAGCGCGGCGCCGCCCTCGGAAATGTCGAATATCTCACACAGGAAAACCCGGCCTTCGGCGGTTTCAAGCTTGCCGGTGGCGTGGTTCATCTCGACCCGCTCGCTGGCGCGCCGATCGGGAACTTCCTCCTTGTTTTGTCGCAAGTGCCAGCGCAAGCGCTTCGCCAGCCGACTTATTCTGATCGGCAAGGCGAAAATCCCGACCGTGAACAACTCGCCGGAGGACTGGACGACAATGCCCTCGACGATGCCGACCGAGGATATATTCGCCGTGCACAAATCGCCGACGCGGCCCTCCCTCGGTCCCTTGAGGAGAACGCCGAGCGGAGAAATTGCGCGGATCTCGCACGGAAATTCGCTGCCGTCGCCCACCTGGTAGCGGCCCGTCAAATTCAGCGGCAGAGTTTCGGCGCAGCCAGAGGCGCGCGCGTTATCCGAGTCGCTGGGCTTCGGGTTCCTGTTCTCGGTGATTTCCCGCCACAAAGTCTGAGAATCTTCTCGCACACGCTCGGAGTCGTATAGGAGCTTATTAATTTTCTCGACCGGAAGCATGAAATGCTCCTATGCAACGAAAGCATCGCAATGAAACTCTAACACAAGGCGCTCGCGAACGGTTAAGCGGAATTAGCGCATACAAAAATTTCACCGTCATATAGTTACTACCGGCGTTTCGTTTTACTTATAATATTTATAAAATTCTAATGATTTGTTTTGAACAATAATAACGCGCGGGCGAGGCCCTGCCAGATCTCTCCTTTGCAAATGCGCCAGCGCCGCCGTAAAGGCGGGCCGCCATGCAGACTTTTCACTCCGACGGCGTCGCCCTCGCCTATCTCGACCTCCACCCCCAGGGCGTCGATCTCGGCGAGCCGATCCTGCTGATCCACGGCTTCGCCTCCTCGCATCGCATCAACTGGGTCAGCCCAAGCTGGACGACGACGTTGAGCCGGTCCGGGCGGCGGACCATCCTGTTCGACAATCGCGGCCATGGGATGAGCGAAAAGCTCTACGACCCAAGCGCCTACGCTACGCCGCTGATGGCGCGAGACGCCGCCAACCTGCTCGACCACCTCGGCGTCGCGCGCGCCGACGTGATGGGCTATTCCATGGGCGCGCGGATCGCGTCCTTCCTCGCCCGCGCGCGGCCCGAACGGGTGCGTGGGCTGATCCTGGGCGGCCTCGGCGCGCATCTTGTCGAGGGCGTCGGCCTGCCGTTGGGCATAGCGGAAGCGATGGAGGCGCCCTCGCTCGACGCGCTGACCGATCCGATGCAGCGCATGTTTCGCGCCTTCGCCGAGCAAAGCGGCGGCGACTTGCGGGCGCTCGCCGCCTGCATCCGCGGCTCGCGCCAGACGCTGAGCGCGGCCGAGATCGGCGAGATCGGCGCGCCGACGCTGGTCGCTGTCGGCACGGCCGACGCGGTGGCGGGCGACGCGCACGCCTTGGCCGCCCTTTTCCCCAACGGCGCTGCGCTCGACATTCCCGGCCGCGATCACAATCGCGCCGTCGGCGACCGCACCTACAAGGACGGCGTGCTGGCGTTCCTCAGTCAGCGCGCATGATCTATTCGGGCGCACGCGCCGGGGTGGCGACAGGGTCCGCGCGCCATTCCATGCGCCCCGCCAGAAAGGCGCCCCAGCCGAGCGTCGCGCCGATCTGGCGCAGCGGCAGGAATGTGAACGGCTCCAGCAGCAGGCAGACCAATGCTGCGCCCAACCGGCGCGGCGTGCGGGCGCCCGTCCAGCGGCGATAGGCTTCCACCGAATAGGCCATGTTGACGAGATCGAAGCCAAGTTTGGCGAGCGCGATGCCGGTCGCCGGCGCGATGACGCCGACCCGTCCCGTCGCGATGAAGCCGACCAGCATCGCGAAAGACGTCAGGCCGAAGATCGGCGCCGCCGCGTCGAGGCATTTGAACGGCAGCATGGCGAGGCCGAGCGCGCCATAGCGCGGCGCGCCGATGATGGCGCGGTTCCAATATTGCGTTTGCAGGAAGCCGGCGAACCAGCGCCGTCGCTGACGCAGAAATGCCGGCAGGCTCGCCGGCGCGTCGGTGGTGGCGAAGGCGGCGCCGAGGATGCGCACCCGCGCGATCCCGCCGTGCTGTCGCGCGCGCAGATGCAGACGATGGATCAGTTCGTAATCCTCGACCCAACTTTCCGGATCGAACCCGCCGACTTCGCGCAGATCGGCGACCCGGAAGGCGGCGAAGGCGCCGGAAATCAGCAGCAGCGCGTCGAGTTGCGACCAGGCGAACCGCGCGAGAAAGTTGCGCACATATTCAAACCGCTGGAACGCCTGCAATCCTCGCGCCAAAGCGCCGCCGCGACAGCGCGGCTCCAGCAGGCCGCCGCCGACCGCGAGCGCAGGGTCTCGTGCGAAAGCGTCGCGGATGACGGCGATCGCGTCGGGCGCGAGTTGTGTGTCGGCGTCGACCGTCACGACGACCGGCGCCTCCACCCGCCCCAAAGCCGCATTCAGCGCCTGCGCCTTGCCGCCATGCGGCAATCGCAGCCAGCGCAAGGAGGCGGCGACGGGGCTAACCGCCGCCTCGCCGAGCGCCGGCGCCGCGAGGCCGTAAAGCTGCGCCAACACAGCCGCGCTGTCGTCGTCCGAGCCGTCGTCGGCGAGCCAGATCTCCTCGGGCGGGCTCGTCTGGGCCAGTAGCGCGGCGAGCGTCGCGCCCAGCGCCGAAGCCTCGTTATAGGCCGCCACGATCACAGCCACGCGCAAGAGCGGCCCCTCGACCCGCGGCACCGTCGGCGTGAACAGCTTTCTCGCCTGTATCGCGACGAAAGTGAGATGCGCTAGATCGTAAACGATGAACGCGACGCCGACCGACCACGCCGCCAGCCCCCGGCCCAAGAACGCCGCCGCGAAGGCCGCAATCCACAACGCCGTCGCCGCCGCCACGATTGCGGCGCCGAGGGGCGCGATAGGCTGCGGATGGAATCGTGGCGAGGCTCGCTGGAAGGCGGCGTCGAGAGCGAGATCGGCAGGTCGGATCATGCGGGACGGTTACCGATGAATGCAGCCTATTCCCGCCCCGCGATCTGGCTACACTGGATCGTCGCGGCTTTGATGCTTTGTAATGTCGGACTCGGTCTATACGCGGGAATTGCGCCCGAGATTTGGACTCGTTGGCTGTACGATACGCATAAGTCGCTGGGCGTGACGATTCTGGGCTTCGTCGTGTTGCGTCTTTCCTGGCGCCTATCGCATCCGCCGCCGCCCCTTCCCGCCTCCTACCGCGCGTGGGAGCGCCATGCCGCGCGAGCCGCCCATATCGCGCTTTATGTCGTGATGTTCGCATTGCCGCTGAGCGGCTGGGCGCAGGATTCCGCGTGGAAGGGACTCGAAGCTCACCCGATGCGCTGGTTCGGCCTGTTCCCGTGGCCGCCCATCGCCGCGCTGGCGGGCCTGCCCCCCGCGCTCAAGCAACAATGGCACGATGGTCTCGAACAAGCGCACATCTACCTGGGCTTCGCGCTCTACGCGCTGGTGGTCGCCCATATCGCGGGCGCGCTGAAACATCAGTTTATCGACGGGCGGCCGGAGATGCAGCGCATGACAGGGCGCTAGCCCAACAGCCCCTGCGCCGCCAAGCCCGCAAACAGCAACAAGGCCGCATCGCGATTGGCGCGGAAAAGCTTGAGCGCGGTCGCCGGGCTCGCGCCGTCGATGCGCCAGACCTGGGCGCCCAGATGCGCGGCGAAGGCGGCCCAGCCGATCAACGCCAAAAGCCCGCCGCCCGCGCCGAGCACCGCGATCAAGGCCAAACCCGCCGCCAACGCGTAGAAAACGCCGACGCCGAGTTGCGCGTGCGCGCCGAACAACAGCGCCGTCGAGCGGATGCCGACGATGGCGTCGTCGCGCGCGTCCTGCTGGGCGTAAATCGTGTCATAGCCGACCGTCCAGCACCAGGCCGCCGCATAGAGCGCGAGCGCGGGCGCGTCGAGCCGCCCGAAGGTCGCGCTCCAGCCCACCAGCGCGCCCCAGGAAAAGGCCAGACCCAGCACCGCCTGCGGCCAGGACGTGACGCGCTTCATCAGGGGATAGACGGCCACCACGATGAGCGAGGCGAGCGCCAGTCCGATGGTGAAGCGGTTGAAGGCGAGCACGACGGCCAGACCGACCAGCGCCTGCGCGACCATGAACGCGGCCGCCGCTT
The DNA here is from genome assembly GCA_025358745.1 of Hyphomicrobiales bacterium. Lineage (GTDB taxonomy): Bacteria > Pseudomonadota > Alphaproteobacteria > Rhizobiales > Beijerinckiaceae > Roseiarcus. The sequence goes on along the minus strand of JANYIH010000318.1, from coordinate 4,031 downwards.
TGGTTGACGCCCGGCCCGACGGGAGCGGGCGGCCCCTGGTGCGCTCGACGCGCGCGTCGAGATCGCGATCGAGAATGTCGTTATAGGTGCAGCCGGCGCCGCGCATGACGATCGCGCCGAGGAGAAACAGCAGGAGATGCCATAAATTGAGAGGGCGATGGGCCGCCATGCCCGCCATCGCCGTCGCCCACCAGCACGGCGCCAGCAGCAACTGCCAGCCGATCGGACGATCAAGCCGCGCGAGTTGCACGAATGGCAGCAAGGACGGCGGCGCGAGCCGCAACGCGAAATTCGACGGCCGCGCGTCCGGCAGAACCGTCGTCGGCTTCAAAGCGGTCCGGCGGGCAAGGGTTGCTGTGCGGGCGGCCCGCCGCCGGCGACGCTTTGCTGCTGCGCCGCCTTGGCCGCCTGCTTCTTCATTTTGTCGATCTGCACGGCGACCGCGCAGGCCTTGCCGCCGAATGCGACGCTCTTGGCGTGCGATTCCTTCAACTGGGCGATGGCGTCGTCGGGAAGCTGGCACCAGTCCTTGTTCTTGACCATATAGGCCAGCATCGCCTCCTCCGCCGCATTGAGCGGGCGGGATCGCACGCAAAACGTTTCCGGATCCAGCTTTTTGCCCTTGGAGGAGGCAACCAACGTATTGATGTTTCTCAGCGCCGCTTCGCGCCGCGCCGCGAGCGCCTGTAGATCGCTGGCGCAATCCTGAGCGAACACGGGCGCCGCGCTTAACAAGACCACAACGCTCGCAAGTGAAATCTTCAACATGCCGTCAATCCCCGGCGCTCCCGACCCAGATGTGCACACTTATCGCACACACTAGGAAAACGGCGAATTAACGGCGTCGACGTCAGACCCAGGCGCGGCCCTCGTAGTCGATGGCGTAACGCTCGGGCTCGGCGGCGATGGCCGCCATGCCGATCAGCACCGAATCGGCGCGCATGACCAGCCGCGTCGGAATCGCGCGGGCGAGCCCGTCGACCGGCGCTTTCCGCTCGAAGGCGGCGCGAAAAGCCTGTTCGTCAAGAAGATCGACGATGCGCGGCAGCACCCCGCCGGCGAGCGTGACCCCGCCGCGGGCGACGAACGCAATCGCGACGTCGCCCGCCAGCCGGCCAATGATGCGCCAGTAGAGCCTCACTCCCTCCGCCGCCTCGCCGCCGGGGTCGGCCAGAGCGGCTGTGGTCACATCGGCGGGATCGTCGAATTCCGGCGTCGCGCCCCTGGCGAGGAGCCGCGCCCGGTAGACGCGGGCGAGCCCCGCGCCGCAGGCGACGCTCTCGGTGGTGATGCGGCCATGCGCGCGTTCGAGATGCGGCCAGATCGCCGCTTCCTCGTCGCTCTCCGGCCCGAAACCGATGTGGCACAGTTCCGAGGAGACCGGCGTGAAACGGCCCGAGGCTTCGATCAGCGCGGCGACGCCGAGCCCGGTGCCGGGGCCCAGGATCACGCGCGGGCCGGCGCTGGCGAAACCCAGCGGGCCGATCTGGCGCGTCCAGGCGTCGGGAATGGCGGGCAACGACAGCGCCTGCGCCTCGAAATCGTTCAGCAAAAGGCCGCCACCGAACTTGAGCTTTTGCGCGACCTCGCGCCCGTCGATCACCCACGGCGCGTTGGTGAGCTTAAGTCTATTCTCGACGATAGGCCCCGCCCCGCAGGCGATCGCCGCGCGCGGCCGTTCGGCAAGTTGGGGGAGAATCGCCTCGATCGCTTCGGCAAGGCCGGGATAGTCGTGCGTGCGGACATGGACCGGCTCGGATAGCTCGGCCCGCGCGTCGCGTTTCAGCGAAAAGCGCGCGTTGGTGCCGCCGATGTCGCAGACGAGAACGGGAAAGTCGAAGGCCATGCGACCGATGTGGCGGCAAGGGCGGCGGGCGTCAAGCTGAGGCGGCGCTTTCGTATCGCTTGCGCTTGGCATAGGGTCGGCCGGCTCGACTCGGACTGCGACATGCGCGCGCTCACTTTCCTGGAATTCTTCGCTGGCGGCGGCATGGCGCGCGCCGGCCTGGGGGACGGCTGGCGCTGCCTGTTCGCCAACGATTTCGACGCGATGAAAGTTGAAACCTACAAGGCGAACTGGGGCGGCGGCGACATCCGCTGCGCCGATGTGGCGACGCTGACGCCTGCCGATCTCCCCGCCGGCGCGGCCGATCTCGCCTGGGCGTCGTTTCCCTGTCAGGATCTGTCGCTGGCGGGCGGTTATCGCGGGTTGGGGGCTGAGCGCGACAATGCGCGGACGCGCTCGGGCACGTTCTGGCCGTTCTGGCGCCTGATGCTTTCGCTTTCGCGCGGCGGCCGCGCCCCGCGCGCCGTCGTGTTGGAAAATGTCTACGGCTCGCTCACCTCCAGAGCGGGCCAGGATTTCGCCGCGCTCACCAGCGCGCTGTCGGGCGCTGGCTACCGCGTCGGCGCCCTCGTCATCAACGCGGCGCGCTTCGTGCCGCAGTCGCGCCCGCGCGTGTTTTTCATCGCTGTTCGCGCCAGCGAGGATTTACGCGCCGCGCCGATCGCCGATCAACCGAGCGAGCTGTGGCATCCCCCGGCGTTGCGACAAGCTTACGCGGGGTTGAAAGGCGCGGCGAAGCGGCAATGGCTGTGGTGGAACCCGCCCGAGCCCGGCCCGCGAGCGAACGCCTTCGCCGACTTGATCGAGGCCAGACCCAGCGGCGTCAAATGGCACACGCCGGAAGTGACGCAATATTTGTTGAGCCTGATGTCGGACCTCAACCGCGCCAAAGTGACGGCGGCTAGCCAATCGCGCCGGCGGATCGTCGGCACGGTCTACCGACGCACCCGGCCAGACGCCAACGGCGGCAAGCGGCAGCGCGCGGAAGTGAGGTTCGACGACATCTCGGGCTGCCTGCGCACGCCGGCGGGCGGATCGTCGCGACAGACGATTCTGGCGGTCGAAGGCCAGAAGCTGCGCTCGCGCCTGTTATCGCCGCGCGAGGCGGCGCGGCTTATGGGGCTGCCCGACAGCTACCTGCTGCCCGAACGCTATAACGACGCCTATCACCTGTGCGGCGACGGCGTTTGCGTGCCCGTGGTGCGTTTCCTCGCCGCAAACGTGCTGGAGCCTATTCTCGCATCGGTCAAGGCCGAGAAGCCGATGGCGGCGGAGTGAGCGATGGCGATCGACCTTGCGTTCCGCCGCAGGGCGGTGCGGACGTTGACCAACCAGATCGGTTGCTACGCGCTGTGCGATCTCGATTCAGTTCCCCTCTACGTCGGGCAATCCGTTGACGGCATACGGTCGCGCGTCAATCGCCATCTGACGAGCGCGCGCAGCGACATCATCGCCAACCGGCAGATCGACATCTGGGAGATCGCCTGGGTCTGGGCCTATCCCGTCGCCGAGCGGGCGGAGATCGACGCGGTGGAGGTCGCGCTGTTCCACGCCTTTAATCCGAAATCGGCGCTGATGAACGGGAAGGCGCCGCGTCGCCCGGTGCGGCGGCGCGAACCGCCCGAACCGGCGCAAAAGGTGCAGGTGATGACGGACGCGGAAATCCTGGAGAAGCGCGACCCGGCCCTGCGCCTGCCGCGACAGGCCGAACATTACAGCCAGATCGTCGGGCATTTCCTCGCGGTCAAGAACTCGCGCGAGATCGCCGGCGCGATGCAAGCGCATTTCCAGCGCCTGCAAAAATATCACGGCGAATTGCTGGGACTGGCGGTCGACATCGAAGGCGACCTGTTTTCGGAATGACGCCCCCCTCCCCCGAACGCTCCGCGACGATGCGGGCGATCAAATCGCGCGACACCGGACCCGAGCGCGCCGTGCGCGCCATGTTGCGCGCGATCGCTAGGGGCTATCGCCTGCACCGCGCCGACCTGCCGGGCAAACCGGACATCGTCTATGGCCCTCGCAGGCTCGCCATTTTCGTGCATGGCTGCTTCTGGCACGGTCACGATTGCGCGCGGGGCGCGCGCGCGCCGAAGGCGAACGCCGGTTACTGGCGCGAGAAGATCGCCCGCAATCGCGCCCGCGACGCGCGAAATCTGGCGGCGCTGGCGGCGCTGGGCTGGCG
>JANYIH010000315.1 GCA_025358745.1 Hyphomicrobiales bacterium | reverse complement strand
CACGCCCGGACAGTTTGGCGCGTCACGCCGACGCTCCTGGCGATCTCGCAATTATTCGCGCCTTCAGCCGCCAGAACAACAATCTGCGCGCGCTGCGCCTCCGCGCGCGAAATCTTGCGACGACGCGCCTGGCGTTCAAGCGTATCGCGCTCCTTGCTGGAAAGTTCGATAGCGACAGCCTCTCGCGCGCCCATCCCGATCCCCGATTCGAAGCCCGAAACCAAGAATCAGAAAATCGACAACCTGGCTACAAATTTCAGAAACAGGACACTAGAGCTAGGGCGAGGTCCCGCGCAATTCGGCCGCAGACTTGGTAATGCCGGACGGGGGCGAAGAATTGAACGCGTCGACGACTAGCCCGCCATACGGATTGGCTGCGGTCGGCCGGGTCGTCTTCGCCGGGCGGACCGGCGGCGCCGGCGGTTCCTTTTCCACTATCGTTTTGCCTCCGGAGTCGATTCGAGGTCGGACGGGCGGCAGTGGAGGTAGCGCAAGGGCCGAGGCGCGGGCGAGCGCATCGGTATCGCCATTGGAGGGTTTGGTTTCGGCCAGGGCCAACGCGGATTTTGGCGTGCTTCGTACACCCTTTGTGATCGCTTTGGGCAGCAAGTTGCTTTCGATCAAAGTCGCGATAAGATCGTCGCTATTGGGCGCCACTCCTTTTTTGTCGGTCGCGGGAATCGTCAGCTCGCTGGGACGGCGCGGCGGGACGGGCGCGACCAGATCGAGCGACGCCATCAGCGCAGCCGGCTTATGCGGCGGTAGGGGCGCTACGGCAATTGTCGCGGGTTCGGCTTCGGGCGGATCCGGCGGGGGGTTCTTCGCATCGGCGGCTTCCACTTCGTTCGCCGCCGGCGCCGCCGCGACTACAACGGGCGGAGGCGGCGGGGCCGGCGCGCTGTGGGTTTCGGGCTTGGCGGCCTCGGCGACCATGGCGGGAGCGGGGCCGCCACGGCCAACTCCGGCCATCATGACAGGCGGTCCGCCGCGACCGCCCGCTATAACACGCGCGCCGCCCGCCTCTTCCTCGTCGTCCGCCCCGCCCCCCCGCGCGCCGCCGAACAGCCAACCAAACAGGCCGCCGCCCGAGGAATTCGCGGTCTGCACTTCGCCGCCGCGCGATTCGATCAACGCTTTCGCATCGGCGTAACGTTCCATGGGTTGACCGTCGGACGGAATGAACACGGTCTTTCCATCTGGGAAAAGTCGGGCCAGCGCGTTGCGACTCATGCGTGGCCAATAGCGCACGGTGCCTGAGTCAACGTGAATCCAGGGCGTTGAGCCGATGGGATAAAAGCCGACGCCGCCTTCCTGCATCTTCATCGCGATATCTCGGATCGGCTTAGGCCCGACATCAATAAAATGCGCATCGATCGCCTTACCCTGCATATGCTGGGAGTGTTCGGCCACCAGGCGCGAGCGCCGGCGCAACATGGAGTTGGTCTGCGGCGAGCGATAGGCGGAAAGCACGTCGATCGGTTGGCTCGAGCCGGATTCGCGATAGACCTCCCAGAGAATGTCGTACAGCCTCGGGTCCATCTTGATCTGCTCGTTGATGCGCCAGTCCCGCATGAACCAGTTGATCTTTTCGAGTACGGTCTGATCGTAATAGCCATTCGCGCGATAGGTGAATTCGCCAGTCTCGTGCGTATGGTTGTTGATGAAGGTGAGTGTGCGCGTGTCGCCGTTGGCGATTGCCGGCTCGGTGCTCGAGGGCGCTTGCAACAGGGCGTAGGCGGCAACGCCGCTGAGCATGGCGATTTTACGTCGCCAACTCCCCTTGCCAGCCCTGTCTGTCTCGACCGACGCCAACCCGCCCCTCACTAGCTTCGCCAAACGCCAAACCTCAGCCGCGGCGACATCCGGCCTGCCCGCAATTCACGCTCCCGCCGGAAGGACACTAACGCAATCTATAGTCCGACGCGGCCCTCAGTTCAATCGCGCCGAGGAGCAGCCAAGACGGCGGCGACCTTCGCCGTCAATCCATATAGGTCTTCGCGCTCGCGCAAAGTCCCGTTCTCGTCCACGAATTCTGTGAAATATTCGAGGTGAACAGGGACCGGCGTCGGCAGCGAAAAGGTGCGCTCCTTGTCGCCAAGCAACGATTGCACCCGGCGCTGGGTCCATCCCTTCGCCCCGCCGCCCATCAGAATTTCAGCGAGCCGGGCGGGGTCCTCCACCCGCACGCAGCCGTGGCTCAGAGCGCGATACGAAGCGGTGAACAGCGAGCGCATCGGCGTGTCGTGAAGATAAACGGCGTGCTCGTTGGGGAACAGAAATAGCATTCGCCCCAGCGCGTTGGCTTCGCCTGGCGGCTGCTCCACCACCAACTGCTTGCCGACGTAGCTCACCTTATAGCCGTGGCGCGCGAAATAGCTGGGGTCGGAGGCGAATTTCGGCGCCATTTCCTTCTTGATGATCGACTCCGGCACATGCCACGCCGGGTTGAACAGCATGTATTTGATCGAGTTGGAGAAAATCGGCGTCGGCGTGTCCGGTTTGCCAATAATCACGCGCGCTTTATGCACGACGGAATCGCCATTCATCAGTTTTAGCGAGAAATCGGGCACATTGACCTCGACCCGCATCTCCCCCATTTCGCGCGGCGTCCAGCGCCACATCTCCATGTTAGCGATGATGGACTGTTCGCGCCGCCCGTGCGCATTGGCTCCCTCCAACGCGCTCGCTGTCGCCTCGGTCAACGCGCCGCTGGCGCGCAGACCATGCACGCGCTGAAACGCCGCCACGGCGCTCGCCACCTTGATGTCATAGACCTGCAACGCCTGCGGATCGCCCGCGGCGCCAAGCCCGAAACGGGCGCGAACGAGAGGCACGCGCGGGTCGGACATGCCGAGCTTCAACACCGGCCCCGACCCTAACTGCGCAACCGGTTGCGGCGCCTCGTCGCGCAACGCCGCGAGGGCGTCGCGCAGGGCGAGATAACCCGGATGCGGCGGGTTGAAATCGCCCAGCGCGGCGTCCGGGTCGGCGGCGGCGGCGACGCGTTTCAGGGCGAAGCCGGGATCGGCGACCTGGGGCTTGGCGCTCACGTCCTTCGAGAGACTGCGTGGATAGATCCGCGCGCCGCTCGCCTGCATCGCGTAGGCGACCACGGCGGCGGAAAGCGCGAGATCAGCCTCCGCCAGCGACGGCGGCGCAACGTCTGCGAGATCGGCGCGCGGCGCGGGCGCGCCCCCGAGATCGAGCCCGTCCCTGTCCGCGCGCGCAAGCCGCGCCAGCACCGCTCGCGCGCGCGCGTTGAAATGATCGCCGTCGAGCCAGAGCGGAGCGTAGGCGCGCTCGGCGTAGACAGACGCAATCGCCTTGCGCGCGGCGCTCCAGTCGCCGGCCCCGATGGGACGCCCGGCGGGCTTGGCCTCGACCAGCCTGTCGAGCGCAGCATGGATCGCGACGCCAAGCGGATCGGCCGGGCTCGCGGGTTGGGCGACCGGCGTTGGCGCGGCGTCCGGGGCCGGTTCAGGCGTCGCGATGGCGGCGGGCGCGGGCGAGGCGATCGGCGAAGGCGGCGCCTGCGGCGCGAGGGCCGGCGGCGATTCCGGCGCGGCGTTGGCGATTGCGGGCGGTTCCGGGTTCGGTTCGACGCTCGCCGGCGGGGGCGCCAACGCGGGGGCCGGCGCCTCGGGCGGCAGATTTGGTGACAGGCCCGGCGGCGGCGACAGGTCGAGCCGGGAGATCGACGGCGTGGGCTCGATTTGAGCGGGAGGATACGCGGGGGCGGTAAGAACGGCGTCGGCGGCGGTAGGCTGGGGGAACGAGGGGCTAAGGCCGAGCGGCGGCGTCGAGTCGGGGCTCGCCTCGTCGGCCAAGGCGACGGCGCTAGGCGCTGCGGCCGCCACTATGAGCGCCGCCAATCTCGCTTTAAGCTTCAGCCCACCTATCCACATGATTCACTCGCGCAGTGCGGCGCCGTCGCGCAATAGACCTATCCGCGCTTCCCTTGTCCAACGCCCGGGGCATGACGGAAGTTTGGCTAGATCACGCGGCGGCGTCGCCCATGAGGTCGGTTTCGACCCCGATCTCCTTCATCTTACGGTATAACGTCGAGCGCCCTATGCCGAGCTTGCGCGCCATTTGCGACATTTGTCCATGGTAATGGTTCAGCGCGAAGCGGATGGCGTCGGCCTCGATTTCTTCAAGCTTGCGCACGTCGCCGCTGTCGTCGATCAGCGCCAGCAGGTTGGGATCGCGCTTATCGAGCGTGGGCGCGGGCGCGAAGGCGACCGAGGCTGACGGGTTTTGCGTGGGGGCCGGCGGGATCCGCACGTCGAATCCTTGCACCTGCGCGGCGATCTGTGGAAATTCTGCGACCGTCAACTCGTCGCCGTCCGCGAGCACGACAGCCCGGAAGACGGCGTTTTCCAATTGCCGGACATTGCCGGGCCAATCATAACTCGACAGCAGCGCTTGAGCCTCATTGGAAAGTCCGCGCACGCGCTTGCCCTCCTCCGCCGCAAAGCGCGCGACGAAGCGGCGCGCGAGATCGGGCACATCGGCCGCGCGCGCCCGCAGCGGGGGTATGGTGATAGGGAACACGTTGAGGCGATAGAACAAGTCCTCGCGAAACTTGCCGCGCTTGACGAGTTCGATCAGGTTCTGGTTCGTCGCCGAGACCAGCCGGAAATCGACCTTGACCGAGCGCTTGGCGCCGACGGGGTCGATCTCGCCTTCCTGCAAGGCGCGCAGCAATTTGACCTGCGCATCGAGCGGCAACTCGCCGATTTCGTCGAGAAACAGCGTGCCGCCATTGGCTTCGGCGAATTTGCCGGCGTGTTTTTCCGTCGCGCCGGTGAAGGCGCCCTTCTCGTGGCCGAACAGGATGGATTCGACCAGATTTTCCGGCAGCGCGCCGCAATTGACGGTCACGAAGGATTTGCCGCGCCGGTCCGAGCCGCCTTGGATGGCGCGGGCCAGCAATTCCTTGCCGACGCCCGATTCACCCTCGATCAGAACCGGAATGCCCGATTTCGCCGCCCGCTCGGCCAGCCTCAGCGTCCGCGCCATGTTCTCGACCTTGGTGCCAATGTCGCGGAACGTCAGTTCGCCCACGCCGCGGCGCGTCGCGCGACGCAATTCGTCCTCAAGCGCATCGACCCGCAGCGCATTCTTGATTGAGACCTGCAATCGCTCCGCGCCGACCGGTTTGACTACGAAATCGAGCGCGCCGGCGCGCATCGCCGAAATGACCGCCTCGATCGAGCCATGCGCGGTCTGCACGATCGCCGGCGTCAAGAGCCCACGTTGACGCATCCGGCTCAGAACTCCCATGCCGTCAAGATCGGGCATGACGAGATCGAGTATCACCAGATTGATGGAGGGCCGATCGGTCGCCTCCAGCCGAGCCACCGCCGCCTCGCCGGAATCCGCCGTCTCGGATTGATAGCCGAAGCGGCGAATCATCGCTTCCAGCAATCGACGCTGCACGGGATCGTCGTCTACAACCAGTATCAGGGCGGCCATGTAGCTTCCAACGCGTCGCGGCGCGCTTCGCCGCCGCTTCGCCGCCAAACTCCGGCGCCAGGGTAAAGGTCATGTTAATGGCGGGCGATTTCACGCTCCGCCTAAGGACTTGCGGGACGCGCCGGGAGCCGCCAAGTGTGGCTCTTCGCGCCGCCGCCGCGCTCGGAAGGAGCCTGATTCGCCCATGCCACCTCGCAATCTCCACTCGCACGCTCCGGCCGGAGCCGTCGCCGCGGCGCCTGATCTCGGCCCGCTTCCCGAATGGAGTTTGGCGGATCTTTATCCCAGCCTCGATTCCCCCGTCTTTGCGGCCGACCTCGCGCGCGCCAGCCAGGAGGCGAGAGCTTTCGCGGCTGCTCATAAAGGCCGCCTTGCCGGCCTGCTCGCGCAAGGCGGAGACCTGTTCGCTCTCGTCGTCAAAGAATATGAAGTGCTGCAAGACCAGATGGGGCGGCTGATGTCTTTCGCCTCTCTGACCTACGCCGGCGACACCACGGACCCGACACGGGCGAAATTTTACGGCGATGCGTCGGAGAAGGTGACGGAAATCGTAGGCGATTTGCTGTTCTTCGAACTGGAGATCAATAGGCTCGACGATGCCGCGCTCGATGCGGCGATGGCGGGCGGGGCGCTCGCCCATTACCGGCCGTGGCTCGAAGACATCCGCAAAGAGAAGCCGCACCAGCTCGCCGACGAGATCGAGCAGCTTTTCTTGGAAAAATCCGTCACTGGGGTCGGGGCGTGGAACCGCCTGTTCGACGAGACCGTGGCGTCGCTGCGATTCGAAATCGACGACGAGAGCCTGACGTTGGAGCCGACGCTGGCGCGCATGTCTGACCCGGACCCGGCCAAGCGCGAAGCGGCGGCCAAGGCGCTGGCGAAAACATTTGGCGAAAACCTGCGCGTGTTCACGCTGATCCTCAACACGCTCGCCAAGGACAAGGAAATTTCCGACCGCTGGCGAAAGTTCGCCGACATCGCCGATTCTCGTCACCTCGCCAATCGGGTCGAGCGCGAAACGGTCGAGGCGATGGTGCAGGCGGTGACCGAGAGTTTCCCAAACCTTTCGCACCGCTATTACAAGCTGAAGTCGCGCTGGTTCGGCAAGGACAAGCTCGCGCACTGGGACCGCAACGCGCCACTGCCGACGTCGTCGAACCGCGCTTTCACCTGGAACCAGGCGCGCGACACGATTCTCGGCGCCTATGCCGGCTTCGCGCCCGAGATGGCCGAGATCGCGCAGCGCTTCTTCGACGGCGGCTGGATCGACGCCCCCGTGCGCCCCGGCAAATCGTCAGGCGCCTTCGCGCATCCCACCACGCCCTCGGCGCATCCCTATGTCCTGGTCAATTACCAGGGCAAGCCGCGCGACGTGATGACGCTGGCGCATGAACTCGGCCACGGCGTGCATCAGGTGCTGGCCGCCCCGAACGGCGCGCTGATGGCCCCGACGCCGCTGACCTTGGCCGAAACCGCCAGCGTGTTCGGCGAGATGCTGACCTTCCGCGCCCTGCTCGCCTCCGCCACCGCCTCCGCCGAGCGCAAGGCGATGCTAGCCTCCAAGGTCGAGGACATGCTCAACACAGTGGTGCGGCAGATCGCCTTCTACAAGTTCGAGCGGCTGATCCATACCGAGCGGCGCAACGGCGAACTTACCTCCGAACAGATCTCGGCGCTGTGGATGAGCGTGCAGAGCGAGAGCCTGGGCCCGGCAATCGACCTCGGGCCGGGCTACGAGACCTACTGGGCCTATATCGGCCATTTTATCCACGCGCCGTTCTATGTTTACGCCTATGCCTTCGGCGATTGCCTGGTGAATTCGCTTTACGGCGTCTACGAGAATGCGCACGAGGGTTTCGTCGAGCGCTATTTCGCGCTGCTGTCGGCCGGGGGCTCCAAGCCCTACGGGGAATTGCTGAAGCCGTTCGGCCTCGACGCGCGCGACCCCAAATTCTGGTCGATCGGGCTGTCGCTGATCGAGCGGATGATCGCGGAGTTGGAGACGATGGAATAGGCATCGCCTTCGGGGCGACTTATGCCGGCAGGACGATCACTTTCGTCTTGACCGGCGTGTTTGCGTAAAGATCGACCATGTCCTGGGTGAGCAAGCCCGTACAGCCGCTCGTGAGATTGGTCCCGATCGTCTCGGGATCTCTCGTGCTGTAGATCGTATAGAGTGTGTAGACGCCGTTCTGATAGAGGTGCAGCGTCCGCGCGCCGAGCGGGTTGTCGAGGCCGGGGGCCATGCCATGCGCGTATTTGGCCGCCTCGGGCTGGCGCTTGATCATCTCCGGGGGCGGCGTCCAGACCGGCCATTCGGACTTGCGTCCGACATAGGCTTCCCCGCTCCACAGGAAGCCCGCGCGTCCGACATTAGCGCCGTAACGGGTGGCCGCGCCGTCGCCTTCGATGCGGTAGACGTAGTAGTGGGCGGGATCGACGATGATCGTGCCTTTCGTTTCCTTGCTGTCGTATGACACCGTGCGGCGGTAGTATTTCGGATCGAGCTTGCTGACGTCGACTGCCGGGACCGGGAATTTCTCGTCCGCTAGCGCCCCGTACATTTTTTGCGCCTCGGCGAAGCTTATTCCGTCGGTCGCGCAGCCGGTCAGTCCGAGCCCGCCCAGCCCGGCCGCAGCGCCGCAAAGAAACGCCCGACGGTCGAGAAGCCCCCAGGTGGGGTTGTAAGGGGAGGCGGAAATCCCCGCACCGATCGCGTTGATTTGAAAATTAGGCATAACCCGTTCCGGCTGGAGTACTTGAGGCGGTCATAGAGGGTTATCGCACTCCTCTCAACGCCCCCTTGCCGCTCCCGCCCCGCTCGTCTACATGAGCCGCCCAAGGATAGACCCATGCGCGCCGAAGCCGAATCGCTCGTCTCCAACATCAAGCAGTCGATGGGACTGCTGAGGAGGCATCTTTGACGTTGAGACCTCGACGCGCCGCCTCGCCGAACTGAACGCAAAATCCGAACAGCCCGATTTCTGGAACGACGCCGACGGCGCGCAGAAGCTGATGCGCGAGCGCACGCTGCTGGAAGACCGGCTCGGCTCGCTCGCCAAGCTCGAACGCGAACTCGACGACGCGACGACGCTGGTCGAACTCGGCGAGGCCGAGGGCGACGTGGCGACTGAGCGGGAAGGTCTGGCGCTTTTGCGCGCGCTCAAGGCCGAGGGCGACCGGCGCCAGCTTGAGGCACTGCTGTCGGGCGAGGCGGATTCCAACGATAGCTATCTCGAAGTCCATTCCGGCGCCGGCGGCACCGAAAGCAGCGACTGGACGCGGATGCTGTTGCGCATGTACGTGCGCTGGGGCGAGCGGCGTGGCTTCGACGTCGACATCATCGAGGAGACGGCGGGCGACGAGGCCGGCGTCAAATCGGCGACAATCGTCGTCAAGGGGCATAACGCGCACGGCTGGCTGAAAACGGAATCGGGCGTGCATCGGCTGGTGCGCATCTCGCCGTTCGATTCCAACGCGCGCCGCCACACCAGCTTCGCCTCGGTCTGGGTCTATCCCGTCGTTGACGATCGCATCGTCGTCGACATCAACGAAGGCGATTGCCGCATCGACGTCTATCGCGCCTCGGGCGCCGGCGGTCAGCA
>JANYIH010000285.1 GCA_025358745.1 Hyphomicrobiales bacterium | reverse complement strand
CACGATCTCGCGCCGCGCCTCGATCGCCGCGAACAGGTTGCGGGCCGAGGTTTCGCCGAACCCCTCCCATTCGCTGAGCGGGGCCGCGCCTTCGCCGTCGCGCCGCGCCAGCGTGAAAATATCTGCCGCGATCCGGATGCGTCCCCTGGCGTAGAACAGCTCGATCTGCTTGTCGCCGAGACCTTCGATGTCGAACGCATTGCGTGAGCAGAAGTGCTTGAGACCCTCCACCGCCTGCGCCGGGCAGACGAGGTTGCCGGTGCAACGGCGCACCACATCCGCCTTGCCGGTCTTTTCGTCGATCTCGCGCAGCGCGGCCGAGCCGCAAATCGGGCAATGGTCGGGAAAAATGTAGGGCGCGCTGTCGGCGGGCCGCTGGTCGCGCATGACTTCGAGCACTTTCGGGATCACGTCGCCGGCGCGCTGGATCGCCACCGTGTCGCCGATTCGCACGTCGAGCCGCGCGATCTCGTCCTCGTTGTGCAGCGTCGCATTCGACACCACGACGCCGCCGACAGTGACGGGATGCAGCTTGGCGACGGGCGTCAGCGCGCCGGTGCGCCCGACCTGGATCTCGATTCCCTCGACGCGCGTCGTGGCGCGCTCGGCGGGAAACTTGTGCGCCACGGCCCAGCGCGGGGATCGCGAGACGAAGCCGAGCCGGCGTTGCAGCGCCAGATCGTCGACCTTGTAGACGACGCCGTCGATGTCGTAGCCGAGATCGGCGCGCCGCGCCTCGATGGCGCGATAATGGGCGAGCATTTCCGCCGCCGACTGGCACAGTTTCCCCAGCGGATTGACCGGCAGGCCGAAGCGGCGGAACGCCGCCAGCGCGCCGAATTGCGTCTCCGCGAAACTCTCGGCGACCTCGCCCCAGGAATAGGCGAAGAATTTCAGCGGCCGACCGGCTGTCACGCGCGGATCAAGCTGGCGCAGCGAACCCGCCGCCGCGTTGCGCGGATTGGCGAAGGTCGGCTTGCCCGCCTCGATCTGGCGCGCGTTGATCGCCGCGAAATCCTCGTGCGCGAGATAAACCTCGCCGCGCGCTTCCAGCCGCGCCGGCGCGCCTTTGAGTTGCTTGGGAATCGCCGCCACCGTCATCACATTGGCGGTGACGTCCTCGCCTTCGTAGCCATCGCCGCGGGTGGCGGCGCGGGTCAGCGCGCCGTCCTCGTAGAGCAGCGAACAGGACAGGCCGTCGATCTTCGGTTCGGCGACGATGGCGAGCGCGGCGTCCTCGCCCAGCCCGAGAAAACGCCGCACGCGGGCGCAGAACTCGTCCACCTCCTCCTCGGCGAAAATATTGCTGAGCGACAGCATCGGCACGACATGGCGGACTTTTGCGAATTTCTCCGACGGCGCCGCGCCGACCTTGCGGGAGTTCGTATTGATCAATTCCCGATGTGCTGTTTCCAGCGCCTCGTAGCGTCGGCGCAGCGCGTCGTAGTCGGCGTCGGAGATCGTCGGCGCGTCCTCTGCGTGATAGCGCCGGTCATGTTCAGCAATTTCTGCGCTGAGGCGCGCGTGTTCGGCGCGGGCGCTTGCGAGGTCGGCGGATTTTGTCGTCTTGCGGGCCATGACGCCGATTTAGCCGAGAGCGCGGCGCGGCGGAAGCCGCGTGCGACCCGCTACTGCGCCGAGAAGTAGGTAACCAGCACCTTGCCCTTGTCGCCGACGATGCAAACCAGCGAACGAGGTTTGCTGGACTTGGTTTTTTCGATCGAGACGTCGCCGATCACCACCGCATGCACCGGCTCATCGCCAATTTTCTTGTCCATTTTAAAGATGCGCACGCTGTCGGGATCGATGGCGACGTCCTTGACGCCGGGCGCGCCCTCTTTCAGCGCGATGAGGCCGGAGGCGCGGCACGCGTCAACCTCCGGAGTTTGCGGGTTGCTGGACTTCTGCTGCTCCTGCGCGACGGCGGACAGACCGCCGCAGATCAGGGCGCCGGGAACGAACACGCCGGCAACGAACACATTGGCGAAAAGAAAACGTCGCATCGCAAGCTCCTGTCGAATAGTTGCTCACGATAACGCCCATGAGTCCCACAAGTTCCCGAGCTTGTTCTTAACCCTTTGTTAAGAGTTGGTTTTCAGCCACAGCGGCGACGCCGTTACGCCGCCGCTTCCGAAATCTCGTAGATCGTCAACGCCTCGCTGATGCCGCGCAGCGCCGATTCGCGCGAGGCGGCGCGATAGCCGCGCTCCTTCAACAGACGCGCGACATCGGGCGTCTCGACGATGCCCCTGGTGGCGAGAATCGCTTTCGGGTCGGCCAACCCCTGCACGCGCGAGGCGATGTTGACCGACTGGCCGAAATAATCCTGCCGGTCGTCGAGCACCACGGCCAGGCACGGCCCCTCGTGCAGGCCGATGTTGAGCGCAAGATCGTCGCCGCCGCGCGCGTGGTTGATCTCGCGCATCGCCGCGCGCATCCGCATCGCCGCGCGCAGGGCGCGGTCGGGCGATGAAAACGTCGCCATCACGGCGTCGCCGATGGTCTTGACGACCGCGCCGCCTTCCGCCGAAACCGCCGCGATCAGCGCGCCGAAATGGCTGCGCACGAGATCATAGGCGGCCAGATCGCCAACCCGGTCATAGAGCGCGGTCGAGCCGCGCAAATCGGTGAACAGGATCGTCAGGTTGGTGATCTTGAACCGCTGCTCGGAATCAAGCGTGCCGTTGCGATAGATCTCGCGGAAGGTCTGGTTGCTGAATACGCGCGTCGCGGTCAGAAACGGACGGCGGCGGGCAAACAGGGCGTGGAAGGCGTCGTTCAGCACCCAGACGGTGGGCAGCGTGCGCCGCCGCGCGCGATTTTCAAGCGCGATCCGGACCGGCCCCGGGCGCAGTTCGGTGGTTCCGCTATGGGCGTGCTCGTCGCTGAAGATGAAGGAGAGCGCGCGGCGCTCGCTCGTCTCCTCGCCGGTCACGTTGAGAAAGACGGAGGTGTGGGTGACGGGATCGAACACCATCGCGTGCGACGCCGGCAGCGACAAGGACAAGCTCGCCTTTGCGCCGGGCTCAAGTTCGAGAAAGTCGAGCGTGACGCTCTCCATCAGCCGCTCGAAATCGTCCGGTAGGTCCACCGCCGTACTCCAGAAAATTTGCCGCATGTATTCGGGCAGGCCGAGGCTGTCGGGGTCGTGGGCGGCGATGCGGCGCACGCGCGGGTTGACGGTGAACGTCACCTCGACCCGTTCATCGAGCGTCGGCTGATACATCTCGACGCACAGCGAGCAGAAATATTCGTGCCGGTTCAGCGTCCGCAACGCCGCGCCGCTTTCCAATACGCCACCGCACCCCGGGCACAGCGCGCTCCACGACATGTCGAACAGGCCGAGCTGCGCGGCGCGCACGAAGGCGCCGATCGTCGCGTCCTCGTCGAGCCCGCGCGCGGCGGCGAAGGCGAGCGCGTTGATGCGGCACAAGGCGGCGTCCGTCGCAACCTCGACTTCATGTTTGATCGCGGCGGCGGCTATCGGCTCGGCGGCTTCCAGCAACAGGGTCCATAAGGCTTCCGTGTCGGCCATGGGGGGCTCCGGACAAGGGGAAACGCCAGGGCGCGAAGCCCAGGCGCGATTGGACCATATATAGAACGCCGTGCGGCGCGGCGCGAGCGATGGGACGCGAAAATGCGTGTCGCTGGGTTACATCGGCGGGGTCGCTCCGTCCTTGCCGAACAGAACCGCCCTGGGTTCCACGGAGCCATCGGCCTGCCGCTCGCCCGGGACAAAGACCATCACACCGGGGTGAAGATCGGCGGCGGAGGCGGGCACAAGCGTCACGACCGGGACGTTGGCGGGGATCTGAATCTTCTTCTCGCCGCCCTTGTAGCTCACCGTGACGATCTGTCCGTCGACCCCTTTGACGCCGTTGGTGACGGTCGCGTTGGTCATCTTGTTGGCGCCGGGCAAGTCCCAGGGATAATGCCCTTCGGCGGTGCCTTTCATCGCCTCGGGGAACACGACGACCTCCACCGATTGCAACGAAGAATCCGCGGCGTCCTTGGTCGCCGTGCCGATGAACACGCCGGGCTTGATATCGTCCATCGAGGCCTTGACCACCGCCAGGACGCCCGTCTTTTCGCCCATCTTCACCGTAACGTCCTTGCCATCCGCGCCATGCACGACGAGTTTCGCCGCGTCGACACTGACAATCGCGCCGCGCACCCGCACCGGCTCGCCCGCCGCGTTCGCGCCTCCGCTGCTCAACGCGACAATCGCCAGGGCGGCCAGCGCCGACGACAGGCGCAAGGAATGGGATTTCATATGCGTGTACTCCCTTTCGATCTCCCTCTCGAAGAGGAGAACGGTTTTTCGTGCGCGCGCAGGGTCGGTTTGACAAGGCGGCGCAGACTCGGCCGCGGTCAAGTCTTCTTGATGACGATCCTCATTCCAACGCCCACGCGACGGCCGCATCCGCCACATCAGGCGCAACCCATTGGAAATCCGGCAATTGATGGCGCGCCCAGGTGAACTGCCGCTTCGCATAGGCCTTGGTGTCGCGCACGCCCAACGCCGCCGCCTCGTCGAGGCTCATTTCGCCCCTGAGATGCGCCAGCAGATGCGGCGCCCCATGCGCGCGCATCACCGGCAGCGCGGAATCGAGTCCGCGCGCGGCGAGCGCGGCGACCTCCGCCAGGGCGCCCGCCGCCAGCATGGCGCTGAATCGCTCGGCGATGCGGCGTTTCAGCGTCTCGCGGTCAGGCGCGAGAAACAGGCCGCGCCATTCGCCCGGCCTGAGCGCGGGCTCGCCCCGGTGGTTCTGGTAATCGGTCAACGAGCGCCCGGTGGCGGCGCGCACTTCGAGCGCGCGCAGAATGCGCTGCCGGTCGCTGGGTCTGAGCCGCGCCGCCGACGCGGGATCGGCCCTGCCAAGTTCTGCGTGCAACTCGGGCGTCTCGCGGCCCACGGCGTCTTCGCGTAACCGGGTGCGCACCTCCTCCGGCACGGGCGGAATATCTGACAACCCTTGCGTCAGCGCGCGAAAGTAAAGCCCGGTGCCGCCGACGAACACGATCCGGCCGGCGACGCGCGCCAGAATTTCGCGCGCGCGCGCCTCGTAGCGACCGACCGAGAAATTCTCCGCGCCGTCGATCTCGCCAAACATCAGATGCGGCGCGAGCCGCTCCTCCTCCACGGGCGGGCGGGCGGTCAATACGCGGAGATCGCGATAGACCTGCATCGAATCGGCGTTGACGATTGTCGCGCCGTGCTCCCGTGCGATTCGCAGCGCCAGCGCGGACTTGCCGCTGGCGGTCGGCCCTGCGATGAGGAGCGCCCTCGGCCCATTTTGGTGTGAATTCATGCCCGCCTATGTCGCCACGCTCGTCGCCGCCCCGGCGGGCCTGACCGATGCCGCCATCGCACGCATTGCGCAAGGGGCGCGGACGCGCTGGCTCGCGCGGGGCGAGGCCGCCGATCTCCTGTTCGAGGACGCCCCGCCGCCGGATTTGCGCGCGGCGTCGGACGAAGCGCAGGCCGATCTGTTCGTGCAGCCGATTGGGCAGCGCGACAAACAACTGCTGGTCGCCGACATGGATTCGACCCTGATCGGGCAGGAATGTATCGACGAACTCGCCAATGTCGCCGGCATCGGCGAACGGGTCGCCGCAATCACCGAGCGGGCGATGCGCGGCGAACTCGATTTCGCCAGCGCGCTGCGCGAGCGAGTCGGGCTGTTGAAGGGGCTCGACGTTGACGTGATCGACGAGCTGCTGGCCGAACGCATCCGCCTTACGCCCGGCGCGAAAACGCTCGCCGCCACATTCAGGGCGCGCGGGGGTTATTTCGCCATTGTCTCGGGCGGCTTCGTCCCCTTCACCGGCGCGGTGGCGGGCTGGCTCG
The DNA here is from genome assembly GCA_025358745.1 of Hyphomicrobiales bacterium. Lineage (GTDB taxonomy): Bacteria > Pseudomonadota > Alphaproteobacteria > Rhizobiales > Beijerinckiaceae > Roseiarcus. Next base: position 3,332 of record JANYIH010000285.1, on the reverse strand, counting down.
GCGCCGACGAACATTGCGCCAACCGGCTTGAAGCGCTGAGCGGAAAGCTCACTGGCCGCGTCGAGGAGCCGATCCAGGGCGCCGACGCCAAGCTCAGCGCGTTGCGCGAATTGCGCGGACGGCTGGGGTTGCCGGTCGCGGCGACAATGGCGGTCGGCGACGGGGCCAACGATCTCCCCATGCTGCGCGAAGCGGGGCTCGGCGTCGCCTATCGCGCCAAGCCGAAAGTCGCCGCCGCCGCCCATGCCCGCGTGGAGCATGGCGACCTCACGGCGCTCTTGTTCGCGATGGGCGTCGCGCGTGCGGATTTCGCCAACGCGTGACGTGTTTGCAATCGTTCAAATCCGCTTGCAACGATTTCAATCTGGCGGCCCTCCCATTGTGGCCAGCCCCGTCAGGCTTTACGCCGCGCGCTGTCGAAACAAACAGGGCCGCCTCATGTTAAGAATTGTTGCAGGCGCGGCGTTTGTTTGTTTGATGGCGCCGCTCGCCCTCGCCGAGGAGATAAAGCTCAGCGACGTTCAATTGCTCGGCAAGCGCGTGTTCGAGGACGCCAATCTGTCCGAACCGCGCGGCATGTCCTGCGCCTCCTGCCACGATCCGCGCCACGCTTTTCAGGGCAATAACGCCTCGCCCGTCGCCGCTGTCGCGGCGGGCAGCCGGCCCGGCCATTTCGGCCTCCGCAAAGTCCCGACGCTGATGTACAAGGCCTATTCGCCGCCGTTCGGCTTCTACAAGGACGTCGACGACGGCAAGGAAGTGCTGGAGGCCAAGGGCGGCCAGTTCTGGGACGGCCGCGCCGACGATCTCGCCCAACAAGTGCAGACGCCGCTCACCAATCCCGATGAGATGAACAATCCTTCGCTGGAGGCGGTCGCCGCCAAGATCGCGGTCGGCGACTACGCCGACCTCGCCAAATCGGTGTTTGGCGCCGATCTGTTCGACGATAAGGCGACGGCGATGACGAAGCTGGCGGGCGCGGTCGCCGCTTTCGAGCAGTCCGAACGTTTCGCGCCGTTCTCATCCAGGTTCGACGATTGGTTGAGGGGCAAGGCGAAGCTGACCGAGTTGGAGAGCCGCGGCTATCGCGTATTCGTCGATCCCAAGCGCGGCAATTGCCTCGCCTGCCATGTCGGTAAAACGGATTCGAAGGAACCGACGGATTGGTTGTTCACCGATTTCACCTATGACGCTTTCGGTCTGCCGCGCAATCGCGCGATTCCCGCCAATTCCGACTCCAAATATTTCGATCTCGGCCTATGCGCCCGCCCCGGCCTCGACGCCGTGTTGCCAAAGGAGGTCGCGCGCGATTCGCTGTGCGGCGCGTTCAAAGTGCCAACCCTGCGCAACGTCGCGGTAGCCACGCCCTATTTCCACAACGGCGCCTTCGCCTCGCTGCGCGACGCGGTCGCGATCTACGCCACCCGCGACACCGACCCCGCGCATTGGTACCCGCAAAAGCACGGCGGGGTGAACAAGTACGACGATCTGCCGGCGAACCTGCGCGCCGGCGTCAACGTGAAAGAAGTTCCCTACGACCGCAAGATCGGCCAGAGGCCGCGGCTCGACAATGGCGACATCGACGCGCTGGTCGCGTTCCTGAAGACGCTGACCGACAAGGGGATGGATTAAATCTTGCGCAGCCGCGCCGCGTAAAATCCGTCGAGGCCGGACTGGCGCGGCGTCGCGGCTTGCAGATGGCAGGGCAGGGTGCGCAGATCGCCCAGCGGCGTGATGCATTCGGCCAGACCGCCGACCTCGTCGGCGGTGATCGGCGCCCGCGAAATGTCGGGATTGCGGCGCAGCAGCGCTGATATCTGCGCCTCGCCCTCTTCGGGCTCCAGCGAGCAGGTGGAATAGACGATGGTTCCTCCCTTTTTCGTCAGCAACACCGCGCGTGCGAGCAATTCGGCCTGCACCTTGGCCAGCGCGGTGATGTCGTTGGAGCGCTTGGTCCAGGCGACGTCGGGGTGGCGGCGGATCGTGCCGGTCGAGGAGCAGGGCGCATCGACCAGCGCGGCGTCGAACGGAGTGGATTCGTAGGTCGCGGCGTTGGCGATCACCAGTTCCGCCTCCAGCTTCAGCCGCTCCAGATTGGCTGCGACCCGCTTCAGCCGGTGCGCCGAGCGGTCGAGCGCGGAAACGCGCGCGCCGCGCGCGGCGAGTTGCGCGGTCTTGCCGCCGGGCGCGGCGCAGAGATCGACCACCCGGTCGCCGGGCGAAATCGGCAGCAACAGCGCGGGCAGAGCGGCGGCGGCGTCCTGCACCCACCATTCGCCGTCGGTGAAGCCGGGCAGGTCCGGGATCGGCGTATGCGCGTCGAGCCGCACCGAGCCGGTCGGCAGCACTATGCCGCCGAGCCGTTCCGCCCAGGCCGCGGGGTCGCTTTTCACGGTGAGGTCGAGCGTCGGCTCGCAGCGATGCGCGGCGGCGATGGCGAGCAAGGTCGCCTCGCCGTAGTGGGTCCTCCAGCGCGCGGCGAGCCAGGCCGGCACGTCGTCGAGCGGCTCGGCGTCGCCGAGTATCTCCGCCTTCGCCCGGGCGATATTGCGCAACACGGCGTTGGCGAGCGCGATATAGGGGGCGCTCGTCGGGTCGGCGCGCACCGCCCGCACCGCCAGATCGACGGCGGCGTGATCGGAGGCGTCGAGAAACAGCAATTGCGCGGCCGCCGCGATCAGCGTCGATTCCAGCGGCCCCGATTTGCGCGGCATCCCCTTTTCGAGGAAGCGGGCGAGCCCTTTGCGGATCGTGCCGAGCCGGCGCATCGCCACCGTGGCGATAGAGCGCGCCAGCGCTCTGTCGCGCGCGTCGAGAATCTGCGGCGGCGCGTCGCCGTCGGGGCCGGGAAAGCGGTCGTCTAGCGGTTTACCCAGGGTCAACGCATCGTTGATCGCCTGGGCCGCGACCCACCGGGGCAAATAGCCGGGGGTCGCTTCGGGAGGAGGCGGACGCTGAGCGCCCGCGCTCTTCCGCATCGCGGGATGATTTGGCGGCAAACTACACCCTCGGCGAATCGTTTTTCAGCAAAACTCTTAGCACGGCTGACCCTCTGGCGCGCATGCGCCTTTGAGCTTATCTCGTCGGTTGTGAACGACAATTCCGACAAAATGGCGCCCCGCCCGATTCCCGAAGCCGCGCAACGGGCGCTAGCGGAGGCGCGCGCGCGCCGCGAGGCCGAAAAAGCCGAGCGGGCCAGGGAAATCGGTGGTCGCGGCGGCCTCGATCCCGCGCGCTACGGCGATTGGGAAGTGAAGGGGATCGCCTGCGATTTCTAGTGCGGCGAGTGCGCGGAGCGTCGACCTCCAGGTCGACGGCGGTGAGCGCGGCCG
>JANYIH010000237.1 GCA_025358745.1 Hyphomicrobiales bacterium | reverse complement strand
GCGGCAAGCGCACCTATGCGCTGGAGGGCGCGATCTTCGTGGCCGGCGCGGCGGTGCAATGGTTGCGCGACGGCCTGGGGTTGATCGCGCAGGCGAGCGAAACCGGCGCGCTCGCCGCCGCCGCCGATCCCGCGCAGGAGGTTTATCTGGCGCCGGCGTTCGTCGGCCTCGGCGCGCCGCACTGGGACGCCGACGCGCGCGGGGCGATCTTCGGCCTCACGCGCGGAACGACGCGGCGCGAACTCGCCCGCGCCGCGCTGGAAAGCGTCGGCTACCAGACGCGCGAGTTGATCGAGGCGATGCGGGCGGATTGGCCGGGCGCGGCGCAGACCGTGCTGCGGGTAGACGGCGGCATGACGGCGTCCGATTGGACGATGCAATTCCTCGCCGACATTCTCGACGCGCCGGTCGACCGGCCGAAGGTGATGGAGACGACCGCGCTCGGCGCAGCCTATCTCGCGGGCCTTTCGGCCGGCGTCCTGCCCGAGCCGGCGGAATTCGCCAAATCCTGGTCAAGCGAGCGTCGCTTCACGCCGAAGCTGGACGCCGCCGACCGCGCGCGCAAATGGAGCGGCTGGAAACGAGCCATCGGTCGCACGCTCAGCCAATGAGGACGGCCACTTGACTCCTCGGCTCGAAAGCCATCTGATAAGCAAGGTTGCGTGATCCCGGCGCCTGGTTGCGATCGTCAACCAAAGCGCCGAGCGTCATCCCCTTATTTCTTGTTCGACTTTACCCAGCCGATATAGCCGCGAACGTCCGCCGCCGGTTCGCTGTAAGCCGCGCCGAGCCGGGTCTCCATCTCCTTCAAATAGTGAGACGCCCAGGCCGGCAGCGCATAGTCGATCATGGCGAGGAATTCGAGCGAGCAGCCGAGGCGGATGTCGGCGATGGAAGGGTGGTCGCCGCCGATGAACGTTTTGCCGCTCATGAAGAACTTGTGCAGCACGTCGAGCGGTTCGGCCAATGCGGCGACGGCGGCTTTTTGCGCGGCTTCCTTGGCGTGCGGCTCGGCTTCGCTGGCGCCGACTTCGCCGGCATAGAGCGGGAAGCCCAGCGCCGGGTAGGTTGCACGGGCGAGGTAGGGATAGAGCGTGCCCACGATATAGAACATCGCGCTGTCGATCATCGCGCGCTCGGCCGGCGCGGTGGGATAGAAATGATGCAGGTGATGATGGTTGCACAGATACTGCATGATCGCGCAGCTCTCGAACATCACGCCCTTGGGCAGGCCGTCGCCTTCCATCATCGGCGTCAGATGGGCCGGGTTCTTGGCCAGGAATTCCGGCGAGCGGGTCTTGCCGTAGGCGTCGTCCTCGGTGAAGTCGAGCCGCGCCGCGCGCACGAACACGCGCGCGGTCATGTTGTTCACGCTCGGCTTGATGACGTGTAGTTTGATTGCAGACATGGCGTTTCTCCCGGTAGAAGTTTAGTTCGCGTAAGGGTTCTTTGGCGAGCGATCGTTTGAAAGAGAGCGGGCGGAGCGCGCGACGATCCGCTCGATGGCGTCGGCCAGATGAACCTCGTGAATCTCGCGGTCGCCCCGTTCCACTCGCAACAGATGCGCCTCGATCAGCACATCGGCATGCGTCGCGCCGACGGGGGGGTCGAACTTGTAGCAGGAGAGTTCGATCAACAGCCCCATCGGGTCCTCGAAATAGATCGCGTCGAAGATGTGGCGGTCACGCACGCCGGTATGTTTGATCCCCCGCGCATCGAGCCGCTTGACCGCTTGCATGAACACGGCGCGCGATACATTGAAAGCGATGTGATGCACGCAGCCGGGTTCGGTCGGCGTGCGGCGCTGCACGGGCTTGCGATCCTCGCGCGTAAAGATGGTGATCAGGCGCCCGTCGCCGGGATCGAAATAGATGTGGCTCTCGCCCGCATTGTCGAGATTGGGTTGCTCGAAGATGAAGGGCATGCCGAGCAGCCCTTCCCAGAAATCGATCGAGGTCTGGCGATCCGCGCCGACCAGCGTAATGTGATGCAGCCCTTGAGTTTGCAGCTTCTCCATCGCATTCCTCCTCAGGGCTTCTCGATCAGTTTCGACTTATATTCGCTGCGCGGCAAGGTCCCCGCCGGCGCCAGCGCGATCTCGGCCGTGAACACCAGCTTTTCGCGCAGGCGCGCGCGAATGCGCTCCGCCAGCCCCTCGATGTCGGCGCCTTGCGCGGTTTCCACCGTGATAGGCAAGGGCGGCTCCTGCCTGACGCCCTTCTCGCGCGGACGGATCATCAGCACGCCCGTGACAGCCGGCACGAACTCGTTGACGATCTCGCGCACGGCGGAGGGAAACACATTGACCCCGCGCACGATCAGCATGTCGTCGGTGCGCCCGATACAACGCACGCGCGGCGCGGTGCGCCCGCAGGCGCAAGGCGCGACGCTGAGCCGCACATGATCGCGGGTGCGGAAGCGCAGCAGCGGCGTCGAGCGATTGACCAGATGCGTCAGCACGAGTTCGCCCGTCGCGCCCTCAACCATCGGTACGGGCTCGCCGGTCGCGGGGTCGATCAGTTCGAAATGCACGAAGCCGCGGCCGCTGAAGTGCATGCCCGCCTTCTGCTCGCATTCGCCCCATAGCGAGATCGAAATGTCGCCGATGCCCATCGCCTCGGTGACAACAGCGCCCCAGGCGGCCTCTAGTTGCGCCCGCATCGTCGGCTCGCCGCCGCCCGGTTCGCCCGCCACAAGCAAGCGCCGCACGCTGGAGGCGGCCAGATCCATCCCGCGCTGGCGCGCCCATTCCGCCAGATGCAGCGCGTAAGAGGGCGTCATCACCGCCGCCGTCGGCTGCAAGAGGTCGATCGCCGTCATCAGCCGCTCGGTGTTTCCGGTGCCGATGGGAATATGACACAGCCCCAGTCGGTCGAACGAGGCCAGCGCCGCGCCCGCGACGAAAGGCCCGGCGTTATAGGTCGAGACGACGCGCTCGCCGCGCCGCACGCCCGACGCCGCGTAGGAACGCGAGGAGGTGCGAATCCAGACTTCGAGATCGCCCGCCGTCAGCGGAATGTAGCTTGGCGTACCCGTCGTGCCCGAGGTCGAATAGATGCGCACGATCTCCTCGCGCGGCGCGGTGCAATGGGTTCCAATCGGCTCCTCGCGCGAGCGCGACTGGCGCAATTCGTCTTTCTCGGTGAAGGGCAGCTTGGCGATCTCATCGAGCCTGCCGACCGCGCGCGGGTTGGCGAAACCGCTGCGCGAAAGCTTGTCGCGGTAGAAGCCTGAGCGGTCGAACAAATGCTCGATCTGCTTGAGATAGACCGGCGCATCCTGCGCGGCCTGGCCTTCCCACGGCGCGGATTCGATCTCGGGCTCGATCATGGCGCGCCGGCCTCGGCGGTGTGCTCGATCGCCTCTTCGCCCTTGGCGGCGAGCAGGAAGCCGATCGGAATCTCCGCTTCCTCGCCCAGATGCGCGATCAGCCCCGCCGTGCGGGCGAGGATCGGAATGCCGCGCACCAGCGACGCCGGCGCGCCGACGTCCATCAACGTGGCCGCAATCGCCATCGAGACGTTCATCGGCAGCGGCTTGCCCCAGACTTCGCCGACCGCCTTGGTCATTGCGAGCGCGGCGGCGACGGCGCGCCCGGCGGCGCCACGCTGTTGGGCAAGCGCGATCATGCGCTCGGCGCGCGGGTCGAGCGGCTTGTGCAGGGGATGGCCGTAGCCGGGGACGGAAAGCCGCGCCTCCCGCAGCGCACGCGCCCTGGCGAGCGCGGCCTCGGGTAAAGCGGCGCCGGCGTCGACCGCCGCCAGAACCTCCTCGATCAGCTTGCGGCAAAGGTCAGCGGCGCCGAGGATGACCGTGCCGCAACCCAGCACCCCCGCCGCCACGGCGCCCTGCAAGGCGGCGGGATCGGCGGCGAAGGTCATGCGCGCGGCCTGGATCGAAGGCGTCAACCCATGTTCGGCGATGCCGATCAGGGCGAGATCGAGAAAGAAACGCTGATTTTCGGTCGGCGCGCGGCCGGTGCAGAGCAGAAAGAAAAACTCGGTGAAGTTCATCCCGCCCATGAGATCGCCGGCGAGATCGCGGCCGCGCACGGTCACCCGGTTTGCCCGCGCGACGGAGATCGCGGTCGTGGCCGCGCCCCGCTTGCCGATCATCATGGCTGCGCCCACTCCCTGCGAACCCTTGCTAAAATTGTAGGACAATTAGTCTGACGCGTCAATGGACCTTGGGCGGCGCGCGAAATGTGGTAGCTTGCGCCCCGCTTCCCTCGGCGCTTGAAGTTCATGGACCTATCCGTGACCGACGCTCTCGAATCGGGCGCTGCGCCCGCGCACGGCGCGACGGTCGCTCACATCGTCGAGCGGCTTCGCGACGCCATCCTGACGCGCGAACTCGCGCCGGGCGCGCGGCTGGTGGAAAGCGATCTGACTCTGCGATTCGCCGTCAGTCGCGGACCGGTGCGCGAGGCGCTGCGGCGGCTGGCCGCCGAGGGCCTGATCGACCATGTCCCCCATCGCGGCGCCCTGGTGCGCCGGCTTTGCGCCAAGGAAATCGCCGAACTGTTCCAGATCCGCATCGCGCTGGAATCGCTGGCCTCTCAGCTTGCCGCCCAATCCGACGACGCGCAGGCGCGCGGCCGTTTCGCAGCGGCGATCGCGCCGATCTACTCTCGGGCGCCCCGCATCCCCTGCGATTATCTGGCCGAGAACAACGCATTCCACGATGCGATCCTGACGCTGGCGGGCAACGCGCAATTGCGTGATCTCGCGCTCAAATTGCAACTCCCCCTCATCATGGCGCAGGTCGGCGACGTGCTGACGCCGGATGTGCTGGCCGCCTCGGTCCGCGAGCATCGCGCGCTGGCCGCCGCGATCGCCGCCCGCGACCCGGAAGCCGCCGCAGCAGCCATGCGCGCCCATCTCGTCCGCGCCGCCGCGATGGCGCTGGCGCGGGACACGGGCTAGCGAGTAGCTTAGCGTCTCGCCGTCACAGTGCGCCGGCGATCAACGCCATCGCCGCCGCTGGATTCTTCGCCTTGCAGCCGCTGATGACATAGAGAAAAACATCGCGTGGCGTCCGTGCGGCAGGTTCGTCAATGTAGGGGAGTCCGTCCGGGGCCTTCCCTTCGGCCCATTCCCGCGCACGCTTCGCCCAGAGTTCGATCGACTTCGGCGGGTAGCCGAGGCGAGGGCGCTCGCTCGTGCCCATGATGCGCGCATAGACGAAGGACGCGGTCGGATCGGCGATCTCAGGATAATCGCTGTCCCCCGCCATCGCGATCGCCACATTGTGATCGCGCGCCAGCGCGACGAACGCCCGCGTCCGGAAACTCTCGTGGCGCACTTCGACGACATGGCGCAGATGGCGCCCCTCCACCGACTTCGGCAGCAGCTTCAGAAACGCAGAAAAATCCTCAGGGTCGAATGTCTTCGTCGGCATGAACTGCCAGTTGATCGGGCCGAGCTTCTCCTTCAGCTCCATGACCCCGCCGGCGAAGAAGCGATCGATCGACTCGCCCGCCAAGGCGAGCGTCTTCCGGTTGGTGGCGAAGCGCGGGGCTTTAAGCGAAAACACGAAATCATCGGGTGTTTCGTCACGCCATTTGGCGAAGCTCTCCGGCTTCTGCGATCCGTAATACGTGCCGTTGATCTCGATCGAGGTCAGCCGCCGGCTGGCGTACTCCAGTTCACGCTTCTGCGGCAGCTTGTCGGGATAAAACGCACCGCGCCACGGCTCGTAGGTCCAACCGCCAATGCCGATACGGATTTTACCGGGAGTTTTCGCGCTCACGTCCTTCGTCCCGTATTTAGCGCGCCGGCGCTATCGGCCTACTCCAAATCCGCTTGTCGCGCTTGAAGCTCAGCCACGCAAAGGCTATTCCCCGCCGGCGCCGTTCCCGGCGCGTTTATCGGGACATTCCTATGGCCTTTCTCGCCAATGTGCTCAATCGCGTAAAGCCCTCTGCGACCATGGTGCTGACGCAGAAAGCGCGCGATCTGAAAGCGAGCGGCCGCGACGTCATCTCGCTGACGGTCGGCGAGCCGGATTTCGACACGCCCGACAACATCAAGAATGCGGCCATAGACGCCATCCGCCGCGGCGAGACGAAGTATCCGCCCGTGCTCGGCATCCCGCCGCTGCGCGAGGCGATCGCCGCCAAATTCAGCAGAGAGAACGGGCTCGACTACAAGGCCTCCGACACCATTGTCGCCACGGGGGGCAAGCAGATCCTCTACAACGCCTTTCTGGTGACGATGAACCCGGGCGACGAGGTGATCATCCCCGCGCCGTTCTGGGTCAGCTATCCCGAAATGGTGGCGATCAACTGGGGCGAGCCGAAAATCGTGCCGACCCGGATCGAGGACGGCTACAAGCTGCGCCCCGAAGACCTTGAGCGCGCCATCACCCCCAGGACCAAATGGGTGGTGCTCAACTCGCCTTCGAACCCGTCGGGCGCGGCCTACACCCGCTCGGAGCTGAAGGCGTTGACGGACGTGCTGATGAAACACCCCCATGTCTGGGTGCTGACCGACGACATGTACGAGCACCTCGTCTATGGCGACTTCGAATTCACCACACCGGTTCAGGTTGAGCCGGCCTTGAAGCCGCGCACGTTGACCATGAACGGCGTTTCAAAAGCCTACGCCATGACCGGCTGGCGCATCGGCTACGCCGCCGGCCCGGCCGAACTCATCAAGGCGATGGATTTGGTGCAGGGCCAGCAGACCTCGGGCGCCTGCACGGTCGCGCAATGGGCGGCGGTAGAGGCGCTCAACGGTCCGCAGGATTTCATTCCCCGCAGCCGCAAGGCGTTCGAGGAGCGGCGCGATCTGGTGGTGTCGATGCTGGGCCAGGCGAAATATCTGACCTGTCCGAAGCCGGAGGGCGCCTTCTATGTCTATCCCTCCTGCGCCGGGGCGATCGGCCGCACCGCGCCCTCGGGCAAGGTGATCGGCACGGACGAGGATTTTGTCGGGCAATTGCTGGAGGCGGAGGGGGTGGCGACGGTTCACGGTTCGGCCTTCGGACAAGGGCCGAATCTGCGCATCTCCTACGCGACTTCGCTCGCCAATCTGGAAAAAGCCTGCAAAAAAATCCAGACCTTCACCGCCTCGCTGCGCTGATGTCGCTGACGATCGTATTCGATCTCGACGGCACGCTCGCCGAGACCGCGCCGGACCTGATCGACGCGCTCAATTTCGTGCTGGCGGGGGATGGAATCGCCCCCGTGCCGGTCGAGGCCGCGCGCTCGATGTTGGGCGCGGGGGCGCGCGCGCTGATCGAGCGTGGCTATGCGCGCGCCGAGCGCGACTTGACGAAGGCGCGGCTCGACGCGCTGTTCGTCGAGTTCTTAAACTTCTACAATGCGCATATCGCCGACAAATCGACGCTGTTTCCCGGCGTCGAGGCCTGCCTCGACCGTTTCGCGGCGGCGGGCTGGCGGCTCGCCGTCTGCACCAACAAGCTCGAATATTCCTCCAACCTGCTGCTCGAAAAACTCGGCGTGCGCGACCGCTTCGTCTTCGTTTGCGGACAGGACACGTTTGGCGTCGCCAAACCTGATCCCAGGCCGCTGCGGGAGACGGTCGCGCGGGCCGGTGGTCGGCTCGATCGCAGCGTGATGATCGGCGATTCCCTGACCGACATCCGCACCGCCCGCGCCGCCGGGATACCGGTCGTCGCCGTGGATTTCGGCTATACCGATACGCCCGTCGCTCAGCTTGGCCCCGACCGGGTGGTCTCCCATTTCGACGCGCTCGACGCGGCCGTCCGCGCCTTGACTTAGATCCGGCGCGGGGCTTAGAGGGGGCGTCGGCGGGCGATTAGCTCAGCGGTAGAGCACTCCCTTCACACGGGAGGGGCCACAGGTTCGATCCCTGTATCGCCCACCATGAAATCAATCACTTAGAAGAAATAGAGGCCGCGTCTCTCGGCAAATACGCGCGAACGCAAGCAGAACATGGCGCGCTCGATCGGGCGAAATCCGGGCGGGCGGTTCGCGACGCGTTCACTTTCCGCAAACTGAACCGGAACTGCCCCGAAACTGGGCATAAACGCAAACCGGCCCTAAACACAAAAAAAGCCCCGCCGGCGCGGGGCGGGCGGGGCTTTCGCATGTGAGGCGTAGACTTAGTTCGCCGGCGCGCAGCGCCGGCAGGCGATAACCAGGCGGTCGCCATCCCGCGGCGTCAGCGTCGGATTGGCCGCCGCACCCGCCTCGCCGTCGGCGAGACAGCCATTTGGCGTCAGCCCCTACCCCACAACGGCGCGCGCCACCGCCTCGCGCTCGCAAGCGGCCGCGGTCATGGCGCACAAGAACGCGAAGGCGGTCAGCATGTCGAGCGCGCCGCCTTTTTCCGAAACCCGCTCATGGCCGTTGAAGCTTGGATCAAGAGCGTCGACACGCCGTAGAGAATAAACAGCGGCCTGGGGAGGTCCGCAATAAATGAGTCGCTGACGCCAGCAACGGAAATGGTGGCTTGCCCTACCAGGCCGATGCGGCCAAGTGCACGCTCGATTGTGCCATCGATGTCGAATTTATCAACGTGCACAAGTTGCCATAAACAGCCGATCGCGAGCGCAAAAAACAACCAGAACTCCAACGTCGCCCAGCTCTTCGGCGCCATAAAACTAGACGCGTAGGCGTGAAAATCCAACATCATAACCCGTCCCGGCGTTTGAACCATTTAGGCAGCAACGCACTCGGGCCGTATTTCTCGATGTCCTTGTTGATGGCGACCGTCATGTTCGCGCCGAACAGTGCTGAAAAGAAAGCTATCGGAGCCCTCAGGAAATGAACCAAGAACTCGGCGATCGTCGCCATTGCGATGGCGACGGCAATCCCCAGGGCCGCGTGGGTGACGATGGTTCGAATCGATTTATCTTCGCCAATGGCGACACCGAGCAAACCGCCGGCGAGGGACATGATCCACACGGCCTCGGACGGCTCGACTTGCTGTGCGGCGGCGATCAATGTGGCGCCGGTCGCGGCCAATATGATTTTGATCCAGGCGACCCAATCCATCATCGCGAATCCGTCAAACATGTCCGCGCGCGCCCGGAAAGCCGCCAGGGATTCCGGTCGCGGCCGCGCCGAAAGGCCCGTCGGCGCCACCGCCCAGGAACGGCAATATCCATGGCAGCCATCGATCGGCCGTCTCCAGCGCTCCGGGGAGGGCGACGACGGCCGTTTCGATTTCGGCGGCGTGAGGGACGCCGGCCTTGCTCATCGCCGCCAGCACGTCGCCCAGGCCCGTCAGCACGCCTTGATGCGCCTTGAGCGCGGCGATCCACTCGGGGAGGACGGCTTGCAGATGATCGAACGTCGCGGCGAGGTTGGGCGCATCGATTCCGGCCAACGTCGGTGGCGCTTTGTTGGCGCGGATGTCGGCGGCGGCCTGGGCGATCGCGCCCCAATCCAAAGCTGTCATGTGGCGCGATCTTTTTTATGCCTGTGTTCGAACAATAGCCCGCTTAGGGCGCCGGCTTGGGCTCGACGACGAC
>JANYIH010000196.1 GCA_025358745.1 Hyphomicrobiales bacterium | reverse complement strand
TGATCCCGTCAGCGGCATGAGCCTGTTCGATCTGGGAGGCATTCAGTTCGGCGTTTCGCAATTGCTCGGCGTGCGCGTCGATGTTGTCACGGCAAACGCCTTGCCCGAAACATTGAAGCGCCGCGTCCTAGCGGAAGCCGTGCCGATATGAAAAAGGAATTGCGCATTCCCGACTACCTCGACCATATGAGCGAGGCGATCGCAAGAATAGCGAAATACGTCAGCGCAATGGATTGGGAGGCCTTCTGCGCCGACCGGTTGACGCAGGACGCGACGATCAGAAATCTCGAGATCGTCGGCGAAGCGGCGCGCAACATCCTGCGCGCCGATCCGAAATTCATCGAGCGATATCCAGATTTTCCGCTAGGCAAAGCCATCGGTATGCGCAACACGCTCGCGCACGGCTATTTCGATGTGAAGCTCGATGTCGATTGGAGAACCGTACAAGAAGAACTTCCTGACCTTGGGCTCAAAGTCGAGCGATGGTTGTCGCAGGCGCATGGGTCACAATCGAAATCCGGGAGGGAGGGCAAGTGACCGCCGAATTCATCGCCGATTGGCGAACCTTTTCCACCCCGCACGCGATCGAGCGCGCCGAGCGCGAGACGGACGGCGTCGCGCTGATCTGGAGCGACGGGCGGCGCACGCGCCATCACAGGTTCTGGCTGCGCGACAATTGCCCCTGCGCGAAGTGCTATCTCGCGCTGACGCGCGAGCAGGTGTTCGAGATCGTCGATGCGCCGCAAGACCTCGATGTCGCCGACGCGCAGGCAAAGGACGGCGGGCTCGACGTGGTCTGGTCGGACGGCCATCGCAGCCGCTATGAGGCGGGCTGGCTCCGGGCGCATGCGGGCGACGAGGCGTCGCGGCGCGAAAGGGGGCGGGCGCGGGAGAAGTCGGTCGTTTGGGGCGGCGACCACCACGTGCAGGCGTTCGCCTGCGCCGAACTGATGGCGGACGATGCCGCGCTGCTGGCGTGGCTTTCCCAACTGCGCTCGACCGGATTGACCCTCGTCACCGTCGTGCCGGTCGAACACGAGGCGCTGCTGCAACCGATCGGCCGCATCTCGCATCTGCGCGAGACCAATTTCGGCCGTGTGTTCGACGTGAAGTCGAAGCCGCAGGCCGACAGCGCGGCCTATACCAGCGTCAACCTGCCGCCGCACACGGATTTGCCGACGCGCGAATTGCAGCCGGGCGTGCAATTCCTGCATTGCCTCGTCAATGACGCGACGGGTGGAGAGAGCGTGTTCGTCGACGGGTTCGCCATCGGCGAGGCGATACGGCGCGAGGCGCCCGAGGCTTTCGGCGTCCTCGCCACCGCGCCGATGGCGTTCTGGAACCGCGACAGCCGCACCGATTATCGCTGGAGCGCACCGATTCTGGCGCTCGACGCGGAAGGCGAGATCGAGGAAGTCCGGTTCGCCAATTTCCTGCGCGGGCCGATCGACGCGCCCGAAGACGAGATGGGCGAGATCTATGCGGCGTTGCGGCTGTTTCAGGCCATGACGCGCGACGCGCGATTCACCATCGAGCGGCGCATGAAGCCGGGCGACATGTGGGCGTTCGACAATCGCCGCGTGCTGCACGCGCGGCGCGAATTCGACCCCGAATCGGGGGCGCGGCATCTGCAAGGCGCCTATGTCGACCGTGACGAGATCAATTCGCGCTGGCGGGTGCTGGCGCGGGAACGGGGCGCGAGCTAGGCGAGATCTTGCCCTATTTCCTGCTCGGCTTCCTGTCCCTGCTGTGGGGCTCGTCGTTTCTGCTGATCGCCATCGCCGCGCGCGGCTTCGATCCGTTGAGCTTTGCGTTCGCGCGCGTCGGCATCGGCGCGTTGCTGTTATGGGCGCTGGCGCTGGCGCTCGAACGTCGCTGGCCGCGCGGCCTGCGCCTCTGGTTGCGTCTGGCCGGCATGGCGGCGGCGGGGCAGGCGATTCCGTTCGTGCTGATGGGCGACGCGGCGCGACGGATCAGCAGCGGCGAACTGGCGCTGATGATGGGCGCGGCGCCGATCTTCGCTTTCGCGCTGTCGCGATGGTTCGGGGAGGGACCGCGGTGGACGGTTCTTTCCCTGTTGGGGCTGGCGCTGGGGCTCGTTGGCGTCGCCGTTTGCGTCGGCCCGCCGCAAGCGGGCGCCAGTTTTCTCGGCCGGGGGGAGGGGCTCATCGCCGCTTTCGGCTACGCCCTGGGCGCGACGCTGTCGCGCAAGGCCTCGCGCGAGGTCGGTCCGTCCACGGCGGCGGCGGCCTCGATGAGCCTTTCGGCGCTGGCGCTAGCTGCGGTCTGGCGTTGGAACGGCGGATCGCTGGCGGCGCTGGCGGCGATCCCCACGCCTTCGCTGGAGGCCATGCTGGCGCTCGGCCTGTTCAACACGGCGCTGGCCTATTTCCTCTATTTCACGCTGGTCGTGCGACGGGGCGCGGCTTTCGCCACGCTCAACAATTATGTCGTGCCGTTCGTCGGCCTGCTGCTCGGCGCGATCTTCCTGGGCGAGCGGATCGCGCTCACCGCCTGGATCGGGCTGGCGCTGGTGATCGCCGGCATCGCGCTGACGGGTCGCACGGCGCGGGCGTGACGCGGCGGCTCGGGCGCCAGCGTCACCTCGCTGCCGTCGCAGGCGATCAGCGCCCCGCCGATATTGGCGGCGTAGCGGCGCCCTTGTGAGGCGGCGTCGAGCAACTCTGCCGAGATCCGCTCCATCGCCACCAGCGGCAGCCGGGCGGGATCGACGCCCCCGACCCGGGCGACGCCGCGCGTCAGCAGGCGGCGCACGATTTCGGCCGGCTCGGCGGCGAGCGCGGGCGCGTCGCATCGGCCGGATACGCAGAGGTTCAGCCGCGCCTCGGCGGCGTCAGTGGCGCGCGCGAGCGCCTCCTCGACCAGCCCGGCGCGGCGCGCGAGACGAGCGAGCGCGGCGGGATCGAGCCCCTCTCCCGCCAGCGCGTCGGCCAACGCACGCAGACGCGGACGGGCAAAGCGCGCATCCGCGTTGGAGGGGTCACTGGCGAAGGCCGCGCCGCGCGCCTCGCACAATGCTGCGAGTTCGGCCTTGCGAAGCCCCAGCAAGGGCCTTGCGATCTCGATTCCGTCTCGCCGGCTGCGCGCGGCCATGCCGGCAAGGCCCGCCAGCCCCGATCCTCGCGCCAGACGGAACAACACGGTCTCGGCCTGATCTTCGAGGTGATGCGCGGTGACGACGACCGGCGAGCCGACGCGGCGGGCTTCCTGCGCCAGCAGGGCGTAACGGGCGTCGCGCGCGCGTTCCTGCAACGCCGTTGCGGGTTTTTCGCCTTCCCAGCGCAGAATCGCGTGGGGAACGCCGAGTTTGGCCGCGAGCGCGGCGACGGCTACGGCTTCGGCGGCGCTTTCCCGGCGCAACCCGTGATCGACGGTGGCGGCGTGGAGGCGGGGGCCTCCCGCCCAATCGGCGGCCATCAAGAGGAGGGCTGTGGAATCCGGGCCGCCGGACACGGCGAGCAGCAGCGCGGGCTCGTCGCGGAGCGCGTCGAGCGGCGTGGCTTTCACGAGCAGCGGTGCGACGCGATCTCGCGGTCGGCGGATTTCTTCACATTCGGCGAGGCGGTGGGATAGCGCTTGCCGACCTCGACGAAGGTCGCGCAGGCCTGCTCGTTATTGCCGAGCTTGGCGAGCGCCAGCCCCAGCCGCAACATGCTCTCCGGCGCGCGCGCGGATTTCGCATATTCGGTCGAGACCTTCAGATATTGTTCCGCCGCTTCGCGCGGACGCCCGCGCTGCATGTAGGTTTCGCCGATGTAGAAGATCGCGTCGGCCGAATTGGCGGCGCCCTTGTTGGCGGCGAGATAGGCTTTGAACAGGGCCTCCGCATCCGAATATTGCCCCGCCTTGTAGGCGGTCAAAGCGGCCTTGAACTGCTCCTTCGAATCGGAGAACGGCACGCCGCTGGGCACGAAATTCGGCTCCTCCTCGGCCTTGGCCTGTCTTTCGGGAATGGGCGTCGGCAACGGCTTGAAGGCGGACGGTTCGTCGGCGGCGTGCGAGGAAAGCGTGAGCGGCGCGCTTGGCGCGGAAGAGCCGATCTGCCTGGGTGCGCCGGGCGCGTTGGGATTGGCGGCGGGATCGAACGCGTCGGCCTTGCGGGCGGCGCGCGTCGGCTCCGGGTTCGCTGCGGCTGTGGTCGGGGCGGGCAGGGGCGCCTCGCCCGATTTGCCGGACAGGCGGAACTCCACGTCCTCGCGGAATTTGCGCACCTGATCGGCAAGCTTGCGATTGTCGTTCTGCAATTCCTCGATCTGGCCGGTGGCGCGGCGCAGCGCCGCCTCCAACCTGTCAATCCGCATCGCCAGCGCGCCGCGCTCGCTCTGGGAATCCTCCGGCAGGTCGGACGGCGGACGGTTCCAGTCCTGCGCCGGCGCGTTCTGGCTCAGCAGCGCAAAGCCCAGCACGCCCATGCTTAAGACGCGCGAAACGCGGCCGGCTTTCACTTGGCTACCCCCATCAATACCCAAACGCGCCCTAGCATAGCGCCGCATCCTCGCCAAAATGAAGGCGAAGAGCGGGCGCGCCGGCGCCGGCTCAGCTTCCCGCCGCGCCGTTCAACAGCGTTACCGCGCGGCGATTCTGCGACCAGCAGGAAATGTCGTCGCAGGTGGCGACCGGGCGCTCCTTGCCATAGCTGATCGAGCGCATCCGGGAGGCGGCGACGCCGTGGGCGACGAGATAGTTCTTGACCGATTCGGCGCGGCGCGAGCCGAGCGCGAAATTATATTCGCGCGTGCCGCGTTCGTCGGCGTGACCCTCGACGGTGAAATTGTAACGGCCATAGCGGTTCAACCACTCCGCCTGCTTGGCGAGCGTCGCCTCGCCCTGTGCGTTGAGATCGGTCTGGTCGGTGTCGAAGAACACGCGGTCGCCGACGCTTGCCGTGAATTCCTGGATGCTGCCAGGTCCGGCGGCGCCATAGGCCGCGCCGTTGATCGGGTCGCTTTCGGCTGTGTTCTTGGCGCAGGCGCCGAGCGCCAGCGCCATAGCCAGCACGGCCAGAACTGGCGGACGCCGGAGTGCAATATAGGACATGTGGCGTAACTCCTCGACGCTTTTACCGCGCCCCCACCGCGAGGGTTTAGCGAATCGCGCGTTAAGGCAACGTTCCGTCAACCTTGATCGCGCGTTACGGCGGCCGGATAGGCCCGCCCTTCGCGCCGGCTGGTTAACAGAGGGTTGATGGCCGCAATGGGGCGATTATCCGTCCCGTCCGCGACGACGGCGAGGTGTCTTATTCCTGCAACAGCGCGCCGATCTGTGGCCCATTCACCGCAAAGGCGCCGCGAAGCGGCTATATCAGGCGTCGATCTAACCGCCCGAGGCCGCAACCTTGCACGATTTCGACCACCGACCCTCGCGTCTAGCCGCCCTGCCACTGGCGATCGTGTTTCTGTTCGAGACCTGGGTCTGGCGCAAACTGGTCGTGCTGGCGGGGCTTGTGGCCGCACTATTGCCGTGGGAGCGGTTTCGCGACGCGGCGCGGCGCGTCGTCAACCGGGCCCCGGCGATCTTCGCGGTGCTGCTGTTCGGCATCCCGCTGGCGGTGTCGGAATTCGGCGCCTTCATCAGTGTGGTGATGATGGCGACGGGGCATCTGTTCGCCGGCATCGCGCTTTATGTGCTGATGAAAGTGTTCGGGTTGCTGCTGGTGCCGGTGATTTTCGAGATCACGCGCGAGAAATTGCTGGCGCTGCCGTGGTTCGCCTATCTCTATGCGAAATTCGAGACGCTGCATGCGCGCGTCAAGCAATTCGTCGCGCCCTATCGCGAGGCCGCTCGGGAAGTCGCTTCGAGGCTCGTCGGCGCGTTGCGCGATCTCGTCTATGGCTCCCGGTCGGCGGCCCGCGCCAATGCGGCGAAGGCGGATACGCTGGCCTCCTCGGCGCGCGCAGTCGGCTCCAAACCCGCCGCGCCCAGCCATTGAGGCAGGTCGAGCCCGCGGGCGGCGGCGAAGCCTTTCAGCGACTGGCGCAGCATCTTGCGCCGCTGGCCGAAAGCGGCGAGCGTCAGCGCCGCCAGCGTCCCCGGCCGGCACGGCGCCGGGTCGGTTCGCGGGATCAACTCCACCACGCTTGAGGTGACTTTGGGCGGCGGGGTGAAGGCGGCGGGCGGCACGTCGAACAGGATTTTTGGCCGCGTCCGCCACCCCGCGAGCACGCCGAGCCGGCCGTAGTCGGCGCGCGTGGCTGGGGTCGCTGCGATCCGCTCGGCCACCTCGCGCTGGAACATCAGCGTCAGCCGGTCGAACCACGGCGGCCACGGCTCGGTTTCGAGCCAGCCGACCAGCAGCGGCGTCGCGATATTATAGGGCAGGTTGGCGCAGACGCGCACCGTGCCAGTCGCTTCCGCCGCAAGCGCGGCGTAGTCGACGGCCAGCGCATCGTCGGCGATCACCTCCAGCCGCCCCGGCCAATGCGCGGATATTTCGGCGAGCGCGGCCAGACAGCGCGCGTCGCGTTCGATGGCGACGACTTTCGCCGCGCCGCCAGCCAGCAGCGCGCGGGTGAGGCCGCCGGGGCCGGGGCCGATCTCAATGACGGTGACGCCTTCGAGCGGCCCGGCCGCACGCGCGATGCGGCCTGTCAGGTTGAGGTCGAACAGGAAATTCTGGCCGAGCGACTTTTTCGCGCCGATTGCATGCGCGGCGACGACCTCACGCAGCGGCGGCAGGCCGTCATAGGCGAGGCTCACGCGCTCAATCGCGCAGCAAGTTTAAGCGCGGCCATGAGGCTGGTCGCATCGGCCACACCCCGCCCGGCGATGTCGAACGCGGCGCCGTGATCGGGCGAGGTGCGAACGAACGGCAAGCCCAGCGTGACATTGACGCCCTCGTCGAAGGCGAGTGTCTTGGCCGGGATCAGGCCCTGATCGTGGTACATCGTCAACGCGACGTCGTATTTCTCGCGGGCGCGGGCGTGGAACATCGTGTCGGCGGGCAGGGGGCCGAAAATATCGAGCCCCTCGGCGCGCAAGGCTCCAATAGCCGGCGCGATTATCTCTATTTCCTCACGCCCCATCGCGCCGCCTTCGCCGGCATGCGGGTTGAGCCCCGCCACCGCGATGCGGGGCCTTTCAATGCGGAAACGTTGGCGCAATTCCCGCTCGACGATGCGCGCCGTCGTTTCGATTTTGGCGCGGGTGAGCGCGCGGGGAACCTCTGCCAGCGGGATATGGATCGTCACCGGGACGACGGCGAGCAGGGGCGACCAGATCATCATCGCGGGCGTGGCCGGCGCGCCCCAGGCGGCGGCGAGTTCGCCTAAGAATTCCGTGTGGCCGGGATGGCGGAATCCGGCGTCGTACAGCGTCTTCTTGGCGATCGGGTTGGTGACCACCGCGCGCGCCTCGCCACTGTGGACATAGCCCACCGCTCGCGAGATCGATTCCAGGATCGCGGGCGCGCAGGCGGGGTCGGACCGGCCGGGCTCGGCGTCGGCCCGCGCGGCGAGCGCGACAATCGGCAGCGCGTGGGCGAACACCGCGGCCGCGCGCGAGGGCGTGGTGATCTCGATGGGCGTGGCGAGGCCGAGGCGGCGGTCGATGCGGGCGACCTGCTCCGGATCGGCGAGCAGGAAAAACGGAACGCCGCCCTGCCGCCAGGCCGATAGCGCGAGTTCGAGGCCGACGCCGGCGGGATCGCCCATGGTGAGCGCGAGCGGCGCGCCGTTCATTGCACGCCGGTGGAGGCTTTGAGGTCGCCGAGCGTGCGCAGGTCGATTTCAAACAGCAGCGACTGGTCGCGGATCGCCGGCGCGGCGCGCACGCCGGGCGTCGTGCTGAGCGGCACGCTGAGGGTCGAGTTATACGCCACCTTCACCGTCGTGCAGGCGTTGGCGGTATAGGCGATGCCGACATTGTATTGCGTGGCGTAGAAGCGCGAACCATAACTCGGATCGTAGAAGCGACGCGACATGTCGAGCGTCAGGCCGCCGCTGACGACAAGGCCGTTGTCGAACCTGTACGCCCCTCTGGTGATGACGCCTTCGCGCTGAAAGGGATAACCGATCAGCGGCTGGGCGGCGTATTTGGCATAGTCGAGGCTGCCCTCGAAGCCGCCCCAGCGCCCGCTCAGGATCGCGTCGAAGCGGGTCAGGCTCAGCGTGTCGTGGTCGAACTGTTGCTTGAGGCCGAGCGTCAACGGCGCCGCCGTCGGCTGGAAGGTTTCGCCGGCGACATAGTTGGACCAGCGCTTGTCGAGGCCCGATTGCAGACCGACTCCCGTGGCGTCGAGCAGCGTATAGGAATTTTGTCCCGCCACCTGTACGGATTCGCCGGCCACGACATTGAGGTGGCCCCCGCTCGGCAGGCTGTTTGTGTATTGGAAGCCGTAATTGGCGCGCGTGCCGCCCTCGACGCGGTCGAAGCCGGAATATTTGCTCCAGTTGAACAACGTCGTGTCGTCGAACACGAGGCTCTGCGCGTCCTCGTTGGGATGCAGGGTCGGCAGGACTTCGTTCGGGCGCACGATCAGTTGCGCGATCGGTTCGATGACCTGCTGGCCAAATCGGGTGTCCGCCACGAAGGGGAAGCGATATTCCAGTCCGACGCCGGCCATGCCGGTGGCCGAAGACCCCGAGCTTTGGCCGGCGAAGAAAGCGGGCTGCGCGCCATTGGGGATGATCGCCGTTCCGTTGGCGCTGGCGTAGCTGTACGTGCTGTCGGTGAGTTGCGTCGCCGCGCCGCTGACCCGCTCGAAGGCGAACGGCTTCCACACCTGGCCGAGCGGATCGACGATCTTCTTGGCCCAGGAGACCTGCTCGGCGCCGCGCGTGTAATCGCCGCCGATGCCGCGCAACAGGCATGAGCCGGGGACGTAGCTGGCGGCCGTCTGCCCCGTGCCGCACACCTGATACAGGCTATAGGCGGAATCGAGCCGCTGCGCGCCGACGGACTGATACAGCGCCTCTTCGCGCGTGACGCTGGCGGCGTTGAGTTCGACCGTCGCCTCACCGCCGACGCCGCCCCAATGGTCGGCGTCGAGTGCGAAAGTGCGGTGGAAATCGAAGCTCGGGATCGCGTTCGGGTCCTGCCGCCTGTCAAGGAAAGCGGTGGTGGGCTGGAACGAATAGCCGGTGAGGTCGAAGAAGCCCCGTCCCGCCTGCCCGCGCAGATAGACCTGACTGACGACGTCCTGGAAGAAGTATTGCGTCGAGTCGAGCGCGTGCAGACGGTAATCGTTGAGATAGAAACGGTCGCTCAGCAGGGTCAGATCCCAGCCGACCGTCCAGTTCTCGTTGAGCGCGAACACGCCCTTGCTCTCCGCCGAACCTCGGAAACGCAGATTGCCAGCGCCGTAGGGGGCGGCGACGAATTCCCTGGGCTGCAACTGGTCGATGCCGGTCAGGCGCACGCTATAGACGCCATTCTCGGTGCGGTGGCGCCATTCGGCGTCGAAAAACGGCCCTTGCAAGGTGTAGAAGCTTGGCGACAGGGTCAGATCGTAATTCGGCGCCAGCGCCAAGAAGTAAGGCGTCGTGACGCCCAGTCCCAGCGAATTCTTGCTGACGAAGGAGGGCGTGAGAAAGCCGCTCTGGCGCGTGACGGTCGGGTCGGCGGCGGAGAAATAAGGGATGTAGGCGATAGGTATGCCGAAGGCGTCGAAATAGGCGTCGCGGAAATAGATCGTGTGCGTTTCCTGGTTCTCGACAATCTCGCCGGCGCGCACCTGCCATAGCGGCGGCCATTCGGGATGGGTCTTGCACGGCTCGCAGGCGGTGTAGACAGCCTTCTGCATCACAGTGACGGCATCGTTGGAGCGCTCGATGCGCGGCGAGGTGAAGCGCGTCTTGTCAGCGCCGATCATCTGCACCGTGTCGGCGAAGCCGGCGGCGAAATCGTCGGTCAGCTCGATCTTCGGCGAATAGGTGACATCGCCGCGCTCGTCGGTCAGCTTGCCGTGGCCGGTGACGCGCACGCGCTTGGCCTTGCGGTCGTAGACGACGTGATCGCCTTGCAGGACGCGGTTCTTGTAGTAGAGCACCACGGCGCCGTCGGCGGTGACGATGTCGCGCGTCTTGTCATAGACGAGCTTGTCGGCGTCGACATAGAGCTTGGCGGGATCGCGTTCGGCGGCGGGCGGGACATTCTGGGCGAGGGCGGCGGAGCCGAAATTCAGCGCAAACGCCAAAGCGAGCGCTAGCGCAAGGCCGCCTCGTAGGGTCACCCCGTTACTTCTAGCGAGGACGCGACGCATCAGCCGTCCTCCTGGTGGAGCAACAAATACACCCCGAACAGACAGCCCCCGATGGCTGGCGACCAGGCGGCGACTGGGGTGGACACCAGGCCGGCATTTCCCAGATCGCCAATGATCTTAGAGCCGACATAAAGCACGAAGCCCGCGCTCACGCCACCCAAAACCATGCGCTGCACCCCGCCCATCCGGAACAGCCTTAATGAAAAGCAAGCGGCGACCAGCGTCATCGCCGCCAGCGAGAGGGGCAGCGCGAGCAATTGCTGGCGGCGCATCAGGTAGGGCGTGGCGTCGAGCCCGGCCTCGCGCACTTCCTCGGCGAGCGGTTTCAGGCCGTAGAACGAAATCGTGTCGGGAGGCACGAAGCTCTGCGAAAGTTGCGCGCGCGTCAGCGAGGTGGCCAGCAGATAGATGCGCGCATGGGATTCATCGTCGCCCGGCGTCACCACTTCGGCGTCGTGCATCTCCCAATAGCCGTCTCTCAGCACGGCGGTCCTGGCGTCGACGCGCTGGTTGAAAATCCCGTCGCGGCCAAAATTATACGCTTCCACGCCGATAAATTCGTCGGTGTCGGGATCGCGACCGTCGACATGGACGATGGAGGGGCCGTCGACCGTCTTTTGCCGCAGCCAGAAGCCGCCGGCGTCTCGCGCGTTGGCCCCGAACAGTTTTGCCTCCAGCGCGCCGGCGTGGCGTTTCATCGTCGTCGAGAGCGGGTTGAACGCCGCCACTTCGGCCACGCCAAACGCCAGCGCCAGGGCGAGCGCGGGGACAAGGAACTGCCAGACCGACACGCCCGCCGAGCGCGCCACCACCAGTTCAAGCCGGCGCGACAGATTGAGGAAGGCCGCCATGGCGCCGATCAGCACAATGAAGGGCAGCGCCTGTTCGGCGACGATCGGCGTGTGCAGCACCGCCAGCCAGGCGATTAGGCTGCCGCTTGCTTGGCGGGCCTCGCCGGCGCGCCGCAGCGTGTCGACGAAATCGAGCGTGAAGATCAAGCCCAGCACGCCCGCGAACACGCTGAGCACGGTCGCGGCGAAGCGGCGCGCGAAATAGCGGCCCAGCACGCCGAAGATCATCGCCGCCGCCTGAGCTTGGCGGCGGCCCGCGCGACCGGCCCCGTGAAGATCGCGTCGAGGCTGAGCGCCGCGACCGCCAGAGGGCCGCCCCAGGCGCCGATCAGCGACCAGCTCGGCGGCGGCGCCGTTCCCTTGCCGCGCAACATCAGCGCGTCGGCGAAGCCGAAAATGCGCACTCCGGCAAAGACGAGGATGGCGACGAGAATGGCGAGGCCCCGATTTTGCCGGGTCGTGCGCGCCTGACCCAACGCCGCGAACGCGATCAGGCCGGCGACAATCGCGTAGAGCGGGCTGGTCAGCCGCTCGTAAAGCTCGGCGCGCACCAGATTGGAGAGCGGTTTCTCCGTGGGATCGGCCGCGTCGAAATGCAGCAGCGCGCCGATGTCGCGATTGCGCGGGCGCGGCTTTGACGCATCGGCGCCGCGATGCAGGAACTGGCTGAGGTCGATGGCGTAATCCTCGAAGGTGACGAGCGAGGAATCGCCGGCCGCGCTCGGGCGCTGCGCGCTGCCCTTGCGAAGGACGAGATAGACGTCGTCGTTCTTTTCGACCAAGTCGCCCACTTCCGCGATGAAAGTCGAGATTTCCTGCGGATTACGCCGGTCCTGGATGAACACGCCGTGCAAGCTGCCGTCCGCGCCGCGCTCGCGATAATGGAAGATGAAGCCGGCTTCGAGCTGATTGAACGCGCCCGGCCGTGCGAAATTGGCGATGAAATCGGCGTGGATGCGCTTCGACATCTCGTCGACGGCGTTGAAGCTGAAGGGAATGACGATGGTGTGCAGGCCCAGCAAGCCGGCGAACACCAGCGTCGACAGCAGCACGAAGGGTTGCAGCAGGACCGCCGGGGAGGCCCCGGAGGCGCTCAGCACGATCAACTCGCTGTCGCCGTTTAGCCGGTTGAGACAATAGAGCACGCTGCCGAACAGCGCGATCGGCGCGATGGCGGCGATGAGGAACGGCAGACCCAGGCTCGTAAGGGCGAAAAACACCAGCAGCGTCTGCCCCTTGGCGGTGAGAAGACTGATCTCCTTCAGGGCGCCGGTGATCCAGATAATCGTCGTCAGCGTGGCCAGGCTGACGAGAAACGCCACGCCGACCATGCGGAACAAATATCGTTGCAAACGCAGCATCGGCGCAGGCCAGCCTCCAGGGCTTGCGCTAGACGCCCGACGTGGCGCTGACAAGGCCGCCACGGACACACCTATTGTTAAATCGTTTACGCCCTGGGCTTAACCTTCAGTTGACGGCGCCGCTAAAGGCTCCGAAGAGTGCGCGGGAATCACTGCGCCCGTGCGGGAGTCCCATGACCGACACTGTCAAAATCGCCTTCGCCCCGTTCTCGGCTCCCGACGCCGGGGCGCTGGTCGTCTTTTGCGCGGGCGGGCTGAAGATGGGCGCGAAGACCGCCGCCCATGTCGCTGGGGCGGCTAGCTTTTTGCGCGAAGCGGCCGAGACGCTCTCTTTCAAGGGCAAATGGTCGAGCGCGATGGATCTGGTGCGGCCCGCTGGCCTGACCGCCGAGCGGCTGCTGGTCGTCGGCGTCGAGCCCAAGGACGGAGAAGTCGATTTCGTCCATCTCGGCGGTTATGTCGCGGGCCGTCTGCCCAAGGCGAAGGTGGTGCATGTGCTGTTTGAGGGCGCGGAGGGCGAATGGAGCGCTTCCGCCGCCGCCGATTTCGCGCTGGGCTTTCGCCTGCGCGGCTACAAATTCGACAAATACAAGACCAAGAAGTCCGACGGCGAGGAGAACGGCAAAACCGTCCATGACGTGACGATGCTGGTCGCTGATCCCGACGCCGCGCGCGGCGCGCACGCCCATCGCGAGTCCGTCGCCGAGGGCGTCGAGATCGCCCGCACGCTCGTCAACGAGCCGCCGAACGTGCTTTACCCCGAAGCCTTCGCCGATCACGCCAAGGCGTTGGAAAAGCTGGGCGTCGATGTCGAGGTGCTCGACGAGAAGGCGATGGCCAAGCTCGGCATGGGCGCGTTGCTGGCGGTCGGGCAGGGCTCGACACGGGCGAGCCGGTTCGTCTCCATGCGCTGGAAGGGCGCCAAATCGAAGAAATCGGCGCCGGTGGCGATCATCGGCAAGGGCGTTTGCTTCGATTCCGGCGGCGTCTCGATCAAGCCGGCCGCCGGCATGGAGGACATGAAGGGCGACATGGCGGGCGCGGCCTGCGTCGTCGGCCTTATGCACGCGCTGGCCAGGCGGAAGGCCAAAGCCAATGTGGTCGGCGTGATCGGGCTGGTCGAGAACATGCTTGGGCCCGAAGCCTATCGGCCCGGCGACATTCTCACCTCGATGTCCGGACAGACGATCGAGGTCGTCAACACCGACGCCGAGGGGCGGCTGGTGCTGGCCGACGCGCTGTGGTGGACCAAAGAGACGGTCAAGCCAAAACTTATGATCAATCTGGCCACGCTGACGGGCGCGATTCTTGTCGCCCTCGGGGTCGAGAACGCGGGCCTGTTCTCCAACGACGACGAGTTGGCGGCGCGTCTGTCCCAGGCCGGCAAGGCGACCGGCGAGACGGTGTGGCGTATGCCGATGGGTCCGGCCTACGACAAACTGATCGATTCGAAGTTCGCCGACATGAAAAACTCCGGCGGCCGCCATGCCGGCTCCATAACCGCGGCGCATTTTCTCAAGCGATTCGTGGGCGACATCCCCTGGGCGCATCTCGACATCGCCGGCACGGCCATGGCCTCGCCCGCGACCGAGACCAATACGTCCTGGGGCTCCGGCTGGGGCGTCCGGCTGCTCGACCGGTTCGTCGCGGATCACTACGAGGAACGCTAAGCGGGATTTCCGAAAACTGGAGGCCGGTTTTCGGATAAAAATCACGCTAAAACAAAGGACTAGAGGCGTCCTGACGAGGTCGACATGATGAGGTTTGCTTCAGCCGCCGCTCTCGCGCTCGCCGCCGGATTGGTCGGCGCGTCGCCGGCGGCGGCGCTGCCGGGATGCGACGCGTTCCTGCAAAAGATGCGCGCGGAAGGGGGCGAGCTGGGCCTCGATTATTCGCGCGCGCTGGTGGTCTCGCGCATCCACTCCACCACGATCAATTACGACATCAACACCCGCTCCGACGTCGACGGCACACTGACCTGTCAGGGCGACCAGTTCAAGCGTTTCGAGGCGCATGTGTTGGAGCCTCTGCGTGGCAAAGCGGCGGAAGGGTTCGAGCGCCTGCAACAGATCGCCCTGCGCGCGGCGCTCGGCTGGGACGGGGGCAAGGCGCGCAGCGCGTCGCGCGGGCTCGCGGGCGAAGCAAAGGAATATCTGTCGGCCTCGCGCCAGCGCGGCGACGTGTATATCGCGGGCAAGACGGAACAGCACGAGCCCGGCGGCATTGGCTTAGGGATGATCTACACCGAGATCGATCGCGCCTTCGTCATCGTCGCCGACAACTGAACCGTGCCTGAATTCCGCTTTCACCATCTGGAGCGGCGTCGCCTCGATCAGGCGCTGCCCGATCTCCTGGAGGCGGAGTTGGCGAAGGGAGCGCGCATCGTCGTGCAAACTGCCGACCAGCCCGCGCGCGACGCGCTGAACGAGCGCTTGTGGACGTTTCGCGAGGACAGCTTCCTGCCGCATGGAACGGCCGGCGACGGCGAGGCGGCGTCGCAGCCGATCTTCCTCACGGCGGGCGACGAAAATCCCAATGGCGCGGGCCTGCGAGTGGTGCTCAATCCGGCTGAATCGACGCGATATGTCGCCGACGCGGTGAGCCAGGTGATCGTGCTGTTCGACGCGCGCGACGAAGAGACGATGGCCGCCGCGCGGCTCGCCTGGAAGGCGTTGGCGAGCGCGGGCGCGAGCGTGAGCTATTGGCGCGAAGGCGACGAAGGGGAGTGGGTGAAGGCGCGCTGAAGGCCCCGACAAAAAACGGCGACCCCAAGGGGTCGATCTCGTTTCGGCAAAAAAAACGGCTACCCCAAGGTGTCGATCTCGTTTCGGCAAAAAAAAACGGC
>JANYIH010000185.1 GCA_025358745.1 Hyphomicrobiales bacterium | reverse complement strand
TTGATGCCGATCTCGCCCGCGCCCTTGGCGCCGAACGGCCCGTCGGGCTCGGGATGCTCGACGACGATGGCGTGGATCGCATGCGGGGCGTCGAGCGAAGTCGGAACTTTGTAATCCATCAGCGAGGGATTGGCGAGGCGCGGCCCGTCCCACACCATCTCCTCATACAGCGCATAGCCCATGCCCTGGACGAAGCCGCCTTCGAGCTGCACCTTGACCAACAAAGGGTTGATCGCGCGCCCGACATCGGCGGCGGTCCAGGCCTCGATCACCCGGGTCTGTCCTGTCGCCTCGTCGACCTCGACATCGACCACGAGCGCCGCGAAGCTGAAGACGCCGATGCGCGGAAACGGCAGACCGACTGTCACGACCCGCTTGGGGTCGGCGGTCGCCTGCTCGAACACCAGCGTCTTGGTCCCGACTATCGGCCCGCCGACCGCCCAATGGGCGTGCGCGGAGACGGCGGCGAAAGGCAGATCGGCATTCGCCCCGATCACGCCGACCCGGCCTCCCTCGCGCAGCTCGATTCTTTCGAGCGGCGCGTCCAGCATCGCGGCGGCGTGCTCGCGCGCCTGCCGCCCGACATCGGCCGCGGCGGCGTGGACCGCGCGCCCCGTGGTGTAGGTGACCCGGCTCGCGGTCGTGCCCCAATTATAGGGCGAGCCGTCGGTGTCCGGGCTCGCCACGCTGACGCAGTCGAGCGGAACCTTGAGCGTCTCGGCGCAGATTTGCGCCAGCACGGTGTCGGAGCCCTGACCGATGTCGGTCGCGCCGATATTGAGCGAGATGGTCCCGTCCTCAAGCATGCGCACGATCGCGCCGGTCGCCAGCAGCCCGGAAATATGCGCGGTGACGGCCAAGCCATAGCCGCGCCGCTTGCCGGGGGCGGCGACAGGCGGCTCGCGCGCGGCCTCGACCGCGTCGAGGCAGTCGGCCAAGCCATTCGAGGCGACCTGCGCGCCGACGAACCAGGGCTCGCCTTCGCGCAAAATGTTGCGGCGTCTGATCTCGAACGGGTCGAGGCCGAGCCGCCCGGCGATCTCGTCGATCTGCTGTTCGCCGGCGAAAGTGACCTGCGGGTTGCCGAAGCCACGGAAAGCGCCGAACCGCAGTTTGTTGGTGTAGACGAGCCGCCCGTGGTTCCTGACATGGGGAATGCGATAGGGGCCCGACGCCATCATCAAGGCGTAGCCAAGCACGCCCGGACTGTCGTCGGCATAGGCCCCGCAATCGAGCCAGACCTCGCATTCCCGCGCGATCAGCGTCCCGTCCTTCTTCGCGCCGGTGCGCATGCGAATGCGGAAGGGATGGCGCGCACGCACGATCTCGAAATCCTCCTCGCGCGAGAGGATCATCTTCACCGGCCGGCCGCATTTCAGCGCCAGCGCCACCGCGATCGGCTGGATATGCGGCTCCATCTTGTTGCCGAATCCCGCGCCGACGCGCGGCGTCAGGCAGCGCAGCCTGGACATCGGCAAGCCTAGCGACTCGCAGACATTGGCTTGCACGCGGAACACGGACTGGTTGGCCGACCATAGCGTGACGCGGCCGTTGGCGTCGGGTTCGGCCAGGGCGCCGCACGGCTCGATCGAGACATGCGCCTGCGCCTGAGTGGTGAATTCGCCTTCGACGATGACGTCGCATTGCGCCCAGGCCGCGTCAACGTCGCCGCATTCCAGGCGCGTGCGGGACGCGATGTTGCCTTCCGATCCCGCGTCGAAAACCTTGAAATAGTCCTTGAGCTTCTCGTGCAGGATCGGCGCCCCTTCGGCCAGACCCTCCTGCGGCGACAGCACCGCCTCCAGAGGCTCGTATTCGACCTCGATCAGCAGGCAGGCGGCGCGCGCCTGCGCCTCGGTCTCGGCCGCCACCGCTGCGACCGGCTCGCCGACATAAAGCACTTTGCCCTTGGCGAGCGCGTGCTCGTCCTTGATGAAAGCCCCCATCCGGCCTTCGCCCACGTCGTCGCCGGTGATGACGGCGACGACGCCCTCGGCGCCCAGCGCCCTGGAGACATCGTAGCGCAGAATGCGGGCGTGGGCGTGTGGCGAGCCGAGCGCGGCGGCGTGAACCATGTTCGTGCGATAGAGATCGGCGATATATTCGGCGCGGCCCAGCGCCTTCTCCAGGTTTTCGAGTTTCGGCGGCGATTGGCCGACCGTTGCGCCGACGAAGCGCTTTCCCGCTAAGGAACTCACAGCGAGACCTCCTTCGCGGCGGCCAGCACGGCCTCGACGATGGTGCGATAGCCCGTGCAACGGCACAGGTTGCCCGACAGCGCGGCTTTGACTTCGCCCTCGTCGGGCGCGGGCGTTTCCGCCAGAAGCGCGCGCGCCGAGGCCAGCACGCCGGGGGTGCAGAAGCCGCATTGCACGCCGCCACTGACGACAAAAGCGCGTTGGAGCGCCTGCATGAACTTGTCGTTGGCGAGCCCTTCGACCGTGCGCACGTCCACGCCCTCGCAGCGCTCGACGAGCGTGAGGCAGGCGCGGCGCGGCTCGCCGTCGATCAGCACGGTGCAGGAGCCGCAAACGCCTTGGTTGCAACCACGCTTGGGGCTCAGCACGCGCAGATCGTCGCGCAGCGCGCTCAGCAGCGTCTTGGCGCCGCCCACCGCGACGCGGGCGATCTTTCCGTTCACGATCAGCGCAAGGCCCTCAGCCACGATCCGCCCCCGTAAGCTCGGCGATCGCGCTGGCGAGCACGCGCGGGATTAACTTGAGGCGATAGTCGGCGGAGCCGCGTACGTCGTCGATGGGATCGGCGTGCGCCTGTAGCGCCGCGCCGAAACGCGCCACCGCTTCGGCGTCGCCCAGGCCGCCGCGCAGCAGCTCCTCGGCCGTCTCGCTGCGCAAAGGCGCCGGGCCGCAAGCGCCGATGGCGGCGCGCGCCGTGGTCCCGCGCCCATCTTCTTCCAGCCGCAGGGCGCAGGAGATCGTGGCGAAATCGCCCGAGACGCGCGCCACCTTGCGATAGAGCGTCGCCCCGGCGGGGAGCGGCGGCGCCCGCGCCGCGACGACGATTTCGCCCGGCGCCAGCGCGGTCTCGTACCAACCGAGGATAAATTGGGACATCGGGACGGACCGGCGGCCTGAGCGGCCCGCGATCTCGATCTCGGCGTCGAGGCAGCGCAAGGGGCCGAGATAATCGGCGGCGGGGTCGGCGTGGCCTAGCGCGCCGCCGATTGTTCCCATGTTGCGAACGGGCCGGTTGGCGATCACGGCGGCCGCCTGCCGCAACAATACATGCGCGCCGACAAGAAGCGCCGAACCGGCGATATCCCGGTGCCGCGTCATGGCGCCGATGCGCAGGCTCCCGTCGGCCTGAAGGCTGAGACCGCGCAATTCTTCCAGCCGTTCGAGATTGACGAGACAACTCGGCTCGACCAGACGGGCGTTGATCATCGCCATCAGGCTCGCGCCGCCGGAGATGGGCAGCGCGCCCGGAATCGAGGCCAGCCAACCGACCGCCTCCTCGACGGAGGCGGGATGGCGCACGAAGGCGCTCATGCCGCCGCCGCTGGTTCAAGGCGGCCGCGGAAGGCGGCGACGAAGGCTTCGCTCAACTGCTCCACCTTCTTGCGCATAATTCCCAGGCCGAATTTGCCGAGCCGCCCGGTCACGTCAACATCCGCTTCGTACTCGACGCGCGTGCCCGCCTCGCCCAGCGAGGTCAGGCTCAGCAGGCTCTCGCAACTCAGCGCGCTCGCCCGGCCCCCTTCTTCGCCGCGCGCCCGCGCGACCAGCCGCGTCGGCGGCTCCTCGCGCACGATGTCGACGACCAGAGAAAAGCGCGCGCTGATCGGTCCCACTTTGACCGCAACCACCGCGCGATAAGACGTCTCCGACACTTTTTCGATCGAGTCGCAGCCGGGAATGCACGCTGCCATCAGGCCGGGGTCGCGGATCTTCTCCCACACCGCCGGCCGTGGAGCCTTCACGTCAAACGCCCCCGCGAACTTCATTCTAACCGCGCCGCGCCGCAGGGACAATCATGAGCGGGTCCACCAAACGGCCCTGCTCGACGACCGCCTTGCCGTCAAGCTCGACCGTGCAATCGCGCATCGGCACGTCGTAGTGGCCGCGCGTCGTGCGCTTGCCGCCGCCCTGCGAATTCGGTCCGGTCGAAAACAAAAAGTTGCCGGGGAAGCATCGCGCGTTGGCCCTATGGCGCTCCGGCGCGTCGCCGTAAAGGGCGATCGCATCCCAGCGGCATTGCGGGTTGAAGCCCCAGCCCAGATGCGACACG
This sequence comes from Hyphomicrobiales bacterium, assembly GCA_025358745.1. GTDB lineage: Bacteria > Pseudomonadota > Alphaproteobacteria > Rhizobiales > Beijerinckiaceae > Roseiarcus. Next base: position 4,650 of record JANYIH010000185.1, on the reverse strand, counting down.
GCGTAGGGGTCCTTGTCGCCGGCGAATTCCTCGCCGCGCTTCAGCCATTCGCGCATCAGCGTCGCGTCGACGCCGCCTTCGATCGCAACGACGTGACCATCCTCGATTACGCAATGGATGGGATCGACGACATAGCGGCAATAGGGCAGGATCACGATGTCGCCCGGCATGAGGACGACCTTGCCGCGCGCGCTGCCTTCATTGGGGAAAGTGTGGATATGGCCTCCGCCCCAATGGTCGAAGCGGCCCGGCTCGTCGGCCATGCCATATTGGCTCATCACCGGATATTCGCCGCAGGAATAGCTGAAGTCCGTGCCCGCCTTGCTGGTGACGCGCACGGTCTTGGTCTTCTCATAGATGCGGTGCGCGTGCAGCACCGCCTCCTTGAGGCCGGGCGGCGATTGCAGTTGTTCGAGATCGTCGGGCGCGTCGATGATCATCTGCACGCGCACGCCGTTGTTCATCACCTGCTTCAACCATTTGGCGAACAGCGGCACGTGGAAGATCATCACCATGTCGCAGTGCATGAGGGCCTCCAGCGTGCCCTTGCACTTGCCGATCGTGGGCACGCCGACCTTGGTCCAGCCCGGGATCATGTTCACGCACATTTCATAGATATCGAAGCCGATCTCATCCGCCGCCGCGAACGCAGCCTGGATGTATTCGCGCCGCGTGCCGAGATCGGAAACGACGGCCACCGTCTGGCCCGGCGCGACCTTGCAGAGCTCGAACTGCTTCTTGAACAGAAGAGCGAGCTTGGCGGGATTGAGTTCCTGACCGCGCGTTCCGGCTTCCGTCATGACGCCTCCTCCTCAGGCCGCGAGCCCTCGACCTGCAATGCTATTGTTCGTTGGCGCCAGATTGACTCCGGGCCGACAGCGCTGTCAATATCGAACGGCAATCGCTTATGAAAATGGGGGCAATCCCGTGCCATGAGGGTCAAACGCGACTCCGTCAGGGAGGCGATCCTGACGTCGGCATCCCTCCATTTCTCGGCAGAGGGCTATTTGCGCGCGACGATCGGCGCGATAGCCAGGGATGCGCGCACGGCCGCCTCCAATGTCTATGTCTACTTTCCCTCCAAACTCGATCTCGCGCTGGCGGTGTTCGAACCTTGGCTGAAGAAAGAGATCCTGCGGCTGGAGAGGGCGGTGCGGCGCGAAAAGACGGCGATGGCCAAGGTGCGTCGACTGGTCGACGGATTGCTGCGGCGCATTCCGGAGGACGAAGCGGGTCACACGACGACGTTGGTGCAGGCGCTCTCCACCGCGCGGCCAAACGACCGCTACAATCCCGATCTCCTGCATTGGACAGAGCGAAAGGTCGCAGCCATGCTGCGTCACGCCGTGGGCGAGACCCTATCCGAGCGCGAGAGCGACTCGCTGGCGCGCGGCCTCATGCTTGTGTTCGACGGCGTCGCGCTGCGCCGCAACCTCTCCATCGCCACCGTGGGGTCAGATCTGGCTGAAACCATGACCAGGCTCATTCTCGCGCAAGCAGGCGACGCTTCACTGCCAGCGGCCGCCGAATGAAGTTCTGGGGAGGCGAAGCGATCCCCGCAGAGGCTCGGCCTGAGCGTTGCAACGCTCGACGCGTCACAACAACCGCTCAACCCGCCAACGCCTTCGCCAACAGGAAGCCTGAGCCCGCGCCCGTGCCTCCGCCGGGCCAGGTGGAGGCGCCGCAGAGATAAAGGTTGCGGATCGGCGTCGCGTAGCGAGACCAACCGGGGACCGGCCGCAAAAAGAAGTTCTGATCGAGGTGATGACTGCCTGAGAGGCTGTCGCCGCCAATCAAATTCGGGTTCTCCCGTTCGAGATCGAGCGGCGAGAAGACGGCGCGGCCTAGGATGCGGCTTCTCAAGCCCGGCGCGTGCGCTTCGATCAGATCGAGAACGCGATCCGCATACGCCTCCTTCGCCTCGTCCCAGTTTCTCCCAGCGATCTTTCCCGCCGCATCGCCGCAGATGGCGGCGGGCAGCACGCGCACCTGCACCCAAAGCACATGTTTGCCGTCCGGGGCGCGCGACGGATCGATCGCCGTGGGCTGCCCGACAACCAGCGCCGGCTCGGCGGGCAACATGCCCGCGGCCGCTTGCGCGTAGACGCGCGCCATCATTTCCAGGTCGGGCGCGATGTGGACATAGGCGAAGCGGCGCAGCGCCTCGCTGGCCCGCCATTGCGGCAGGTCGTCGAGCGCGAGATGAATCATCATCGCGCCGGGGCCGGCGCGGAATTTCTTGAGCGCGGCTTGATAGGTCCGAAGCCGCGCGTCATCCTTGACCAACCCGCCAAACACCAGTTGGGGATGAACGTTGGCGATCACATGTTTGGCGACGAGCTTCTCGCCACTCGCCAGCGTGACGCCGACGGCGACGCCGTTTTCAACATCGATCGCGGCGACGCGCGCGCCCAGGCGTAGCTCGCCGCCCTTCTCCGCGATGGCGCCGACCATCGCCTTCACGATCGTGTCCGCTCCGCCTTGGCCAATCACCATGCCGAACGCCTGATTGGCCATGCTCTCGAGATAAGGAAACAGCGCCCCTCCGGCGATGTCGGGCGCGAAATCGAGATGCAGCCCCCAGATCGCCATCATCGCTTTCACATTGTCGCTTTCGAAATGCGCGTCGAGAAAGTCGCGCGGACTCGCCACGAGCAGTTTCAGGGTTTCGTACAACCAACCGACGCCCCGCTGCCGCAGCGCCTTCCACATCGCCGTCGCGGTTCCCCAGGACGGCATCGCAGCCCCCAGCATCGCAAAGATGTGCGGCGCATCGGCGCCGAAGCGCGCCACCATCGCTTTCCACGCCTCCGCGTCTTTCGGCGAAATCGACGCGATCCGCGCGACGGTCGACTCGAGCGTCTTGCTGACGCCGAGATAGGTTCCATCAGGAAATACGCTGGCGAAACAATCCTCGACCGGGACAAAGGCGAGCCCGTTCCGCAACAACGCTTGCCCGTGCGCCTGAAAGAACGGCGAGCCCGCGAACATCGACAGATTCATCGCGGCGACATCGTGCCGAAATCCCGGCAGCGTCAATTCGCGCGTTTTGACCGCCCCGCCGGGCGTGGCTTTCTCTTCCACGACCGCGACGCGCCAGCCTTTTTCGGCGAGCCGGACGGCGGCGGCCAAGCCATTGTGGCCCGCCCCGACTATCACCGCGTCATATCTCATGTCCCCTCGCCGGTTCTTTTTCTATGCATGTCCACGCTTCCGGCGCCGACTGCGCGCTGGACTACGGCGAGGCGCGACCTGCGTCATCCCCGCTGATTTCAACGGCGCGGCAAGAGTAGCGCTCCTGCAACGCTTCAGTGGCAAGGTCGCGCGCGCGGTTCATTGCTTGCAATTTCATATTTTCCCGCCTAATTTTGCGCTCGAACTCTGTGCGGCGCAAGCGGCGCAACACCAAAGAAGCGCCTTGTCCGAAGGGCGTCGGAGGAGGGGGCGGCATGGCGGGATATGATTACGCCATCGTCGGAGCGGGGATAAACGGCCTCGTCGCCGCCTCTGTTCTGGGCAAGAAGGGCCGCAAGGCGCTGGTGCTGGATCGCAACGACCGCATTGGCGGCTGCCTTCGCTCCGAAGAGATTACGGCGCCCGGTTTCCTGCACGACGTGATGGCGACGACGCTGGTTCTGTTTCTCACTTCGCCCGCCTATGGCGCGTTGGGCAAGGAACTGGAGGCGCGCGGTTTCTGCGTCGCGCATTCCGATCTGCCGACGGGCGTGCTGCGCCCGGACGGGTCGCATGTGCTGTTTTCGCGCGACCGCGCGCGCAACGTCGCGACGTTCGAGGCCTGCGCCAAAGGCGACGGCGCTGCGTTCGATCGCGAGATGGCGCAAATGGGCGCCGACGCGCCGTTCCTGTTTGCTCTGCTGGGCGGTCAACTATGGTCTGGCCAGACAGCTATGTTGCTCGCGCGCGAGGCCTGGAAGCGCGGCCCGCGCGCGCTCGCCGCCTGGTTCGGCGAAGCGCTTCGTCCTGCGCGCGCGTATCTGGAATCGACCTATGCCTCCGAGCCGTTGCACGCGCTTTGGGCGCCCTGGGGACTTCACTGCGGTCTCAATCCCGAAAGCGCCTATTCCGCGCAAATGGTGAAGGTGATCGCCTTCGCCGTCGAGATGGCCGGTTGCCCGATCGCCGTTGGCGGCGCCAAGACGCTGCTGGGCGCGTTCGAACATTTGATCGCCGATCAGGGCGGCGTTATCAGATGCGGGGCCGATGTCGAGCGCATCGAAACCGACGGCCGGGGGCGCGCGTGCGCCGTCCGTCTGGCAGGGGGCGAACGCATCGAAGTCGCTAACGGCGTTATTTGCTCGATGACGCCCGAGCAACTCTACAACCGCCTGCTCAAAGACGACGCCAAAGCCGATGAGGGGCGCAAGGCCCTCAAGCATTTCCGCTACGGCAAAGGAAACATGCAGATCCATTACGCGCTCGACGCGCCGCCGAAATGGAAAGCCGGCGAGGATCTCGGCAAGGTTGCTTTGCTCCATGTGACGCCGGGAATGGACGGCGTTTCGCGGGCGGCCAACGAATGCGAGCGCGGCCTGCTGCCGGCCGAGCCGACAATCTGCGTCGGCCAGCCGACCGCGCTTGACCCCACGCGCGCGCCGCCCGGCAAAGCGATCCTCTGGTTGCAATTGCCGG
>JANYIH010000157.1 GCA_025358745.1 Hyphomicrobiales bacterium | reverse complement strand
GTGGTGCTGGCGACGCCGCATTCGCTCCATGAGGCGCAGATCGAGGCGGCGGTGGCTGCGGGCAAGCATGTCTTTTGCGAAAAGCCTTTGGCCCTGACCAAAGCCGGCGCGGAGAGGGCCGTCACCCTCTGTCGCGACGCGGGCCTGGTGCTGGGTATGGGGCACGAGCGGCGTTGGGAGCCGCCGATCGCCGCGATGCTGGCGCAAGCGGACGCTGGTGAGCTGGGTCGCATTCAGCAGATCGAGGCCAATTTCAGCCACGACAAGTTTCGTTCGCTCGACCGGAACAACTGGCGCCTGAAGGCCGATCAGGCGCCCGCCGGCGGCATGACCGCCACCGGCATCCACCTGCTCGATCTCTCGGTGCGGCTGCTTGGACGCGCCGAGAGCGTGTTGTGCATTTGCGAGCAATTGTCATCCGACTTGCCGCAGGGCGATACGGTGGCGGCATACGTCAAGTTCCGCGGCGGCGGCACGTCCTATGTCTCGGCGTCGCTCGCCAACCCGTTCATGTCGCGTTTCACGGTTTACGGCTCGAAAGGTTGGATTGACATTCGCGACAAGGCGCATGTCGAGGCGCCCGAGGGTTGGATCGTCACTTCCGCGTTTGCGGGCGGAAAGATCGTCACGGTTGAAGTCCCGCCGGCCGAGCCGGTGAAGGACAATCTGGTCGCCTTCGCCCGCGCCGTGCGCGGCGCCGGAAGTTATCCGATCACCGGCGCGCAGTTGGTCGATAATATCGCGTTGCTCGAAGCCGTCTTCGCCTCCGCCTTGACCGGCAAGTTCGAAACCGTGGCCTGAGCGCCGTTTGCATTTTGGGAGAGAGCGATGAAAGCCCTGATATTCGACGAACCCAGGAAGCCGGTCGTCACCCAGGTCCAGAGCCCCAGCATCGACGACAACGAAGTGATGATCCGCTCGCGCCGCGTCGGCATCTGCCACTCCGACTATGAGTTGCTGGCGGGTCAATACATCATCCCGATTTCCTACCCCGTGATTCCCGGCCATGAATGGGTCGGCGAGGTGGTGGAAGTCGGCAGGAACGTGAAGGGCCTGCGCTCCGGCGACCGGGTCGTGGGCGAGTGCGTGATCAACACGCCCGAGCGCATCCACCATTTCGGGTTTTCGATGGACGGCGCCAACCGCGAATATTTCGCCGCTCGCCCGGAATGGCTGCACAAGCTGCCCGACGCCGTGGACGATGCGAAAGGCGCGCTGATTGAACCGTTCACCTGCGGTTATTACGCGGTGTTGCGCAATGGCGGCACGAATGCGTCGGAAACGGTGGTGATCTCGGGCGGAGGCACGATCGGCCTGGTCACTGCGGCCGCCGCCATCGGCATGGGTGCGCGCGTGGTCGTGGTCGATCCCGTTCCATTGCGACGCGACATCGCCAGGCGGCTCGGCGCCGACGCGACTGTGGACCCCTCCGCCGTCGATCCGATCGAGGCGGTGCAGGAAATCACCAAAGGTGGCGCGCACCTCGTCGTCGAATGCGCGGGCCATGCGTCGTCGCTGGCGAACGTGTTTGAATATGCGCGTCCCGAGGGCCGAGTCTCGATGGTGGGCATCAACATCGGGCAGAAATTTCCGGTCGAACTCGGCAAGATCCAGATCAAGAATCTGACGGTGCGGGGCTGCATCGGCTCGCCGGGCGTCTGGCCTTCAGCGATCCGCTTTCTGGAGCGGACCGGAATCGATCTCTCGCCGATTCAAACCCACAGCTTCGCCCTCGACGACGCCTTACAGGCGCTTGAGCTGGGCAGGAACGCTCAGGCGGCGGTCAAGGTCACGCTGGAGATCGCTTAAGCGTCCAGCGGCTTTAGGAAAAGGCTGGGATAGGCGTCAAGACAAGCAAATGAACCAGGTTGCCAACTCCGCAAGCGACAGGCTCCCGCCCCGGGCGGCATTTCCGTTCCCGGTGGCGCGGGGCTTTGTGACGGTCGCGATTTCGACAATCGTGTTGCTCGGCGCTTGCCTCGTGTTCGCGCCCTCCAGCGTGTCGTCGGGCGCGCTGGCGGGGAGCCTGCCGTTTGCGGCTGTCATCGCCATCGTCGGCCTCGGGCAATTGCTGGTGGTGCAGCAAGGAGGCTTCGACCTCTCGGTCGCCGGCGGCGTGTCGCTCGCCGTCGTCATCGCGGCCCACTACCCCGACGGGGACGACGCCCGGCTATTGCCCGCGGTCCTGCTGGCGGTGAGCTGCGCGCTGGCGGCGGGCCTGGCGAATGGAATACTCGTTGGGTTCGTCAAACTCAACGCGATCATCGCGACGATTGGCGTCAACGCCTTGCTCTACGGCGCGGTCTTCGCGGTGTCGGGCGGCGTGCCGCGGATCACCACCCCGCTGCTGGCGAAGATCGCGGGCGGGCAGACGTTCGGCGTCCCCAACTCCGTCTATTTCGTGATCGCGGCGTTGGCGCTGGTGTCGTTCACGCTGAAGCGGACGGTGGTCGGGCGCAGGTTCGAGGCGATAGGCGCCAATCCGCTGGCGGCGCGCGCGGTCGGCCTGCACGTGCGGCGGCACCAGATGATGGCCTATGTCTATTCGCAGCTTCTGTGCTGCCTGGCTGGCGTGCTTCTGGCGGGCATCACGCGCGAGCCGACGGCCTTTCAGGGCGACGCGTTGCTGCTGCCTTCGGTCGCCGTGGTTGTACTGGGCAGCACCTCGCTGCTTGGCGGCCGCGGCTTCCCGGTCTCGACGGTCCTGGCGGCGTTCTTCCTCAACCAACTGAGTCAGTTCGCGCTCGCCGTCGGCGTGCCGTACTCGGCTCAAACCATCATCCAAGCCCTGGCTCTGGGGTTTGGCATCGGCGTTTACTCGCTCCAATGGACGAGAAACAAGACAACAACAGTCAACGTGTAGAAGTGGAGGAAAAAATGAAACTCTTGCTGAAATCGAACCTTTCCCGCGCCGCCCTGGCCGCGGCGATGGCGTTCGCCGTCTCGTCCACGGCGGCTCTTGCCGACGCCCCGTCATGGTGCGGAACGAAGAAGGCGACGATCGCGCTGCTTGACGGCTTCGGCGGCAACAGCTGGCGTCAGGTGACGACGGCGGCCGGCAAGCAAGAGGCGGAAAAGTGCGCCAGCATCACGAAATATGAATATGCCGACGGGCAGGGCAACACCCAGAAAGCGATCTCCGACATCAAGGGCTTCGCGGCCAAGGGCGTCGACGCTCTGGTGGTGTTCGGCGACGCCGGTCCGGCCGTATTGCCGGCGCTCACCAGCGCTTTCAAGGCCGGAAAAGTCGTCGTGCCCTACCGCGTCGTGGTTGGAGGCAAGGACGGGGAAAACTACACGAAATTCGTCGGCGCGTCGTTCAAGGACGACGGCGTGAGCTGGGGCAACTGGATCAAGAGCATTCTGCCCAACGGCGGCAATCTGCTGTTCCTGAGCGGCCCGGCCGGCAACAGCCAGGGCTTGGACGAGTTGGCGGGCATGAAGACGGTGCTCGACGACAAATACAAGTTCATCAACCCCGCGCCGTTCGACGTTACCAACTGGGACCCGTCGCTGACGCAGCAGGTGCTGACGGCTGAGATCGCCAAGAACCCGAAGATCGACGTGATCGTATCCGACTTCGGCCCCTCGCTGGTGGGGGCGCTGCCCGAGTTCAAGAAGTTCAATCGGTCGGTTCCGGCGCTCGCCACCTCGGACGGAAACTCGCTGGGTTGCTTCTGGACCAAGAACAACAAGGACAACCCGGACTTCAAGTTGCTCACGGTCGCCACCGGAACCGATAACGTGCGATTGGCCGTTCAGTGGGCTATCGCATCGGCGACAGACGGCAAACTTCCCGCCGAGACGGTGTTCAAGGCTCCGACCTTCGAGGATTCGGTGTCGGGCAAGCCGAGCGCGGTTCAGTGCCGCGCCGATCTTCCCGGCGCGATCTATTTGTCCTCCGGCGTATCCGCAGACGATCAGGCGAAAGCCGTAGGCAAGTAAGCTCACGACCCGTCCCGGAGCGAGACATCGCTCCGGGACGGTTGTGACCCAGACTCCCGCGGAGCGGTTTTGATATACGGATCAGGCTCGTGATGTTGGAACCCTTGTCCGCCAGGAAATTTGAGATCGGCGCGGCGGCCTCGGCCGGCGTCACTATTCGCCTGTCCAACGTTTCGAAACATTATTCCGGCGTCCGCGCGCTGGAGGACGTCAGCGTGGAGTTCTACGAGGGCGAGGTTCACGCCATTCTCGGCGAGAACGGGGCGGGCAAGTCGACGCTCATGGGCGTAATTTCCGGGGCGCTCCAACCTGACGCGGGCCGAATCGAGTTCCGCGAACGCGCGGTTTCGCCGTTGTCTCCGGAGCGGGCCGCGGCGCTTGGGATATCGATCTCGTTCCAGCATCCCGCAATTCTCGACGATCTCTCCGTGCTGGAAAATTTTCGCGTCGCCCTGCCGCCGGCGCTGTTTGCAGACAGGCCGGCGCAGGAAGTTGTGCGTTCCGCGCTGGACGCGGTCGGCTTGCACGTTCCTCTGCGGACCCGGTCGGATGCGTTGAGCGTGGCGCAGAAGCATTTGCTCGAGATCGCAAAGGCGTTCGCGATCAAGCCGAAGGTGTTGATCCTCGATGAGCCGACGGCGCCGCTCGATCAGGAGGCGACCGATATGCTTTTCGGCCGCATCCGCGAGGCGATAGCTGCGGGAACATCGGTGATCTACATCACTCATCGCCTCGCCGAGGTCCGTCAGATCGCCCAGCGCGTGACCGTGCTTCGCGACGGTCAGGTGCGCGGCGTTTCGCGAGTGGACGAGATCAGCGACGCGAATCTCTTGAGTTTGATTGTCGGCCGCACGCTGGGTTCAACCTTTCCCGAGAAGGCGCAAGGCGCCTCGAAAGAGGTCAACTTCGTGGTCAGTGCGTTGAGCGGGAAGAAGTTCACAAATGTCAGTTTTGAAGTGGCGCGAGGGCAGATTATCGGCGTCGCGGGCGTGGCCGGCAATGGCCAATCGGAATTGATGCGCGCGCTCGCCGGTTTGCAGAAGTCCAAGGGTTCGGTGCATCTCAACGGCCGGTCCCTGAGCCATGACGCCCTTGTGCGCGCCGCCGCGTTCATGCCCTCGGACCGGCATTCGGAAGGGCTGGCCAGCAGCCTGACGGTGCGGGAGAACGCGACTTTCGCGGCGCTCGAGAAATTCGCGAGCTACGGGTTTCTCAGCCGAAAAGACGAGGTGAGGCAGGTCTCGAAGACCTTCAACGCGCTGGCCGTCAAGAGCGCGGGCATAGAAGCGCCAATACTTTCGCTGTCTGGAGGCAA
>JANYIH010000052.1 GCA_025358745.1 Hyphomicrobiales bacterium | reverse complement strand
CCCCCCTGCCCAAGCCCGCCCCCCGCATCGAGGCGCCGCCCTATGAAGGGGATCTGCTGCGTCTGGCGGAATTGATGGGCGCACTCGCCTATCTCAGCGACCTTTGCCACGACGGCGACGGGGCGACGTTTCGCGAAAAGGTCAGCCAATTGATCGCGACCGACCCGCGTCCGCAGCCGGCCAAGGACATGCTCGCCGGCGCGTTCAATCGCGGCTTCGACGGCTATCGCCTGACCTATCGCGTCTGCACCTCGAACGCGCGTTCGACGATTGCGGCCTATCTCGATGAAACCGAGCGGATCGCCCGGGACGTCGCCGGCAAATATCGCGGCGGCTAATCCTCGCGCAGGACGGGAACCAGCGCTCCCACGCCTGAGCGGTTCGGCCCGACCGCGGCATAGGCGTAGCCGTCCGCCGCGCCGGCGAAGACCGTCATGTCCGCGTCGCGGCCGCCCATCTCGGGGAGATAGGGCAAGGCGTCGGTCGGCTCCAGCAGCAGGCCGGCCTTGCCGCCGAGCGCATCCTCATAGAGCACCAGCGCGGCCGCCGCATTGACGCCGGCGACGACGCGCACCCCGAGCAGAGACCAGCCCGGCGGCTTGAGCCGCTCGGGGTCCAGCCGCGCAAAGCGCGGCGCGAGCCACGCGGCGACGGCGCGCGGATCGTCGGAGATGAAATCGAGCCGGGTGTCGGCGAAGGCGGCCGCGGCGCGCAGGGCGGGACCGGCGCGCTCCAACAGGGCTCCGCGCGGATCGTCGGGGCCGCCGGAGAAGGCGACGAGCCCGGCCGACAGCACAAGCAAGCCCAGCCCGCGCGCGCGCCAGCGAGTCGCCCTCCCGGTGGGGGCGTCGATCCGCGACGGCGCGCGATCGCGCAACGGCTGCGCGAGGGCGGCGAGGCGGGACGGCGCGGAAACGGGCGCCGCGTTGTTCTCGTTGGAGGGACGCCCGACCGCGGGCGGCACGCTGGCGCGCGGATGCGCGGCGGCGCCGAAGGCGAGCCGAATCGCCTCGTTCTGCGCGCCCCAGGCCTCCACTCGGGCGCGCAATTTGGCGTCGCGCCGCGTCGCCGCCTCGAATGCGAGCCGGTCGGAGGGGCTCATGCAATTATCGATATAGGCGTGCGCGTCGAGAACAGCGTAGCCCTCGCTCATTTAATGACCCTGAGATGCGCCGCGCCGGACCAGCCGGCGACCCCGGATTCGATATCGACGCCCATATGGGCGGCAAGCCGGCAGCGCGCGCGCTCAAGCCGCTCGATCAGACGCGACAGCGGGATATCGAGCGCTTGCGCGGCCTCGGCATGGGTAAACCGGGCCAGCCCCACCAGCAGCAGCGCCTCGCGCAATTCCAGCGGCAGCGCTCGCACGCCGCTGACGACGCTGGGGCCCCGCGCGGCGCTTTCGCTCCAGGCCTGATCCTCGTCGAGCGTCATGCGCCTGATGTGGCGGCGGTAAAGTTGTACGAACCTGGAGAAGGCGGCCGCCCTTCCCGTCGAGCGCGCGCCTTGCGCAATAGGCGCTACGCAACTCTGGCGAATCAGCTTGTCGACAAGTCGGGCTGCGGCCGAATCATCGATCACGAAACGTTCGTCGCGGACTAGCGCCAAACCAAAGCGCCGTAAGCCATTTGCGTCGTCAGCCCATTCTCTGGTGTGCGGCACGTCGAAGGACCTAGGCGTTCAGGAACCGTTAAGTACTTTATTCCGATCCGACTGTGCGTCAAAGCGGTTATTTGCGACCTGGGGACAAATGTTGCGGACGCCCAGCCCGCTTCCCTTAAAGCCCGGTCGGGGCTATGGGATCGCGCGAGCTTCAAGGGGCGCGGAATTCATGACGGGCACGACGGCGACGATGGGCGCGATGCACGGGCTCAAGGGCGTCATTCTCGGCGTCGCCAACAGCCGGTCGATCGCCTATGGCATCGCCAAGGCGGCGCGGGCAGCCGGGGCCGAAATTGCGATGACCTTTCAAGGCGAGGCGCTGGAGAAGCGGGTGCGCCCGCTCGCCGCGGAACTCGGCGCGCATGTGCTCGGCCATTGCGACGTCACCGACGGGACGACGATCGACGCCGTGTTCGCGCAAGCCGAGGGACTGTGGGGCGGGATCGATTTCGTCGTCCATTGCATCGCCTTCGCCGACAAGGACCAGTTGACGGGACGCTATATCGAGACGACCGAGGACAATTTCACGAAGTCGCTGGCGATCTCATGTTATTCGTTCACGGCCGTCGCCCAGCGCGCCGAAAAGCTGATGAAGAACGGCGGCTCGATGCTGACCCTGACCTACTACGGCGCCGAGAAGTGGATGCCGCATTACAACGTCATGGGCGTCGCCAAGGCGGCGCTGGAGGCGAGCGTGCGCTATCTCGCCGCCGATCTCGGCCAACAGAAAATCCGCGTTAACGCCATTTCCGCCGGGCCGATCAAGACGCTGGCCGCGTCGGGCATCGGCGACTTCCGCTACATCCTGCGCTGGAACGAATATAATTCGCCGCTGCGGCGCACAGTGACGATCGAGGAGGTCGGCCAGTCCGCGGTTTACCTGCTGTCGCCGATGTCGCTCGGCGTCACCGGCGAGATCCTGCACGTCGACGCCGGCTATCACGTCGTCGGCATGAAGCACCCGGATGCGCCCGACGTGACGGTCGGCAGCAATTCGGCCTGAGCGCGGGTTTCTCTTTGTAACGTCGGTCCGCCCCGACCTGGGTTGACACATTTGTCTATCATGAGTAAGTAATTCCTTACGCATGAAAGACAAATATGACCCACCGAGCGGAGCCGAACTGGTCGCGATCCTGTCCGCGTTGGCCAACCCGCACCGGCTGCGCATCGTCGCCGCCCTACGCGAGCACGGACGCAAATATGTCAGCGAACTCGCCCGCATGGTCGGTCTGAGCCGGCCGCTGCTGCATCTGCATCTGGCGAAACTCGCGCAGGCCGGGCTGGTCACGCGCCGGCACGAACTTTCCGGCGACGGCAAGGCGCTCGCCTATTTCGACCTGGTCGATTTCGCCTTCGAACTGAGCCCGGACGCGATTGTGACCGCCGTCCGCTCCCTCGCCGCCCTTGATCCCGAATAGGAGAAAGCCATGGCCCCGCACGCCCCCGCCTTTTTCGCGCTTAGCTGCCTCGCCTTGCTCACGCTCGTGCTGATCTTCGGCATGAAGTATTTCTCGGCCGCGCGCGCCGGGGGCGGCCGAGCCTCGCTCGCCGCGCTTCAAGTCGACATGGCCGAGACGAAATCGCGGCTCGCCGCCATCGAGACCTTGCTGAAAGATGTGGGATGAGCGTGCGCGACTATGCTCTCCTGCGCGTAGCCTCGGTCGTCGAGGCGACGACGCTGCTGGCGCTGGTCGGCGTCGCGGTTCCGCTCAAGCATTTCTGGGGCTGGCCGGACGCGGTGCGGCTGATGGGGCCGGTGCACGGGCTGGCGTTTCTGAGCTTCGGCTGGACGCTGATGCAGGCATCGGCGCAGGGCGACTGGCCGCGCGCGGAGGTGTTTCGCGCCGCCCTATTGGCCTGCCTTCCCTTCGGCGGCTTCGTCAACGAGCGCCGTTTCGCGGCGAAAGTCTAAACCGGCGATGGATTATCTCACGCTCAAATCTCTGCATGTCGCCTGCGTGCTGGTGCATGTCGGCGGCCTGTTCGCCAACGCGCTGACGCTGGCGTTTCTGGAGACGCCACGCGATACGGCGCGGCTGGCGGCGTTGCGGCGGTTGCGAATCTGGGACCGGTTCGTCACCGGCCCCGCCATGATCGCGCTGTGGGGCCTCGGCCTCTATATGGCGCAGACGAGCGGGCAGTTCGGGGCGGCCTGGCTCTGGGCCAAGCTCGTCCTCGTGGTCGCTCTGTCCGCGCTGCACGGGCTGCTCGCGGGAACTCTGCGCCGCGCGGTCGCCGATCCCCTCCGGCCGGTCCACGGCTGGATCGGATGGACGCCGCCGTTTCTGGCCGCCAGCGTCGCCGTCGTCGCAATTCTCGCGGTCGCCAAGCCGTTCTAAGCGTTATTTCTCGACGAAGGCCTTTTCGATCACGAAATCGCCGGGCTCGCCGGTGGCGCCCTCGCTCAATCCGCGGGCGACGAAGATTTTTCGCAAATCCGCGATCATCGCCTCGCTGCCGCACAGCATGAAACGGTCGGCGGCGGGATCGAAGCCGGGCAGGCCCAGGTCGGCGTGCAGCTTGCCGCTTTCCAGCAAGGTCGAGATGCGGCCGTTGTGCAGGGCCGGCTCGCGCGTGACGGTGGGGTAATAGGTGAGCTGCGCGGACGCGAGTTCGCCGATCAACTCGTCGTTGGGCAGGTCGCGGCTGAGAAAGTCGCTATAAGCGAGGTCGGCGGTGAACCGCACGCCATGGACGAGGATGACGCGCTCGAAGCGCTCATAAGTCTCGGGGTCTTTCACCAGGCTCAGATAGGGCGCAAGCCCGGTGCCGGTTCCGAGCAGGAACAGGTTGCGGCCGTCGCGAAGATTGTCGAGCAGCAGCGTGCCGGTTGGTTTGCGCCCGACCAGCACTTCATCACCCGCGTGCAGATGTTGCAGCCGCGAAGTGAGCGGGCCATTGGGAACCTTTATCGAGAAAAACTCCAGACCGTGCGAATTCCGACGCATTCCGGCCACCGATTCCGATTTCATTCCGGCCGGCGTTCCGATTTGAAGCCGGCCACCATTCCGAAATGAAGCCGGCCACCTGAGCCGGTCAGGGCGCTCGGCGCTTGCTCCCCGTGGATCGTCAACTGCGGCAGTCCTCCCCCGTCGATAATCGACGAGGAGTTGGGGATGCCGGCGAACCGGGAACTGAGCATGCGACAATTGCGACATCTGTTGCGGCTTCACCATGGTGGGG
>JANYIH010000147.1 GCA_025358745.1 Hyphomicrobiales bacterium | reverse complement strand
CGGGATCAATCAAGAGATCGAGGTCGCTCTCCTCGGTGTCCTCGCCGCGCGCCACGGACCCGAAAACGCGTGGATTTGAAGCGCGATGCGACTGGACAATCGCGCGAATGGCTTCGCGATGAGCGTTTAGACGTTCCGACGGCCTCATGACCCTCTCGCCTTTGCGGACTATCTCGAACCTTACCACGCCGCGCGCCTTCAATGAAAATTGCGCCCGCCCGGCAGCGCCCGCTTCAACTCCGGCGCGAGCGGCGCGACGGCGGGTTCGGCGAACAGTTGCACTTGCGCGAACCGGTCGCCCTGTCGCTTCTTCGAGACCGGCAATTGCGGCCGCTTCACCTCGTCAGCAGGGCTGAGCGTCTCGATCGAGCGACCCGCGTCGGAAAGCTGACCCAGCGTCGGCGTCCAGTCCTCCATTCGCTCGGCGATCAGGTGGATCACGCCGCTCTCGTTCTGCAACCGCCCCGTCACCGCGACGAAGCGCGCGCCGATCACCAGCGCCCGCAGCTTCTCGAACGCCTTCGGCCAGACGATGATGTTGGCCACGCCCGCCTCGTCCTCCAACGTCATGAAGATGACGCCTTTGGCCGTGCCCGGCCGCTGGCGCACCAGCACCAGCCCCGCCACCGTCACCCGCGCGCCGCTCCTGGTTGTTTCAAGCGCATCCGAGCGCAGCACGCCACGCGCGGCGAGCCGCGCCCGCATGAACGCGACGGGATGGGCTTTGAGCGACAGCGACAGGCGGCGATAATCCTCCACCACATGCGCGCCGAGCGGCATCGGCGGCAGCTTCGCATCCGCCTCCGTTTCGCGCTCAGGCCGCGCGGCGGCGGCGAACAGCGGCAAATCCTCCTGATCGCCGACCCGGTTCAGCGCCTTGACCGCCCACAAAGCCTCGCGCCGGTCGAGCCCGAGCGAACGGAACGCGTCGGCGTCGGCGAGTTTCTCCAACCCGGCAAGCGAGACGCCGCCGCGCAGCCACAGATCGCGCACGGAATCAAAGCCCGCGCCGCGCCGCTCGACCAGCCGTCGCATCTCCTCCTCGCGCGCGCCCTGGATCTGCCGGAAGCCCAGCCGCACCGGATGAGCCGCGCGGATATCCCCCGCCATCGAGGCGTGGCGGCGATGCAGGCGCGCGGTGATCGACGGGTTGCCGCCTCCCACTCCCCGCTCGCGGGGAGAGGGTTGGGGTGAGCGGCCGTCCCCCTCCAGCAACGCGTCCCATTCGGACAGGTTGACGTCGACCTCAAGCACTTCGACCCCATGCTCGCGCGCGTCGCGCACAAGCTGGGCGGGCGCGTAGAAGCCCAGCGGCTGCGCGTTCAGCATGGCCGCGAGGAACACGTCGGGATAGCGGCATTTCAGCCAGCACGAGGCATAGACCAGCAGCGCGAAACTCGCGGCGTGGCTCTCGGGAAAGCCGTATTCGCCAAAACCCTCGATCTGCCGGAAACAGCGTTCGGCGAAGTCGCGCGCGTAGCCCTTGGCGGTCAGCCCCGCGATCATGCGGTCCTGAAAGGTCTGGATCGTGCCGACGCGGCGGAAGGTCGCCATCGCGCGGCGCAGCTTGTCGGCCTCCGAGGGCGTGAAACCGGCGAGAATGGCGATCTTCATCGCCTGTTCCTGAAACAGCGGCACGCCGAGCGTCTTGCCCAGCACCGCCTCCAACTCGCGCGAGGGAAACGCGACCGGCTCCAGCCCCTGCCGTCGTCTGAGATAGGGATGCACCATGTCGCCCTGGATCGGTCCGGGCCGCACGATGGCGACCTCGATCACGAGATCGTAGAATTGCGCGGGTTTGAGGCGCGGCAGCATCGACATCTGCGCCCGGCTCTCGATCTGGAATACGCCGATCGTGTCGGCGCGCTGGATCATCGCGTAGACGCAAGCCTCCTCCGGCGGCACGCTCGCGAGCCGGAGCGGCACACCGTAGTGCCTGTCGAGCAGCCTAAAACCCTTCGCCAGCGCGGTCAGCATGCCCAACGCCAGCACGTCGATCTTCAACAGCCCGAGCGCGTCGAGATCGTCCTTGTCCCATTCGATCGTGGTGCGGTCGTCCATCGCCGTGTTCATGATCGGCGCGACCTCGTCGAGCCGGTCGCGGGTGATGACGAAGCCGCCGCTGTGCTGCGTCAGATGGCGGGGAAAGCCGGAGATTTCCTCCGCCATCTTCAGGCTCAGGGCGAGGGTCGGGTCGCGCGCGTCGAGGCCGGCCA
>JANYIH010000140.1 GCA_025358745.1 Hyphomicrobiales bacterium | reverse complement strand
GAGCCGAGCCAGCCGGCGACTGCGTCGACATCAACCCCGAAACCGCAGAGTATGGTCTTCGTCATTGTCCGTCTCCCTCACCATTCCGCCGGCCATTGCGGATCGAGCAGCCGCGTCGGATAGGCGAGGCCGTAGTCCACGGGCGGTCGGATCACATATTTGCGATCGAAAGCGGCCCATTCGTAGGGCGCGCCTGAGCGCACGATATAGGGCCAGTCTGGTTGAGCAAATGTCGGCCGACCCACCGCGACAAGATCGGCCGCGCCGCTCGTCAACGCCGCCTCCGCCTTCGCGCCGTCGTCAATACCGCCATTGGCGATCATCGGCAGACCCGAGGCCGCGCGCAACGCCTTCGGCATCGGCGTCGAAGATGAGGGATCGCGGTTCTCGGCATAGTTGAAACTCGCCCAGTGTAGGGCGTCCGCGCCGCAACCGCGCAGCGCCTTTCCGATCTCGTGCGCATAGGCGACCCCGCCGGGCCACGCGCCGGTGAAGTCGTCGACTCCGTCCTGGCTCAACCGCAGCGTGACAATTTTGCTCGGCCCGATCGCCGCGCGCACGGCCTCGCAAGTCATGACGGCGAGGCGCGCGTTGTTCTGTGCCGAGCCGCCGAACGCGTCGTTGCGCTGATTGGTCGTGGGATGGATGAACTGGTAGATCAGATATCCGTTGGCGCCATGGATCTCGACGCCGTCGAAGCCCGCTTCAACCGCGCGACGAGCGCCATCCGCGAATCCGCGCACGACATCGCCGATCTCCGCGACGGTGAGCGCCCGCGCCGGGCCGAACGTGACCTTCGGCCAGGGGCCTTCGATCTGCCGGATTTCCTTCTCATATCCGTCATCGCTGTAAAGCGTCCAGCCCTGGCTCTGCGTCGCGCTGGCGCTCACAGGCTGCTCGCCCGGCTTCAGACAACGGGGATCGGTCACGCGACCGCCGTGCATCAATTGCAGGATGATTGCCGAGCCGTGCTTATGCACGGCGTCGGTCACCTTGCGCCAACCCGCCACGTGTTTGGCGTTGGCGATGCCCGGTTGCGACAGATAGGCGCGACAGCCGAAGGCGTCCTCCTCATAAGTTCCCTCGGTGATAATGAGACCGCAGCCGCCGCGCGCGCGCCGCGCATAATAGGCCGCCATCTCCTCGGTTGGCGTCCCGTCGGGCTCAGCCATCTGCCGCGTCAAAGGCGCCATCGCGATGCGATTGGCGAGCGTGTGGTCGGCTAGCTTGATCGTTGAAAACAGGGTGGGGAACGCTTCGATCATGCGGCGGCTCCGGAAATGCGGATGAAGGATTCGGCTGTCAGCGCCGCCGAAAGCGCCGCGGTGTCTCGGCCGTGCGGGGCCGAAAGCAAGAGGCTCGTCGGCATGCCGTTGGCGTCGACGCCGCTGGGGATCGCCACCCCGCACCAATCCAGGAAATTGCCAAACGCGGTGTTGCGCAGCGTCTTCAGATTCTCGCGCACAAATAGATTCTCATCCGCCGCGAGCGGCTCGACCGGCATCGCGACATGCGCTGTGGTTGGAAACGCGACGATCGCGTCGCCGATCGCGGCGTTTGTCTCCGCAATCAGACGCTCGCGCTGATGCAGCAACTCAAGCAGATCAACCGCCGTCATAGCCTCGGCAAGTCTGATTCGCTTGACCACCCGCTGATCCATCTGTTCCGCGTCGGGGCCGAACACCCGTTCGCGATGCACATGCAGCGCCTCGACGCTCACGAGCGGACCGCATCGCGCGGTCAACTCCTGCACGGCCTTGAGTAGCGGCATCGGGCGGCGCTCAACCCTTGCGCCCGCGGCTGCGAGCCGGGCCAGCGCGGCCTCGAAATTGGCGACCACGGCGGGCTGGCAGTCCTCGAACACGCAAGTTTCGGGAACAATCAATCGAAGCGCCGCGACCGGAACGCGTCGCGCCTCGGGCACGACCGCGCCACGCAGCGCCGCATCGACGAGCACGCAGTCTTCGACGGTTTGCGCGAGTGGCCCCAGCGTGTCGAGCGTGCGCGACAGCGGGAAGACGCCGTCCATGGGGAAGCGCCCGGTGGAGCTCTTGTAGCCGACGATTCCGTTGAAGCTCGCGGGCACGCGCACGGAGCCGCCGGTGTCGGTGCCGATGGCGAGCGTGGTCAATCCCGAGGCCACCGCGACGCCGGAGCCGGAGGAGGAGCCTCCCGGCGAACGTGCGACGTTTGTGTCGTGCGGGTTGCGCGGCGTGCCAAAATGCGGATTCAGGCCGATGCCGGAGAAGGCGAATTCCGTCATGTTGACCAGCCCGATCAACACCAGACCGGCGCGGCCGGCCGCCTCCAAAAGCGCCGCGTCTTTTGCAGCCGGAGGCGCGCTTGCGAGCACTCTTGATCCGGCGGTTGTCACGCGACCCTTGACGTCAAACAAATCTTTCCACGCGACGGGAACGCCGTCGAGCGGGCTCAGCGCCAATCCGGCCCTCAGTCGCGCCCGCGCCGCGAGCGCCTCGGCGCGCGCGCGCTTCGCGGTCACCTCGGTGAAAATGGCCTGGTCAGAATGGTTCCCTATGGCGGCCAGCGTATCTTCGACCAGATCGACGGCGTCGCGGCGTCCAGCGCGCAGGTCTGCGCCGAGTTCGGCGGCGGTGGGGCGTGGGCGCAAACTCATCTCATCCCTCAATGCACAACGAGCGTCGCGGCGTCGCGACGCCAGGCCAGCAGCACTTCAGCGCGTTCAGCGAAATGTCCGGCGTATTTGTCGACGTGAAACTCCACCAGCACGGGCGCTTCCGCGCCAATCGCCGCCGCGATCTGTACGATATGACCAACTTGACTGATCGATTCGACGCGGGCCTTGATCGCCGGGCCGCCGTAGGTAGCCACGATTGTCTCCAACGGCGTTTCCAGCGGCAAGACGTCGATCGCCTCGGCGGGAACAGCGAGGCTGGCGGCGTCGCCGACGCCGGGTGTCTGCCCGTGCGCCGACCCCACGAGTTGACCAAACATCGTGTCAAGCGTGACGCCGCCGCCTTCAAAGGCGACCACGCGGCCAGGAATCAGCGCATTGCGACCGATGAATTTGGCGACGAACAGCGTCTTCGGCCTCGTATAGAGTTCATAGGGCGCGCTCACCTGTTCGATGCGGCCGGCGTTCATCACGACGATGCGGTCCGACAGCGCCAGCGCCTCGGATTGAGCGTGGGTGACAAATACGAAGGTCACGCCGAGACGACGCTGCAGCAGCTTCAGTTCGTTCTGGATGCTCTTGCGAAGATTGGCGTCAAGCGCGCCCAGCGGCTCGTCAAGCAGGAGAATGTCGGGTTCAACCACGAGCGCGCGAGCGAGCGCGATGCGCTGCTTCTGCCCGCCCGACAGTCGGTCGGGTCGATGATCGCCGATATCGGTGATGCCTAGCTTGTCGAGAATCCGCTCAACCTTCGCGTCGCGTTCGGGCTTCGCGATCTTCTTGACGTCGAGCCCGAAACGCACGTTCTCGCGCACGCTCATATGCGGGAACAAAGCGTAGTTCTGAAAGATCATTGCGGTGGGGCGCTGCTCCGCCGGTTGGTCGTTGATGACCTTGCCGCGGATGAGAATGTCGCCCGACGTGATCGATTCGAAGCCGGCGATCATACGCAGCGTCGTCGTCTTGCCGCATCCCGATGGTCCAAGGAAAGCGATGAACTCGCCCTTGTTGACAATCAGGTTGAAGTCGATGACCGCGGGCGTGCCGTTGTCGTAGACCTTACCGACATTGATGAGTTCGAGATCGTAGCTCACGGGCGCCCAGGCTTGAAATTGGAGATGCAGCCCCGCGCGCTCGCGCGCGGGGCCACGGCGGGTCAGGCGCTCAGGAACTCGTCCCACTTCTTCATCAGATAATCGTACTCGTCGGGCCATTGGTGCCAATAAGCGACTTGCGAGGCGCGCGTCTCCAGCGAGCCGCCGTCGCGCAGATCGCCTTCCTTGATGCCGCGCTCGCCCGCGCCTTTCCAGGGTTTGCCCTCATACCAGAAGGCGTATTTGTCTGCCGGCATGATGCTCTTGATGTTGGTGGTCGGCGAATAATACCCTTGTTCGGAGACGGCGATCGCCGGCGGGCCCGACAACCAATAGTCGGCGTAGGCAATGACCGCTTCCTTGTTGGGCGTACCGGTGACCGGAGAAATGCCGATCGACCAGGCGCGATAGCCTTCTCTGGGAACGGCGTAGGTGCACTGCTTGCCCTGCGCCTTCACGGCCATCACTGCCGGTTGCCACGCGTCGGCGAGGATCATCTCTCCCGAAGCGAGCAGATTGACGAGTTCGCCGAAATCGCCCCACAGCGCGCGGAACTGGCCGCCCTTTTTCTTCGAGATGAGGAATTTGGAGGCTTCGTCTATCGTCTTTTTGTCCGGGTTGCCGGGATTGGGCGCCTCAATCAGTTTCAGCGAGTTCATCGCCAGCACCGCCTGCCCGAAGGCGATCAGCGGATCGACGTTAAGCCCCGTCTTGCCCTTGAACTTGTCGTCGAAGATCGCGGTCCAGGTGCTGGCCTCTTCCTTCGAGACGAGATCGGGTCGGTAGCCGATGGAATCGTAATTGTAGACCGTGGGAATCATCCAAAGCTCGGTCTGCTTCTCGTCCTTCCAGATCTGGCCGACGATCTGGTTCTTGGCCGCCCATTTCGGGCTCGCCTTCGTGAAGGTGTCGCGGATGTTGCCCCAATTCTTCAGCGCGGAAGTGGGAACCGAATCGATCTTGTTGGTCGCGATCACCGCCGGCAGCCGCTCGCCAATCGTCTCCCAGCAATCGTAGGCGTTGGAGCCCGACAACAACTCCGTCTGCGTGTCGGGGAAGATCGCGCCCTTGCCGGAGACCGCTTTCACGCCGGACTTCGCCTTGAAATCAGCGAGAATGCGTTCCTGCACGGTCACCGAGAGGCCGACCGTGCGCAATTCCTGATCGGCCAGACCCGCGGCGAAGGCCTGTTGAGAGCCGAAGGGCGCGCCCATCGCCGAAAATGTGAGACCGCTTGCTGCGCCTTTCATGAATGATCGGCGTGATACGTTGTACTTTGTCATTCGCTCCTCCTCTACAGTCACAACACCCTCCGGTCGACGGCGAAACCGGCTCAGTAGCGACCTACCAACAAACCACCGTCAACCACCACCACTTGACCCGTCATGTAGCGGGCCGCGTGGGATGCCAGGAATAGGATCACGTCGGCGATTTCCTCAGGCTCGCCGATGCGCCCCATCGGAATGAACTCGCCCGCCTTCTCCGCGCCGGCAGGGCCGAGCGAATGTTCTTCGCTGAGCAATTGCGCGGTGCGAATGTAGCCCGGCGCCACGCCATTGACGCGTAGACCATGTTTGGCGAGCTCCACCGCGAGGCCGCGCACGAGGCCGACGACGCCGGCTTTCGCTGCGGAATAATGGACGTGCTCGTCCCAACCATAGGCCACGCCCATGATCGAGGAGACGGCGACGACCGCGCCGGCTTTACGCGCTTTCATCCCGGCGAGCGCGGGACGAATGATGCGGAAGACGCCTTTCAGATCAATTTCGAGCGTCTGATCCCATGCCTCATCCGTCAACCGATCGAGCGGGACCTTGCGGGCGACGCCGGCGTTGGCGACGACGACGTCGATGCCGCCATGCGCCTTCTCGATTGAGGCGACCAGCGCATCGGCCTCGGCGGTGGAACGGACGTCGAGCTTATGAAATTCCGCGCTACCGCCGGCCGCATTGATCTCGCCGGCGACGGCCGCGCCCTCCGGCGCCAGGATGTCCGTCACGACGACGCGGTAGCCCGCCTTGCCGAAGGCCTTGGCCGTCGCCCGACCGATGCCGATGCCGGCGCCCGTGATGAGGACGGTCTGGCTCATAACATCACATCTCCCGAATTCGGCCCGATCGTTTGACCGACAAACAGACGCGCCTCGTCAGAACAGAGAAAGGCGACCGCGGCGGCGACTTCCTCGGGTTCGCCGAAGCGGCCCAGCGGCAATTCGGCGGCCTTGGCCTTGCGCCATTCCGGCGAGAGCGCCTTCACCAAAGGCGTGTTGATCGGACCCGGCGCGACCGCGTTGACGCGCACGCCCTCGGCGCTCACCTCCCGCGCCAGCGATTTTGTCATGCCGATGATCGCCGATTTGGCGGCGCTGTAGTGGACAAGCTCGACGCCGCCGATCTGGCCGAGTTGCGAGGCCATGTTGATGATGACGCCGGCCTTGCGCTCGAGCATTGACGGCAGCACGGCCTTCGTCATCAGGAAGGCGCCGCGCACGTGGACGGCGAACATGCGGTCGAAATCAGCCGGCGTCAGATCGACGAAACGGGCTTGATGCACATGTCCCGCATTGTTGACCAGATGTGTGGGATCGCCGAAGGCCCTTCGCGCGGCGAGCACGATCGCGACGACGTCTTCTTCCCTCGACACATCGCCGCCAATGCCGATGGCCTGACCGCCGCCGCCTTCGATATGCGCCACCGTCTCCAGTCCCGCCTCCGCGCGCAGATCGTTGACAGTGACGCGATAGCCCTCCCGCGCCAGCCGCAACGCGCAGGCGCGCCCTATCCCCGATCCCGCGCCAGTGACGATCACGTGTCGCATCAGACAGCCTCCTGGATCGCGACTCGCTTGGCTCTTCGCAC
This sequence comes from Hyphomicrobiales bacterium, assembly GCA_025358745.1. Taxonomy (GTDB): domain Bacteria; phylum Pseudomonadota; class Alphaproteobacteria; order Rhizobiales; family Beijerinckiaceae; genus Roseiarcus. The sequence continues at coordinate 13,585 of JANYIH010000140.1, read as the reverse complement.
GCTCAAGGTCATCAGGATGGCGTAGACGGTGAGCAGCGCGAAGGAGAACAGGGTCGTCAAGACGCCGAAGGCGAAGACGTTGGGATGAATTTCAACCGCGAAGGTGGAATAGATCGCCAGCGGCAAGGTCTGCTCGCGTCCTGACGAGAATAGCGTGCGCGAAAACTCGTCATAGGACAGGGTGAAAGCGAACAGCATCGCCGACAGGACGCCGGGAAAGATCAGCGGAAACGTCACTTTGCGAAAGGTCGTCGCCGGCGGCACGCCGAGCGACCAGGCCGCTTCTTCAACAGAGGCGTCGAAGCGGTTGAAGATCGCCAGCATCACCAGAAAGGCGAACGGCAGCGTGTAGACGACGTGGGTGGCGAAGGCGGTCGAATACCAGTGACGCTCCAGCCCCGTCGTCGTGGCGACCAACGCCGAGCCCAGCCCCACCAGAACGCCGGGAACAATCATGCCGAGCACGATCAGATAGAACGCGGCGGACTTGCCCTTGAAATTGCGGCGGAACGCCTGCGCGGCCATCACCCCGAGCACGGTCGAGGTCACCATCGTCATGCCGGCGAGAGTCAGCGAGCGGGTGAGCGAAATGCCAATCGGCAGCGGCGACACGCGCGACGGCGGCGCCAGCCCCAGTATATGCTTGTACCAGAACACCGACCATTCCTGAATCGGGAATTGCGGACCGCCCTCCGGCCCCTGCTGAAACGAAAGTATGCCGAGCACGATGAAGGGGCCGTACAGGAACAACAGGAACAGGCCGACGTAGACGGCGAGAATGGGTTTCAGAAGGCGCGACTCCATCTCAGAGCTCCTTCTTCAGATCGACGATGCGCAACAGACCCGCGATCACCACGCCCATGATGAATGTGAGGATCACGCCGACCACGGAAGCCAGCGCCCATTTGAGCGAGCCCACTTGCGTAACGATGATGTTGCCGAGCAGGTTGACCTTGCGCCCCGACAGCGCCGCGCTGGTCGCGAATTCGCCCAGCACCATCACGCTGACGAAGATTGCGCCCACCACCACGCCCGGCAGGCTGAGCGGAAAGATGATCTTGCGCAGGATGCGCCAGAAACCCGCGCCCAGATCGCGGGCGGCTTCGAGGATGTTGGGGTCGATGCGGCCGAGCATGAAGGCGATTGGGCCGACCATGAACACGACATAGATCTGCGTCATGCCGATGACGACGGAGAGATCAGTGAACAGCAGCGCCTCGATCGGCTGTTGGATGATGCCGGCCTTCATCAGGAGAATGTTGATCGCCCCCTCCTTGCCCAGCATCGGCCGCCAGGCCAGCACGCGGATGAGGAACGATGTCCAGAACGGAATGACGCAGAGCACGAGCAGCGTCGTTTGCAAGGTCTTGTTCTTCACGAACAGGCCGACAAACAGCGCGGTGGGATAGCCGACGAGGAAGGTCATCGCCAGCACGGTCAGCCAAATGCGAACCGTCGTCCAAAGCGAACTGATGTAGGTCGACGAGGAAAAGAAGGTCTGCCAGCTATCCAGCGTCAGCTTCGGCTCGATCTTGAACGTCGTCTGCGTCCAGAACGAGACATAGACGATCATGGCCATCGGCACGACAAGAAACAACGTCATCCAGACAATTGCCGGCGCGATCAGCAGATAGGCGCCAACTGAGCGGGTCGAGCGGGGCGGCGTGGCGTCCGCGGCTTCGACGATGATTTCGGTCGCGGTCATGTCAGGTTCTCAAACAAAAGCGATGCCGTCCTCGGGACGCCAGCTCAGCCGATAGGTCCGCCCCGCCTCATAGGCGTCGGGCGGGCCGTTGCTGAGATGATGCTCGAGTTCGACCACCTTGCCGTCGGGCGTTTCGAAAAAATGCATGATCGCCGAGCCCAGATATTCGCTGGCGATATAGGCCGCCGACAAGCCCGCGCCGGCGTCGGCGCGCGTCGTCAAGCGGTCGTAGCGCACGGCGTAGGCGGGCGTCGAAGAGGCGACCCGGCGCGCGAGCGGGATCGGGCCATGATTCGTAACGAACGCGTCGCCTTGCACGGAGCCGTCGAACACGTTGTAGCAGTTGAGGAACTTTGCGACATTGGGATTGGCGGGGTGCTCGTAGACTTCGCCCGGCGGTCCGAACTGGCTGATCGCGCCGCGATCGAGCACGATGAGACGGTCGCCCATGGCCAGCGCTTCGCTCTCGCTGCCCGTCACATGCAGGAAGGGAATGCCGAGTCGCTCGCGGATGCGACGCAGCTCCACACGCATGCGCATGCGCAGGTTGGCGTCGAGCGCGCCAAGCGGTTCGTCGAGCAGCACCAGTTTTGGTTTGATCACGAGCGTGCGCGCCAGCGCGACACGCTGCTTCTGCCCGCCCGAGATTTGATGGACGCCCCTCGTTTCGAGGCCGTTGAGACCAACGAGGTCGAGCATTTCGAGGGTGCGCCGACGCGTGTCGCTCTCGGTCCGCTTGTCCCCGCCGTTACGCAGCCCGAAAGCGACGTTGTCGAAAACGGAAAGGTGAGGGAACAGCGCGAAATTCTGAAACACGAAGCCGATTCCGCGCAGATGCGGAGGCTTTCGCGTGACGTCCTCGCCCACGATGGAGACGCGACCTTCTTCGGGCGCCTCGAAGCCGGCGATGGCGCGCAGCAGCACGGTCTTTCCCGAACCGCTCGGACCGAGCAACGAGACATATTCGCCCGAATTGACGGAGAACGATATCTTGTCGAGCGCGGCGCGGTCGCCGAACCGTTTGGTCAGTTGCTCCAATCTGAGAACAGAACCTTCGGCCACGTGAGCGCGCACCCCGTTCCGGGACGGCGGGCGCAATCATCCTGCAATGCGCTCTTCCACCCGTTGCGGAGAACAAAGCAAAAATGCCTAATGTATGCAAGAAATTTCTGAAGGCTCGCGGACGCCGGTGGAATTATGAGCGTTTCGGCCAGTTTTTGAGCGGTTCGTGACCAAGGGAAGATCACTCGGGACCGTAAAAAAGACTATTGCATACTAAACTCACTCTTGTGGATCGCGCGGCGACAGGTAAGGCGGCCGGGGCGGCGGATCGGAGATCACCGCGACGATCTTGAGCCGGGCGAGGTTCTTTTCCGCCAGCACGGTCAAATGGTTGCGCCAAAAGGTCGCCGCCGCGTCAATCGCGCGCCGGGTCAACAGGTCGAACAGCACCAGATATTCTCCGGCCGCCACTTCGTCTTTCGGCAGTCCGAGTTTTGTCAAGGCGCGGGCGGCGGCGGCGAGCGGCAGACGGTTCTGTCGGATCAAATCGATCAATTGCCCGTTCGGTCCGCGCGCGATGCAATGCTCCATCAACAGCCGGTCGAGTTCGATCCAGCTCGCGTTTTCACCGCCGCGCTCGCGCGACAGCGCCCGGCCGATGCGGTCGTAGTCCGCGCTTTCAGCGGCGAGTCGGATCGCCTCCGGCTCCAGCAATTGCCGCAATTGAAACCGCTCACGTACGGATTGCGCGGTCAAGGCGCCGGCGACCCAATGCGAGCTTTGCGTCTTGGTGATAAGGCCGCGCTCGTGCAAGCGCGCGAGCACGTCGCGCACCACCGTTCGGCTGACGCCGTAATAATCGCCGAGTTCGGATTCGACGATGCGGAAATCGCCAAAGATCAGACAGGCCGCGACAGCCGTTTCGACCTCGTCGTAAACCTGCTCCCACAGGCCGCGGTTTTGCAACGCGGTGTCGATCGCATTGGATATTTGCAATCCCTGCTTGGCGAGATCGCGCCGGATCGCCTGGACGCCGCTTCCCGCCTTGCCGATGAGATAGCCGCGGCCCTCGAAGCGATGAACCAGATTCTCTTCCTCAAGGATCTTGAGCGCCGCATGCACCGGCGCCCGGCTGGTTTTCATCACCGTGGCGATCGGGCCTTCGAGCAAAACGAAGCCCGGCGGCAGGCGGCCAGCGGCGATATTGGCGCGCAGCGTTTCCGCAACGAGTTCGTAGCGTCTGGTCATTTCCAGGCGCGGCTTAGTCATCGCGCCCTCGCCCTGATGTCGGCGACAAAGCGCGACCAGAGCCGCGTCGCATAGTTGAACTCATCCATTACGGTGTTCCACACCGCAATGCGCCGCGCGCGTTCGAGATAGGCGCCGCCGGACCGGATTTTTCCCCTGGGCGCGACGACCGCTTCGCCATCGACGCCGCGCAGATCCTCGCCCGCTTCCTGGCCTTCATACCAATAGGACCATTCCGCCGGCGACAGATAGTCGCGGACGGGCTCGGCGGCCGAGATGTAATAACCTTGCCGCGCCATCGCCGCGCCGGCCCAACCGGAAAGCCACCAATCCATATATTCGTAGGCCATCCGCAATTGCGCGCCTTCGACATGACGGGCGATGCTCAAGCCGCCGTGCCATGCGCGATAGCCCTCCTCCGGAACGGCCTCGCGGATGAAGGGCGCGGCCTCTCCAAGTTGATTGTAGGCGGGCGACCACATGCTTTGCACCGCCGCCGCGCCGCGCCGGAACAGGCTCGCCGCTTCGTCTCCCGTCGTCCAGCAGGGAAGCAGGAACCCCTCGTCGCATTTGCCGCGCAAGAACCGAAACAACGCCACAAGCTCAGCCGCGGTCATATTGGCGATATTGTCGAAGGAAAGCACACCGCTCGCTTCCGCCGCGAGCGCCGCGTCGAACAGCCCGATCGCGGGCTCGTCGACCAGCGCGAGCTTGCCTTTGGCGCGCGGGTCGAACAACATCGCCCAGCTCTCGCGCGGCCGCCCTTCGCCGTTGAACGCGCGCAGGTCGTAACCGAACGAGTCGAAATTATGCACCGTCGGCAGCATCGAGATGAAGCGGGTCGGCTGGGGTCCGAGCGAATGATCGGGCTGCACATAGAGTTTCAGTCTGGGCGCGTCGCCGGCGCCGCGATTGGCGTATTTGTCGACGCCGCCGAGCTTGGTCAGCGGCCCCACGGAGGGCCAACTCTTCAACAGATCCGTGTCGATCGGCTGCAACACGCCCCAATGCCAGACGATGCCGAGATTGTGGAATGTCTGATCGTAGACGTCGAACGCTTCCGGATGCAGCGCCGCCTTGCGCTGACAGGAGGGGAAGTCGAGCACCTCGAATTCGATGTCGAACCCCAAATCGGCGCTCGCCCGCACGCGAACGGCCTCCAGCAGCGAAATGAAGGTGCCGAGCACGCGCAAAGTCCGCCGCCGGAGGACGGCGGGCGCGGCGACTCCGGATTTGCTCGGTTTCGTGGGCATGGTGGCGGCGTGAGATTAAGCTCGCCCAGCCGCACTTGCAACGCGAGCCGAAAGCTTTCACTGTGGCGCGAGGAAACGAAAGGCGGTGGTGCATGTGCGCGCTCTGCGGTGTGCTGGGAGGCAAGGATCACTGGACGGAGCCATTGCATCGTGAAGGAAACTACGTCCGCTTTTCCGACCCCGCCGCGCGGCGTCGAGAGCGCGCGCGGCGCATCGCCGAGGCCAATGTCATCGTCGGCCAGTTCGGTCTGACGCTCTCGGATTGGCAGGCCGACGCCTATGTGCTCGCCACGCGCACGGGCAAGTCGGAGATCGTCGTCGATCTGGCCGCGCTGTGGCCCACGGCCGAGAAGCTCGCCGGGCGCCGCATCGATCCGCTCGATCCCAGCACGCTGGAGCGACGGGAACGCGCGAATGGTTGATAACGGCGCGCCCGCGTTCACGCCTGTCAATCTCATCACAGGCTTTCTCGGGTCCGGCAAGACGACTCTGCTCAATCGTATGCTGAGGTCGCCCAGGCTCGCCGACACGGCGGTGCTGATCAACGAATTCGGCGAAGTCGGGTTGGATCATGAGCTGATCGAGCGGATCGATGAAAACACGGTGCTGCTGCAATCGGGCTGCTTGTGCTGCACGATCCGTGGTGAATTGGCGGACGCGATCAAGGCGTTGCATTCGCGCCGCGCGCGCGGCGAGGTTCCGCTTTACCGGCGCTTGTTGATCGAAAGCACCGGTCTGGCCGATCCTCTGCCGATCCTGACCACCATCGCGGCCGACCCGTCGCTGCGCCATCATTACCGTCTCGGCGTGGTGGTTGCGACGGTCGATGCGGTCAACGGCATGTCGCAACTCGATTCTCAGCCGGAGTCGCGCAAACAGGCGGCGGTCGCCGATCGTCTGGTGCTCACCAAGACCGACATCGCCGAAGCGGGCGAGACGGATCTGCTGCTGGCGCGTTTGCGACGGCTCAATCCCTCCGCGCCGGTCCGCTACGCCGTCGATCCCGCGCTCGATCCCTCGGCGTTGATTGGCGACGATCTGTTCGATCTGGAGGCCAAGAGCCGCGAAGTCGCGCTCTGGTTCGACGAGGCGTTCGCGCAGGCGGGACACGCTCATCACGCGCATCATCGCCACGACCCCAATCGCCACGGCGACGACATCCGCGCCTTTGCTTTTTCCCTCGACGCGCCGATCAATTGGATCGCCTTCGGCCTGTGGCTGTCGATGCTGCTGAACCGGCACGGAGAGTCGGTACTGCGCGTCAAAGGATTGCTCGCCCTGGAAGGCGAAACGGCGCCGGTCGCCATTCACGCCGTACAGCAGCTCGTCCATGCGCCGACGCATCTGCCGCGCTGGCCGTCGAGCGACCGGCGCACGCGCCTCGTGTTCATCGCCAGGGGACTCGACGAAGCGATGGTTCGCCGTTCGTTCGCGGCGTTCGTTTTGGGACCGACGGCGAATGCGCGACGGGCCTGAGGGCCGCTATTCTCAGGCCGCTGCGACGTTGCTCCCGGGATCAACCGCCCTGGATGCTCCAACTCGTCGCGACATTGCCGACGTTGCTCTGCGTGAATCCGTTGACGCCGTTGGAGGTCCACAGCACCGTGGCGCCGCTGGTGTTGCGCATGAGGAAATCCGACGCGCCGTCGCCGTTGAGGTCCGCCACTCCCTGCACCTGGAACGCAACCCCGGGATTGCCGAGCGCCGTCTTGACGAAGCTGGAAGCCTGGTTGTTGTCCCACAGGCTGAGATTGCCGTCGGTGTTGCGCCACAATATATCGGCGTAGCCGTCGCCGTTGAAATCGCCGACGCCCGCGACCGACCAACTCGTCGGCAAGCCGGCGATGCTGAGTTTGGTGAACACGCCAGCGCCGTTATCCTCCCAGATGCTGAGACTTCCGTTCGTGTTATGCCACAGGATGTCGGAGAAGCCGTCGCCGTTGAAATCGCCGACGCCCGCCACCGACCAGCTTGTCGGCGCGCCGCCGTTGCTGGTCTTGGTGAATCCGCCGGCGCCGTTGTTGATCCAGAGGCTGATCGTGCCGTTGGTGTTGTGCCAAAGGATGTCGGACTTGCCGTCGCCGTTGAAATCGCCGACGCCGGCGATGGTCCAACTCGTCGCCGCGCCGGCGCTGGTGGCCTTGGTGAAACCGCCGGCGCCGTTGCCCGACCAGATGCTCATCTAGCCGTTGGCGTTGCGCCACAGCACGTCGGCGACGCCGTCGCCGTTGAAATCGCCGACGCCCGAGACCGACCAGCTCGTCGCCGCGCCGGGGTTGGAAATCTTGGTGAAGCCGCCGGCGCCGTTCGGGTCCCACTGCGAAAGCTGGCCGTTGGTGTTATGCCAGAGAATGTCCGCCATGCTGTCGTGATTGAAGTCGTAGGCCAGCGGTCTTGAACCATGAAGCACGTTGACTTGAGGATGTCCTCCATTGCTCCCGACGCTGAAATCTGCGGGCAAATAATATCCGGCGAAATGTAGCGTTTCAATCACGTTATTCGCGGCGTCTTCGAGCGCCCAAGTCTGGACGCCATTGCTTGTCGAACGCCACGCGACATGCTCTCCAGCCGCGAATGCGTCGCTAAAGAACCCGATGCCCAATGTTCGCGCGCCAGAAATTGTCCCTGTGTATGATTGATTCAGCGCAATTCCCAAGAAGCCGGATCCAGAGCATGAAACATTCTGGTTGAAGGATTGACCGCAAAGTATTTGCGCGCTGCCCGCGAGTTGCACATTCCCGGAGCCGGTCACGTTTCCAACGAGCGTGACCACGTCAAGTCCACTGATCGAAATGACGTTATTGTTCACAACCGGCCCGCTGAACTGCAGAGTACCCGTCCCCGCGACCGAAATGACGCCATTGTTTGTGACCGGCCCGCCGAAAGTGTTGTTGCCGACCGACTCGGTCAAGGTTCCGTTGTTCAGGGTGGTGCTGGATAATTCGCTGAAGCCGCCCAAGTCCACGGTCGCGTTGGCGTCGACGGTGAGGTTGCCCGAACCGAACGCATTAAGCGCGCCGGCGACCAGCGTCGCGCCCGACAGCACTTCGCTCCCCCCGGAATAGGTGTTCGCCCCGGTCAGCGTCACCGTTCCCACCGCCTGCCGCAGCGAGCCGGTTCCCGAAATCTTGTTGGCGAAGGTCGTCGCGCCGGTCCGGTCGAGCGTCAATCGGCCGTTGTCGACGACGCCGCCCGTGCCGAAGGTGGCGAGATTGCCGGCGCCGGTGCCGATCTGCACAAAGGAACTCGCGGCGATTGTCGACGCGCCGCTGTAGCTGATGTGGCTCGATATGATGGTGTAAACGCCGGTGTAGTTGACTGAGCCGGTTCCGGAGATGGTGACATTCGTCCCGAGCGTCGTCCCGCCGACTTGGTTGAACGCGAGATTGGCGTTGTCGGTGAAGTTCGACGCCGCCAGCGTCAGCCCGGCGCCGTCGCCGATTTGCAGCGTCCCGCCGGTGATCACGGCTTGAATGGCGCCGGGATTGGTCAGGGTCTGGGTTCCCGCGCCGGTCTTGGTCAGCTTCAGAGCGCCTGCGCCGTGCGTGCCCGAGAACGACGCGCCGCCGCCGCCGGAGATCGTCAGCAGCCCGCTTATGACCGCGCCGGAGCCGGAGAGGCCGGCGATGGTTTGGTTGAACCCGCCGAGGTCGAGGGTGGAGCCGGTCCCGACGGTGACGACGCTGTTGGCGCTGAACACGTTGGCGCCGCCGCCCTTGAGGTTGCCGTTGAAGAACAGGCCCGTGGCGCCGCTATAGTTGTTCGCGCCCGTGAACACCGCCGTGCCGTCGAACACGAAGACGGCGCCGGTCCCCGAAATGGCGTTGGCGATCGTCGCCACGTCCGTGCGGTCGATGTCCAGCGTGCCGCTGTTGGCGATGGCGGCCGTCCCCAGCGTTCCCGTGGTTCCCCCGCCCGAGATGTCGAGCAGGGCGCCGGAGTCGATCGTGACCTGCCCGGAATAGAGGTCGTTGTTCGCGGTGAAGAAGGTCAAACCGGCCTGGACCTCCAGGCCGCCCTGGCCGGTGAGGAGATTGTCGATCTGGATCGTGTCGGAGCGGTCGAACAGCAGCTTCGCCCCCGCATCGATGCTGATCGCGCCTGATCCGAGCGATCCCGTCACGCCGCCGGCCCCGACCTGAAGCACGCCGCCAGCGACTTCCGTCGTCCCCGTATAGGTGTTGTTCCCCGTGAGCGTGTATATCGATCCGACGCCCTGGGTCACGACGAGCGAAAGCGCGAAGCCGCTGTTTTGGATCGTCCCCTCGAAGAATTCGCTGCTCTGCTGCTCGGAGATCGTCAGCGTCGCGGCTTGGGTCGCCGAATTGTCGACGATGGCCGTGGCGCCCCCGTTGCCTGTATCCGTCAATCCGCCGATGGTCTCATTAAATCCGTTGATGTCGAGTACGCCGCTCTTGGCGAGAACAAAGTCGCTGGTGGCCGAAAACACGTTCGCGGCGCCCGCCCGCAGCGTCGCCGGATCGAAGCCGAAGCCGATGTTGGTCGCGCCGGAATAGGTCGTGGCTCCGCCAAACGTGACGCTGCTGGTCACGACGTCGACGACGCCGGCGCCCGAGATGGCGTTGGCGACGGTCAGCGGCGCCGAATCGACGAATTGCAGCCGGCCCGAACTGAAAATGGCGCCGGACCCGAGCGTGCCGGTTCCCACCACCTGAACCGTCGTGTTGGCGTTGATCGAGAAGCCGCCGGTGAAGGTGTTCTGGGCGGTGAGCGCATAGGCGCCGCCGCCGTCGAAGAAGAGCAGCCCCGCGCCGCTGATCACGCCGGAAATCACCAACGAACTCGAAATGTCGAACGTGAGGGCGCTGTGGTTGACGAAGGCGCCTGCCCCGCTCGCGCCGTCCACGCCGCCGTTGCCGAGTTGCAGCGTGCCCGACGTGACGGTCGTCGTGCCCGTGTAGCTGTTCGCCCCGGTAAGGATGACTTTGCTGTTCTTGCCTTCCTGGATCACCCCGCCCGCGCCTAATATCGGCACGGAGAACGTGTAGGCGCCATCGGTGACGTTGAACTTGACGAAATCGGTGGCGTCACCGCCGATGACGGAGGCCGCAAACAGCGTTCCCGACGCGGCGCCGTTGCCGACGCCTCCGGTTCCGCCGATCAGCACCCCGGAGCCCGGCGCAAGGATCTGGATTTTGCCGCCGCCGCCCGCGCCGACCGTGACGACGCCGCCGCTCTGCACGATCAGTTCGTTCCCGGAGGAGTTGCTGAGAACATTGTTGAGCGCGATATCGAATGACGTGGTGAGCGAGCCGCTCTGGCCGACCAGCAGTTGATCGCCTTCGCCGATGGTCACGGTCCTGGCGACCGCGTCGCCATTCTGGATGGTGACGGGCTGACTGTTCACGGCGGAAATGGCGATTTGCACGTCGTCGTCGGAGCCAGGAATGGCGGTCGAGAAATCGGTCGCCGCCCAATCGCTGGGATCGAACCAGTTCCAATCCAGGAACAGGTTTGTGAACGCGCGTTGCACCGCCATGGAGAGTCTCCTCAGACCTTCTTAAATTATATCGCCAAATTCGACGGACCGGCTTGAGGGGCTGGGGGCCGCTGGTGAATAATTTACTGAATTTTATGCATAAATTACGTGGGGCGACAAGGACGGACATGGCGCGCGCCGTACAATTTCGACAGGTATTCTTACCGCCTAAGAACGTCTGCCTGGGAGCCGAAAATGTCGCGAATTCACGTCTCAGGACGGCGTTGCGGCCGTAGCTCCACGAATTTCTCCGAGGCTAGCCAACTAATCCAGTCAGAGGCCGAATCGGGGCGTAAGTTCTTGATTTCACGTTGGCAGGAGTGGCAGGAATCGAACCTGCAACCCCCGGTTTTGGAGACCGGTGCTCTGCCAATTGAGCTACACTCCTAATGCGCGCCCTTCTGCCTCAAGAGCCTGCGCGATGCAAGCGCGTCGCGCATCGGTGGTCTGGACGCTTGCCTATGTCGACATAAAGATATATTTATGCGGTTATGTATTTTTCACCGTGCGAGGCGCCATGTCCGATCCCTTTGCGACGCTTCCCCAGCGCGTCGACGACGCCGAGGCCCGGTTCCGCGCGGCGGCGGCCGAACGCATCCTCGTGCTCGACGGCGCGATGGGCACCGAGGTGCAGGCCCTCGGTCTCGATGAGACCCATTTCCGCGGCGAACGTTTCGCCGGCTGCGCCTGCCACCTGCAAGGCAACAACGACCTGCTGACGCTGACCCAGCCGGAAGCGATCGAAGCGATCTATCTCTCTTACGCCCTGGCCGGCGCCGACATTCTGGAGACCAACACCTTCTCTTCGACCCGCATCGCCCAGGCCGATTACGGCATGCAGGATGTCGTCTACGAGCTTAACCGCGACGGCGCGCGGCTCGCCAAGCGCGCAGGGCTGAAGGCCGAACAGTTCGACGGCAAGCCCCGCTTCGTCGCCGGCGCGCTCGGCCCCACCAACCGCACCGCCTCGATGTCGCCCGATGTCAACAACCCCGGCTTTCGCGCGGTGTCGTTCGATGAATTGCGCGAAGCCTATGCCGAACAGATCGACGGGCTGATGGACGGCGGCGCCGACCTCATCCTGATCGAGACGATCTTCGATACGCTGAACGCCAAGGCCGCGATCTTCGCCTGCGAGGAAGTGTTCGCCAAGCTCGGCCGGCGGCTGCCGATCATGATCTCCGGCACGATCACGGACCGCTCGGGCCGCACCCTGTCCGGCCAGACGCCGACCGCGTTCTGGCATTCGGTGCGCCATGCGCGGCCGCTGACGATCGGCCTCAATTGCGCGCTCGGCGCGGCGGCGATGCGCGAACATCTGGAGGAGATTGCCGGCGTCGCCGACACTCTCGTCTGCGCCTATCCCAACGCCGGCCTGCCCAACGCCTTCGGCCAATATGACGAGAGCGCGGACGAGATGGCGGCGCAACTGCGCGAATTCGCGACTGCGGGTCTCGTCAATGTCGTGGGCGGTTGCTGCGGCTCGACGCCGGCGCATATCCACGCCATCGCCGAGGCGGTTAAGGGCCTGCCGCCGCGCGCCATTCCAGAGATGGCGCCGCTGATGCGCCTCTCCGGGCTGGAGCCGTACACGCTCACCAAGGACATACCGTTCGTCAATGTCGGCGAGCGCACCAATGTCACCGGCTCCGCCAAGTTCCGCAAGCTCATCACCTCGGGCGATTACGCCGGCGCGCTGGTGGTGGCGCGCGATCAGGTCGCCAATGGCGCGCAGGTGATCGACGTCAATATGGACGAGGGGTTGATCGACTCGAAAGCCGCGATGGTCGAGTTCCTCAACCTGGTCGCCTCCGAACCCGACATCGCGCGCGCGCCGCTGATGATCGAGTCCTCGAAATTCTCGGTGATCGAGGCCGGTCTCAAATGCGTGCAGGGCAAGCCGATCGTCAACTCGATCTCGATGAAGGAGGGCGAGGAGGAATTCCTGCGTCAGGCGCGGCTGGTGCGCGCCTATGGCGCGGCCGTCGTCGTGATGGCGTTCGACGAGCAGGGCCAGGCCGACACCTTTGAGCGCAAGGTCAATATTTGCGCCCGCGCGTACAAACTACTGACCGAGCAGGCCGGCTTTCCGCCGGAAGACATCGTGTTCGATCCCAACATCTTCGCCGTCGCCACCGGCATCGACGAGCACAACGGCTACGGCGTCGCCTTCATCGACGCGACGCGGGCGATCAAACAAGCTTTGCCGCACGTCCATATCTCCGGCGGCGTCTCCAACCTGTCGTTCTCGTTTCGCGGCAATGAGCCGGTGCGCGAGGCGATGCACGCGGTGTTCCTGTATCACGCCATTCAGGCGGGCATGGACATGGGCATCGTCAACGCCGGCCAGCTCGCGGTTTATGAGAGCATCGACCCGGAGTTGCGCGAGGCCTGCGAGGACGTCGTGCTCAACCGGCGCGACGACGGAACCGAGCGGCTGCTGACGATCGCCGAGAAATATCGCGGCGGCGCGGCGCGGGAGGGCAAGGCGCAGGACCTGACGTGGCGCGAGAAGCCGGTCGATGCGCGCATCGCCCATGCGCTGGTCAATGGGATCAACGAGTTCATCGAGGCCGACACGGAGGAGGCGCGCCTCGTCGCCAAACGGCCGCTCGACGTGATCGAGGGGCCGCTGATGGATGGCATGAACATCGTCGGCGACCTGTTTGGCGCCGGCAAGATGTTTCTGCCGCAGGTGGTGAAATCAGCGCGCGTGATGAAACAGGCGGTCGCGGTGCTGCTGCCTTACATGGAGGTGGAGAAGGACGTGCGCGCGAGCGCGGGAAAAATCCTGCTCGCCACCGTCAAGGGCGACGTGCACGACATCGGCAAGAACATCGTCGGCGTCGTGCTCGCCTGCAACAATTACGAGATCAT
>JANYIH010000107.1 GCA_025358745.1 Hyphomicrobiales bacterium | reverse complement strand
CATATCGGCGGCCAGCCGCTCGGCATGGCTTTCGACCGCAAAGACAATCTCTATGTCTGCATCGGCGGCATGGGGCTTTATCGCATAGCGCCAGACGGCAAGGTCGAGAAAGCGACGGACGAGACCAACCGAAGCTACTCGTCCGTCAACGACGATAGCCGCCTGCGGCTGGCCGACGATCTCGACATCACCGACGACGGCCGCATCTTTTTTTCCGAGGCCACCGTTCGCTACGAGATGAGCGAATGGCCGGTCGAAGGCATCGAGGCGCGCGGCAACGGCCGCATTGTCTGCTACGACGCCAACACCGGCAAGACCCACACGGTGTTGCGCGGTCTGAAATTCCCCAACGGGATTTGCGTCGCCAGCGACGGCCAGTCGATCCTGTTCGCCGAAACGTTCGGTTGCACAGTCAAGCGCTACTGGTTCGACGGGCCGCGCAATGGCAAGGTCGAGACGGTGATCGACAATCTGCCGGGCTATCCCGACAACATCAACCTGGCTTCGGATGGCAATTACTGGCTGGCGCTGGTGGGGATGCGCAGCCCCGCGCTCGACCTGGCCTGGAAGATGCCCGGCTTTCGCCGACGCATGGCCAAGCGCGTGCCGCTCGACGAATGGTTGTTCCCCAATCTCAACACGGGTTGCGTCGTGAAATTCAACGAAAAGGGCGAGATCCTGGAATCGCTTTGGGATCTGAAGGCGCTCAATCATCCCATGATCACCTCGATGCGCGAACATCGCGGCTATCTCTATCTCGGCGGCATCTCAAACAATCGCATCGGCCGTTACAAGCTCGCCGGCGCCGATCCGAACTTCTCGCAATACGAGAAGCGCTGGAAGCGGGCATGATGTTCGCCCGCTTGACCGAATTCGCACAAGGGTTGCTCGGCCGGGGCGAGGCGACCCTCGCCGTGCCCCCATTCGACGGCGCCTTGAAGCCCAACCAGAGGCTTGAGCAGGCTGAGACCGTGCTTGAGGCCGAGGCGCCGGAGGATCTGGCCAGCGACGGGGAAAACCTGTTCCTCGCCGACGGGCCGCGCCTGATGCGGATCGCCGGCGCGAAGTCAAGTCTAGTACGCGCATACGATGCGCCAATCACCACGCTCGCCTGTCTGCCCGGCGGCCGGCTGGCGGTGGCGCTGCGGGGCCGCGATCTCAGCGTCTACGCTACGCCCGAGGCCGCCGCGCCCGAGGTCGCCTTTGTCTCGGCGGGGCGCAGTCTCAACGCCCTGGCGCCTGCCGGAGCAAACGCGCTCTACGCCACCGACGGCTCCTCGCAGCGCGACTGTGGCGAGTGGGTGTGGGATCTGATGCAGCGCGGCAATACCGGACGGTTGCTGCGGTTCGATCTCGCGAGCAAACAAACAACCGTCGTTGCCGACAAGCTGCGCTACGCCTTCGGAGTCGCCGCGATGGGCGAACGGGCGCTGGTTTGCGAGAGCTGGAGCCATCGCCTCGTTGCGCTTGGCGCGGACGGCGCGGCGTCGGTCGCGTTGCCGCATCTGCCCGTCTATCCCTCGCGGCTGGCGCCGGCATCGGGCGGGGGCTGGTGGTTGACCGCCTTCGTTGCGCGCACGCAACTCGTCGAATTCGTGCTGCGCGAACCCGCGTTCCGCAAACGCATGATGGCCGAAATCGCGCCGGAACACTGGATCGCGCCGCGGCTGCGTTCGACCGGTTCGTTCAAACAGCCGATGCAGGGCGCTCATCTCAAAACGATGGGCGTCGTCAAGCCCTGGGCGCCGCCGACCTCCTACGGCCTCGTCATTCGTCTCGATTCCACCGCCCAGCCGCGCTTTTCGCTGCACAGCCGGGTCGACGGCGTCAATCACGGAATCGTCGCCGCGGCCGAATGCGGTGGCTTTCTTTATCTCATCGCCAAGGGACCGCGCCGCCTGCTGCGCCTTCCGCTTGCTGGCCTCGTCGGGGAATTCCAGGCATGACCGACGTCATCCTCTCGTTGGAGAAGGCCACCAAGCTCTACGCCGGCGTTCCCGCCATCGCCGACGTCGATTTCGATCTGCGTCGCGGCGAGATTCATGCGCTGGTTGGCGAGAACGGCGCCGGCAAGTCGACGCTCACCAAAGTCATGGCGGGTGTGGTGACGCTGACTTCGGGCGTGATGAAGATCGAGGGCGGCGTGACGGCGCCGCGCTCGCCGCTGGAGGCGCGCCAACAGGGCGTGGCGATGGTGTTTCAGGAGAACAGCCTGGTGCCGACGATGACGGTGGCGCAAAACCTGTATCTCGGCCAGGAGCATTTCTATAACAGGCTGCGCGGCATCTACATCGCTGCCCAGCAATTCCTGCAATCGCTCAATTTCGACGTGCCGCCGACCGCGACCGTCGGCGCGCTGGGCGCGGCGAAGAAACAGATGGTCGAAATCGCGCGCGCGGTGTTGCACAAGGCGAAGGTCATCATATTTGATGAGCCGACGGCGACGCTGACGCCGGAGGAGAAGAAGTATTTCTTCGATCTGGTGCGCGATTTGCAGCGCCGCGGCGTGTCGATCGTGTTCATCAGCCACGCGCTGGAGGAGGCGCTAGCGCTCGCCGACCGCATCACGGTGCTGCGCGACGGGCGCAATGTCGTGACCGACGACGCTTCACGCTTCGACCGCGCGCGCATCGTGCAGGCGATGGTGGGACGCGATCTCTCCATCACTCTGTACGGCGCGAAGAAGACGACCGTCCGGCCCGCCGGCGAGCGTATACTGACGGTGCAGAATCTGAAGATGGCGCCGGTGGTGAAGAACAATTCGCTGTCCGTCTTCGCCGGTCAGATCACCGGCGTGTTTGGTCTGGTGGGGGCCGGGCGCACCGAGACGTTCAAGGTGGTGGCGGGCGTGCTCAAGCGCGACCTGTTCCATGGCGGCGAGATTCTGCTGCGCGACAAGCCGGTGCGCTACGCAGCGCCCGCGCCTGCGGTCAGGGCGGGAATCGCCTATGTCACCGAGGATCGCAAGCTTGAAGGCTTCTTTGAGACTTCTTCCATCGCCCGCAACGTCTATCTCGGCCTGCTTGCCAAATTTCCCGCCGGCCGCTCCTGGTTGTCGCGCCGCGAACAGGTCAGGGTGGGGGTGGACTGGATTGAGCGGCTCAAGGTGCGCGCCATCGGCGACGACGCCAAGGTGGTGGAATTGTCGGGCGGCAATCAGCAAAAGGTCGTGATGGCGAAATCGTTGGTGCAGCAGCCCGATCTCATCATCTTCGACGAACCGACGCGCGGCGTCGACGTCGGCGCCATCGTCGAAATCCATGAGTTGATCAACCGGCTGGCCGACGAGGGCAAGGCGGTCGTGGTGATCTCGTCTTATCTCCCCGAGATTCTTGCGCTGTCGGATCGCATCCTCGTCACGCGCGCGGGCAAGGTGGTGGAGGAATACTCCGCGCTCGAGGCGACCGAGGAGAAGATCATGTACGCCGCGATTCACTAGTCCTGGTCGAACAGCAGGCTCTGTTCGGTGGGCAGGGCCGGCGCCGGCAGGCCGAGATGTTTGAACGCATGCACCGTCAGCAAACGCCCGCGCGGCGTGCGCTGCACGAAGCCGAGCTGGATCAGATAGGGCTCGATGATCTCCTCGATTGCGTCGCGCGGCTCCGACAGCGCCGCCGCGATCGTCTCGACCCCGACCGGGCCGCCGCCAAAACTCAACGCGATCGTGTCGAGGTAGCGCCGGTCCATCATGTCGAGGCCGATGGCGTCGACATCGAGCAGTTTCAGCGCCGCATCGGCGAGCTTTCGGGATACGATCTCAGCGCCCTCGACCACGGCGAAATCGCGCACGCGACGCAACAGCCGGCCGGCGATGCGCGGCGTGCCGCGCGAGCGCTTGGCGATCTCGTTGGCCCCGTCGTCGGCAATGGCAAGGCCGATCACGCGCGCCGCCCGGGCGACGATGCCCTGCAATTCCGGCACGGTGTAGAAATTGAGCCGCACGGGAATGCCGAACCGATCGCGCAGCGGCGTCGTCAGCAGCCCCGCCCGCGTGGTGGCGCCAACCAGCGTGAACGGCGCCAGATCGATCTTGACCGAGCGCGCCGCCGGCCCCGCGCCGATGATGAGATCGAGCTGAAAATCCTCCATCGCGGGATAAAGGATTTCCTCCACCGCGGGGTTGAGCCGGTGGATCTCGTCGATGAACAGAACGTCGCGCGGCTCAAGGTTGGTGAGCTGCGCGGCGAGATCGCCGGCCTTGGCGATCACCGGCCCCGAGGTCGAGCGGAAATTGACGCCGAGCTCGCGCGCGACAATCTGCGCCAGCGTCGTCTTGCCCAGACCCGGCGGTCCGACAAACAGCACATGGTCGAGCGCCTCGCCGCGCGACTTCGCCGATTCGATGAACACTTTAAGGTTTTTGCGCGCGGCTTCCTGGCCGGTGA
>JANYIH010000068.1 GCA_025358745.1 Hyphomicrobiales bacterium | reverse complement strand
TCCTTGTCCCGTGCGTCCTCTTGACCCCGCACCTGCTTCCGCACGCGTTTTCCGATCTCCTGGAATGCCGGGCTTTCGCCGATTCCGGAGGTGGAGGTGGCGGTGGAGGTGGCGGTGGCGGAGGCGGCGGCGGCGGAGGAGGAGGTGGCGCCGGTGGGGGCGGAGGCGGACCCGGCGGTGGAAGCGGACCTGGCGGAGGTGGGCCGGGGCCCAGCGGCGGCGGCGGCAACGGGGGCGGGGGCGGCGAAGGCGGCGGCGGGGGCGGCGAGGGCGGACATGGCGATGCAAGCTATGGCGGCGTCGGCCAGGGCCATCGGTCCGGCGTCTGGGGCTCCTCGGGCGCCGACACGGCGCGCCGCGCGGTCGTTTCCGGCGAGGCGCGCCCGCTGGGAGAGGTGCTTTCGGCCGTCGCGCGGCGCACGCCCGGTCAGGTGCTGGAAGTCGATCTTAATCGCGCCGCGTCGGGTTGGCAGTACGAACTGCTGATTCTGGACGCGAGCCGGCGTTATCTCGACGTGACGGTCGAGGCGCGCAGCTTGCGCATTCTCTCAATCCGGGGGCGCTGATGCGGGTGCTGGTCGTCGAAGACGAAAAGCGGATTGCCCGCGACATCGCCTCGCCGCTCGAACGCGCGGGCTATGTGGTCGAAATCGTCCGAGACGGGGAGGAGGCCTGGTTTCGGGCCGACACCGACCCGTTTGACGCCATCGTGCTCGATCTCGGGCTGCCGAAACTCGACGGTCTGTCCGTCATGCGACGATTGCGCGGCGGCGAGAATTCGACGCCTATACTCATTCTCAGCGCGCGCGGCTCCTGGCTGGAGCGGGTCGAGGGGATCAACGCCGGCGCCGACGACTATCTCGTCAAGCCGTTCCAGCCGGAAGAACTTGTCGCCCGCGTCAACGCGCTGA
Organism: Hyphomicrobiales bacterium; assembly: GCA_025358745.1. Classification (GTDB taxonomy): domain Bacteria; phylum Pseudomonadota; class Alphaproteobacteria; order Rhizobiales; family Beijerinckiaceae; genus Roseiarcus. Next base: position 5,958 of record JANYIH010000068.1, on the reverse strand, counting down.
TCCGGCGGGCGGGCGGCCATCTGACGGCGCAATTGACGGTCGGCGACATCACACTCGACACAAGACGCCGGTCGGTCACGGTCGCGGGCTCGGAAATCGATCTTTCGATGCTCGAATACCGGCTGGCGCGATATCTTTTGCACCACGCCGGCCGGGTCGTGTCGCAAGGCGAACTGATCGAGCATGTCTATGGCGGCGAGGGCGAGCCCGACAGCAATGCGGTGGAGGTGCTGGTGATGCGACTGCGCCGCAAGATCGGCGCGAGCCAGATTCAGACGCGGCGCGGCCACGGCTATGTCATCGCGGGGGCGGCGGGATGAAAGGTTCGATTCGCTGGCGGCTGTTCAGCTTCGCCGCCGTCACGATTCTTGTCGCCCTGGTGGCGGCGGGCGGCGCGCTGGTGCTGATCTTTGAAAACCACCTGTTGCGCCGCGTGGCGCAGGACCTCGAAATCCGCTGGACCGAGCTTGCACGCTCCTTCGCGCTGGATGCGGAAGGAAGGCCGCTCGTTTCAAGGGAGTTCGCCGATCCGCGCTATCTTCGTCCCTACGGCGGCGCCTATTGGGAGATCCAGGAGAACGGCAAGCCGGCGCTGCGATCGCGCTCGCTGTGGGATTTCGAACTGAGCGCGACCGCCGCCCCCTCGGCCGAGCGCACCGGCGCGTTTGAGATGGAGGGGCCCAACCAGTCCGAACTCTATGTCGTCGAGCGCAGCGTCACGCACCAGAGCGGCAGCCAGGAGCGCCGCTTCCTGCTGCAGGTCGCCCTCGACCATGCCGAGATCGGCCAGTTGCGCGAAGCTTTCACCTACGACGTGGCGAAGGTGTTGGCGCTTCTGGTCGTCCTGCTGGTCGCGGGCGGCGTGCTGCAATTGCATTTCGGGCTGGCGCCGTTCGAGCGCCTTCGTCTCCGGCTGGGCGATATGCGCGACGGGCGAGCGAGCCGGCTCGACGGCGACTTTCCGGTCGAGGTGGCGCCGCTGGTCGACGACCTCAACGGGCTGTTGGATCGCCAGGACAAGCTGATCGAACGGGCCAGAGCCCGCGCCGGCTCTCTGGCGCATGGGCTCAAGACGCCGATGACGATCCTCAGCGGCGAGATCGGACGCCTGGAGGAAGACGGACAGCCCGAAATCGCCGCGTCGTTGCGTGAGCAATACGAAGCGATCCGCCTCCATGTCGAGCGTGAACTGGCGAAGGCGCGCACCCACGGCGCCATACGGTCCTCGATCGCCAAGACCGACGCACGGCGCATGGTGGAAAGCCTCGTCGACTTGATGTGCAAGGTCGATACGGAGGATCGCATCCGCTGGGACGTCGCCGTGCCCGAAGGCGTGACGACGCCGATCGAGGCGGGCGACTTTGCCGAGATCGTCGGCAATCTCCTCGACAACGCGCGCAAATGGGCGCGCAGCGTCGTCCGCGTCGAATACGGGGGCGGCCGGCTGTCGGTCGTCGACGACGGGCCGGGTGTCGAAAAGGGTCTGCGCGACCACGTTCTCGACCGCGGCGTACACGCCGCCAACGCGCCCGGCGGCTCGACCGGCCTCGGTCTGTCGATCGTCATCGACGCCTTGGCGGAATACGGGCTTGAGCTAAGCTTCGACCCCGTGGCGAGCGGTTGCCGGATCGGTTTTCCGCTCGACGCGCGCGACGGCCGCCGCGCGCCGTCGCAAAACCGCCATTCGTCGCCGCGCGCCGAGATCGCAAGTTCCGCCTCGACGCAAGGCGCGGGCTGAAGCGGTCGCTCAAATCACAAAGCTCTTCAGCGGCGCAAACCCGTTGAACCCCACCGACGAATACGTCGTCGTGTAGGCCCCTGTCCCCTCGATCAGCACCTTCGCGCCGATCTCCAGCGACACGGGCAGCCAGTAGGGCTCCTTCTCGTACAAAACGTCGACTGAGTCGCAGCTTGGGCCCGCCAGCACGCAGGGGCCGAGTTCGTCCGCATCGAACTCCGTGCGGATGGGGTAGCGGATCATCTCGTCCATCGTCTCGGCCAGACCGTTGAACTTGCCGATGTCGAGATAGACCCAGCGTTGCGCATCGTCGCGCGCCTTGCGCGAGATCAGCACGACTTCCGCCTCGATGATCCCAGCGTTGCCGACCATGCCGCGGCCAGGCTCGATGATCGTCTCGGGGATGCGGTTGCCGAAATGGCGCCGCAGCGCGCGGAAGATCGCGCGACCGTAGACGCGCACCGGGGCGACGTCCTTGAGATAGCGGGTCGGGAAGCCGCCGCCGAGGTTCAGCATCGTGAGTTCGACGCCGCGCTCGGCCAGCTCGCGGAAGATCGCGGCGGACGCCTTCAGCGCGGCGTCCCATTGCCGGGGATCGCGCTGCTGCGAGCCGACGTGGAACGACAGCCCGTGCGCGACCAGGCCGAGCGCGTGCGCGCGCTCCAGCACGTCGGCCGCCATGTCGGGGTGGCAGCCGAACTTGCGCGACAGCGGCCATTGCGCGCCCGCGCCATCGCTCAGGATGCGGCAGAACACGCGGGCGCCAGGCGCGGCGCGGGCGATCTTCTCGACCTCGGCTTCGCAATCCACGGCGTAAAGCCGCACGCCGAGCGCATGAGCGCGCGCGATGTCGCGCTCCTTCTTGATCGTGTTGCCGTAGCTGATGCGCTCAGGCGCGGCCCCTGCCGCCAGCGCCTGCTCGATTTCCACCACGCTGGCGCAATCGAAGCAGGAGCCGAGCCGGGCCAGCAGGTCGAGGATTTCCGGCGCCGGATTGGCCTTCACGGCGTAGAATACGCGCGTGTCGGGCAGGGCGCGCGCGAAGTTGGCGTAATTGGCGCGCACCACGTCGAGATCGACGACCAGACGCGGACCTTCGTCTTCGGTGCGGGCGAGAAATTCCTTGATGCGTTCGGTCATGCGGCATCCCCCAACGCGACGGCGTCGCGTGCGAAGCAAACGACAGGGAGCTGGCGATGCGTTGGCGCCCCGCGCGCGATGGAGACGCGCATGAGCGTTCGCGTTGACCCGCCAACCGCGACCCCGCTGCGGGACGCCCCGCGGCAAGGTCAGGCGCTGCGCCGTAGCCCCTAGGGGCCATCGTTTGGAAAGGAGGATTCCCTTCCGCACGCCCGGCAAGATAGACAAGCCTCTTTGGGGTGAGCCGGCCTTTGGAGGGCCGACAGAGACCAAAAAAGCCCGGTCCGTCGTTGCTTCAAGTCGCGTCCCCCGTTGGGCGGGGTACGCCGGTTCGTCTCCGGCTGCCGGTCTTTTCAGGGGCGGTTGACTGGCCTCTTGTCCAGATCCCCGCCGACCGACACACGACCACAGGCACGTGCGTATTGGGCAGCCGATAGATCGGGCGAGTCGGGCTCGATTGCAAGCGTTTTTTGCGCCTCGCGCGCGAATTTGGCGCTCCGGGCGCGGCTGTGTTACGGTGCAACCTGACTTTGCAATCTCCCCGACACAAGGACGGCGAAATCCGCCGCTGCGAAACGTGAGCATTTCCCCTGATATGGGCCCGTTGTGGGTGAAGCTGGCTTCGGTCGGAATCCGTCCGACGCGTCAGCGGCTCGAACTCGCCGAAATTCTGTTCTCCGCTGGCGACCGGCACTTCACCGCCGAGATGATCCACGGCGAAGCGCGCGCGCTGCGCTACCCGCCCTCGCTCGGCACCGTCTACAACACGCTTAACCAGTTCGTGCAGAACGGCCTGCTGCGCGAGATCGCGCTGTATGACTCCAAGGTCTGGTACGACACCAACATCGGCCCGCATTGCCACTATTACTGGGAGGACACGGAGGAACTGTCCGACATTCCAGAGGAGCACGCGCCGACCCTCAACGTGCCGGCCCCTCCCGGCGCCAAGGTGACGGCGATCGACGTCATCGTACGGGTGAGGGCGGGCGTGGCTCCGCGCGAATGCCCGATGGCGCGTTTTGAACTGTTTCTAAAGTGACGCGAAGTCTTTCAAACTGGCGCCCCTGTTCTTGCCGCTAGGCGCGGTCGCGCTTAGCTGAGGGCAGGGCGGTCTCCGCCCGAGGCGGAGATCGACGTGAACGTTAAGCTCGTTTCCCTCGCAGGCGCGGTCCTCGCGCTCATCGCCGCGCCGGCTTTCGCCGAGGACGTCGCGATCCAGATCATCCTCAAGGATCACAAATTCACCCCCGCCGAGGTCGAGGCCCCCTCGGGCAAGCCCCTGACGCTGGAAATCGTCAATCAGGATTCAGCCGCCGCCGAGTTCGAGAGCAAGGACTTGCGGGTCGAAAAGGTCACGCCCGCCGGCGGCAAGGCGAGCGTGAAGGTGCGCGCGCTGAAACCCGGCCGCTACAGGTTTTTCGACGATTACCACGAGAGCACCGCTCAGGGCTTTCTGGTCGTTAAGTAAGGCGAAGACGGATGCTCGGCGCGCTTATCATCGTATTCCGCGAAGTGATCGAGGCCGGGCTGATCGTCGGCATTATCCTTGCCGTCACCAAAGGCGTGCGCGGCAGCCGGGCGCTTGTCGCGCTCGGAGTCGCGGCGGGCGTCGCCGGCGCCTGTCTGGTGGCCGCTTTCGCCGGCTTCCTCGCTGAAGCGCTGGCGGGGATCGGGCAGGAGGTGTTCAACGCCTCGATCCTTCTCCTCGCCGTCGCCATGTTGACCTGGCACAATGTCTGGATGGCGAGCCATGGCCGCGAACTGGCGGCCGAGATGAAGGGCGTCGGCGCCGATGTGAAAGCGGGCGCGCGCTCGATCGCCGCGCTCGGCGTCGTCGTCGCCATCGCCGTCCTGCGTGAAGGCTCCGAGGTCGCGCTGTTCATGTACGGGCTGCTCGCCTCGTCGAATTCGACCTCGCTTGATCTGCTCGAAGGCTCCGCGCTCGGCTTGGCTCTGGGCGCCGGCGTCACGGCGCTGACCTATTTCGGGCTGGTGACGATCCCGACCCGCTGGCTGTTCCGCGTCACTACGGTGCTGATCGCCTTCCTCGCCGCGGGTCTGGCGTCGCAGGCGATGCTGTTCTTGCAACAGGCGGGCCTCGTCACCGCGCTGGCGGATACGGCGTGGAATACCTCCGCGCTGCTCTCGGACTCAAGCTTGCTCGGCCGCGTGCTGCGCACGCTGGTCGGCTATGCCGACCAGCCCTCGCAGTTGCAGGTGCTGGTTTACGCCCTCGTCCTGTTCGGCGGCTTCGCGCTGTCCAAACTATTCGCGCCCGCCGCGCCGGCGCGCGGGCGGGTCGCGGCGGCGGAATAGCGCGTTGCTCGTCGGGCGCGTCCAGTTTCGCGCCCGCCAATTCGCTAGCGACTGCTCTGTTCGGCACGGTGACCCGGGCGCAGTCGAAATTGCTGATCTCCGAGACCGGCCACCGCGCCCCGCCCCGCCCCGCCCTCTAGCTGATACAGCTTTGCCCCCCGAAAGTCCTCCAAACGAAGCTAGAGTCCGATCCGCAGGAAGGACCGGACGATGAAGCGATCGAGGTTCACGGAAGAGCAAGTTATAGGGGTGCTTCGTGAGCAGGAGGCGGGGATTTCGACCGCCGATGTCTGCCGCAAGTACGGGATCAGCAGCGCGACGTTTTATGCCTGGAAGGCGAAATTGGGCGGCCTGGACGTCTCGGAGGCCAAGCGGCTCAAGCGGCTTGAGGACGAAAACGCAAAGCTGAAGCGCCTGCTGGCCGACGCCATGCTCGACAATGTCGCACTGAAGGATCTGTTGGGAAAAAAATTCTGACGCCCGTCGCGAAGCGAGAGGCTGTCGCTCATCTTGTGGCGAGCCACGAAATGAGCGAGCGCCGGGCGTTCCGAACGATCCAGGCCGATCGCAAGACGGTTCGTCACCGCTCGCGCCGGCCGCCTGACGAAGGGCTACGAAGCCGTCTGCGTGAATTGGCGGGCGAACAGCGACGGTTCGGCTACCGGCGGCTGCACGTCCTGCTGCGCGCCGAGTGCCATGCTCTGAACCGCAAGAAGACCCAGCGGCTCTATCGCGAAGAAGGGCTGACGGTGCGCAAGCGCAAG
>JANYIH010000040.1 GCA_025358745.1 Hyphomicrobiales bacterium | reverse complement strand
CCCCACCCACGTCGCCACCATCCCCGCCACCGCCGCCGCCATCACCGCCGTCGCCAGCCAGCCGAGCGTCCGCAGCAGCGGCTTCAGCGTGAACGGCCCCATCACATCAGTGCGCGAGCCCATCAACATGATGACTGCCATCAGCGGCACGGCGGCGATTCCGTTGATCACCGCGCTCCAGAACAGCGCCTTGATCGGATCGAGCGCGGTGAAATTGAGCGTGGCGCCGACGATTGTCGCGACCGCGATGGTTCCCTAGAAGGCGCGCGCGGCCGGGGCGTTGCGACAGGCCCACTCGCCATTGCAGCGCCTCGCCGACGGCGTAGGCAGCACTCCCCGCCAGCACCGACGGCGCCAGCAATCCGGCGCCGATGATGCCCAGCGCGAACACCGCGAAGGCGAACTCGCCGGCGATCGGCCACAGCGCCCTGGCCGCCTGCGACGAGGTCGCGATGTCGGTGACGCCGTGGGCATTGAGGGTCGCGGCCGTCGTCAGCATGATGAACAGCGCGATGATGTTCGAAAAACCCATGCCAACCAGGGTATCGATCTGTATCCGAGCCATCTGTTTTGGCGCTTGCAGCGGCGCCTGTATTAAAGGCCGCGCCTCGGCATCCTCCTCTTCGTCTTCGGCCTCTTCGGAAGCTTGCCCGAAAAAAGATAAGGGCTGATCGTGGCGCCGAATACGCCGACGACGACCGTCAGATACTCCGCCATCAACGTGATGTGCGGCACGACCAGGTTCTTGACCACCGTGCCCCACGGCACGCCGACGACGAACACCGTCCCTACATAAGCGAACAGCGAAAGCGTCAACCATCTGAGCACGGAAGCATAGCGCGAGTAGCGCATGAATATTTCCAGAGAGACGGAAAGGACCGCAAATCCCGCGATATAAACGACCTCGGGAAGGTCGAACAACAGCTTCAACGCGGCGGCCGCAGCGCCCAGATCAGCGCCAATATTGATTGTGTTGGCGACGACGAGCAATCCGACCAGCGGATACAGCAGCGCCACCGGAAAATGACGCCGCATGTTGCCCGCCAGACCGCGCCGCGTCACCCGTCCGATCTGCGCTGAGATCATCTGGATCGCGCACATCAGCGGATAGGTCAGCAGCAGCGTCCATCCCAGCGCATAGCCGAACGGGGAGCCGGCCTGAGAGTAGGTGGGGATGCCGCTGGGATCGTCGTCCGAGGCCCCCGTGATGAGGCCCGGCCCCATGATGTCGGCCAGTTTCGGCCGATCCGGCTGCTTGACTTTTTCTTGCGGCGCGACGGCTTCGCTCACGGGCAGTCCCTTTGTGCGCATGTAAAATTCGCAGTTGCAAACTGTAACGCGGCGCGAGCGTTATGGTTCGCACTCTGCTCGCCAGCCTCCCCCTAGGCGCCGCGCCGAAAACCTGTATAAGCCCGCATCCTCCGGATCACCCCCGGCGGGTCCGACCGTCCTGGACGACATCCCGGCTCGGCCGTTTTTCCCAACGTTAGGAGACATACCGATGTCGATCACCGCCGAGCGCAAGGCTCAGCTTATCCGCGACTACGCCCTGAAAGCCGGCGACACCGGCTCGCCCGAGGTGCAGGTGGCGATTCTCACCGAGCGCATCACCAACCTCACCGGCCATTTCAAGGCGCATGTGAAGGACAACCACTCCCGTCGCGGCCTGCTCAAGATGGTCTCGCAGCGTCGCACGCTGCTCGACTATGTCAAGAAGTCCGACGAGAGCCGTTACAAGACGCTGATCGAGCGCCTCGGCATTCGTCGCTGAGCGCACGGGCCGCGCCATCCCGCGCGGCCTCCCCAAGATGCGAAAGCTTCACGTCATGGCAGGATAGCCAGGGGTTCCGCCACAAGGGCCGAGCCCCTCGCCGTCTTGCCGATGACGGATTTCTGTACTGTACGCCGAGAGCTTTCGCATCCTCAACACAAGAAGGATGCAAACATGTTTGATATACAACGCGAGAAACTCAACTGGTGCGGCCGTGAGCTAGTGCTGGAGACCGGCCGCATCGCCCGTCAGGCCGACGGCGCGGTGTTCGCCAGCTGGGGCGAGACGACTTTGCTCGCCACCGTCGTCGCCGCCAAGACCGCCAAACCCGGCCAGGACTTCTTTCCGCTCACCGTCGACTATCAGGAAAAAGCCTTCGCGGCGGGGCGCATTCCCGGCGGCTTCCGCAAGCGCGAGGGCCAGCCTTCCGAGAAGGAGGTCTTGACCTCCCGCCTGATCGACCGCCCGATCCGTCCGCTGTTCCCCGACGATTTCCGTTGCGACACGCAGGTGATCGTCACGGTGCTGAGCCATGACATGGAGACCGATCCCGACATTCTCGCGCTGGTCGCCGTCTCGGCCGCTTTGTGCCTGTCGGGCGTGCCGTTCATGGGCCCCATCGGCGCGTCGCGGGTCGCGCACATCAAGGGCGAACTGGTCGTCAATCCCACGCTCGACCAGATGAAGGATTCCGATCTCGACCTCGTCGTCGCCGGCACCGCCGACGCCGTGCTGATGGTCGAATCCGAGGCCAAGGAATTGTCGGAAGACACCATGCTGAAGGCTGTCATGGCCGGCCATAAGGCGTTCCAGCCGGTGATCGCCGCCATCATCAAGCTGGCCGAAAAAGCCGCCAAGGAGCCGCGCGAATTGTCGCATGTCGACAAGTCGGGCGTCGAGAAGGCCGTGCTGGAACTCGGCGAGGCGGACCTGCGCGCGGCTTACTCCATCACCGTCAAGCAGGAGCGCTACGCCGCCGTCGACGCGGTGAAGAAGAAAGTGTTCGAGACGCTGGTTCCCGCCGAAGGCGCCAAATTCACCAAGGAGGAGGTCGCGGAGGCTTTCCACAACGCGCAGGCCAAGGTCGTGCGCTGGAACATCCTCGACAGCGGCCGCCGCATCGACGGCCGCGACCTCGTCACCGTGCGCCCGATTCTGGGCGAGGTCGGCGTGTTGCCGCGCGCGCACGGTTCGGCCCTGTTCACCCGCGGCGAGACGCAGGCCCTCGTCGTGGCGACGCTCGGCACTTCCGAGGATGAGCAGTTCGTCGATGCGCTGGAAGGCACCTATAAGGAGCGCTTCCTGCTGCACTACAACTTTCCTCCCTACAGCGTCGGCGAGACCGGCCGCGTCGGAAGCCCCAAGCGGCGCGAGATCGGCCACGGCAAGCTCGCCTGGCGCGCGATCCGGCCGATGCTGCCGACCCCGGCCGAGTTCCCCTACACGATCCGCGTCGTCTCGGAGATCACCGAGTCGAACAGCTCCTCCTCGATGGCGACCGTCTGCGGCGCCTCGCTGTCGCTGATGGATGCCGGCGTGCCGATGAAGCGGCCGACCGCGGGCATCGCCATGGGCCTGATCCTGGAAGGCGAGCGCTTCGCGGTGCTCAGCGACATTCTGGGTGACGAGGATCATCTGGGCGACATGGACTTCAAGGTGGCCGGAACGACGGAAGGCGTGACCTCCCTTCAGATGGACATCAAGATCGCCGGCATCACCGAGGAGATCATGCACAAGGCGCTCGCCCAGGCGAAGGACGGCCGTCTGCATATTCTGGCCGAGATGAGCAAGGCGCTGACCGGCGCGCGCGCGGAACTGGGCGAATTCGCCCCCCGCATCGAGCAGATGAAGATTCCGACCGACAAGATCCGCGAAGTGATCGGCACCGGCGGCAAGGTGATCCGCGAGATCGTCGAAAAGACCGGCGCCAAGGTCAATATCGAGGACGACGGCACCGTGAAGATCGCCTCCAGCGACGCCAACAAGATCAAGGCCGCCGTGGCCTGGATCAAATCGATCGCCTCGGAGCCGGAACTCGGCGCGATCTACGAAGGCACCGTGGTCAAAACGATGGAGTTCGGCGCCTTCGTCAACTTCTTCGGCGCCAAGGACGGCCTCGTCCACATCAGCCAGCTCGCCAAGACCCGCGTCAACAAGACGACCGACGTCGTCAAGGAAGGCGACAAGGTCAAGGTCAAGCTGATGGGCTTGGACGATCGCGGCAAGGTCAAGCTGTCGATGCGCGTCGTCGATCAGCAGACCGGCGAGGATCTGGAGAAGAAGGAAGCCGCCGCTGTGGCGGGCGAGCCACAGCCCGCCACCTACTGACGCAAAGGCCACATTTTGCCGGGGCGGCGCCGCATTGGCGCCGCCCTGTGCGTTTTATCACAGACCCCGAAGCCGCAATCGTCAACCATAGGCGCGGATTCAACCAAACCGGACAAACTGAGTTAACCCTCCGGCAAGGCGCGCGGTTCAGACCTCGGCAAGGGTATTGAAATGGGTATCGTCATGCAAGTGAGTTTCACCGCGTCCCTGGACACCGAGCGCGCGCAATACACCATCGGCCGCGTATCCGCCCATACGCCCTGGCGGGCCGTCGATCGCGACCTCGGGCAGGCCGAGCGCGAAATCGCGATCCGTTCGCTGGTGCGCGAGGCCGAGGAATACGGCGCCGACGGCGTGGTCGAGATCGCCTTCGCGATGGAGGCCTGCAAGGGCGGCGAATGCGAGGGCGTCAAACTGCACAGGCTCGTGGCGACCGGCCGCGCGGTGCGGCTGGCGCTGGCGGCATAGAGCCAAACGCCAGGGAGCGGCGGTCCTTACGCAGGATCGCTTCGCCTCGGTCCTGGCGGATTTCTCGGGGCGGAGGTCCGGCGGCGGGGCGCTTTGGCATGCCCGGGGATCTCGCTGGCGGCGCAAAATTCCTCGCGTCGGCCGCCTGCGTGTCGATTGCAGGCGGCTCGCCGTCATGGGAAACTGCCTGACCGTACGGGTCGGCGCACGGTTTTCTGGAGACAGCGCATGCGCGGCGTTATCATTCATGCCCCGAAAGACCTGCGCATCGAGGAGATTCCCGATGTCGCGCTGGGTCCGACCGATGTGCGGGTGCGCATCCGCATGGGCGGCATCTGCGGCTCGGATCTTCACTATTTCAACCACGGCGGCTCCGGCTTCATCCGTCTGAAGGAGCCGATGGCGCTGGGGCATGAGGTCGCGGGAACAGTCAGCGAAGTGGGATCGCAGGTCTCGCATCTCGCGATCGGCGCGCGTGTCGCCGTCAATCCGAGCCGCCATTGCGGTCATTGCCAATATTGCGAGGAGGGCCTGCACAACCATTGTCTAGACATGCGCTTCATGGGCAGCGCGATGCGCTTCCCGCACGTCCAGGGCGCCTTTCGCGAGAGCCTCGTCGTCGAGGCGGCGCAGGCCATTCAGGTGGCGGAATCCGTGTCGATGGAAGAGGCGTCGATGGCCGAGCCGCTTGCCGTCTGTTTGCACGCCGTCAGTCGCGCCGGATCGCTTGTCGGCAAGCGGGTGCTTGTGATCGGCTGCGGTCCGATCGGCAATCTTGTGATCGTCGCTGCGCGCAACGCCGGCGCGGAAGAAATCATCGCCACCGACGTTCAGGCCTTCGCGCTCGATCTCGCGCGCAAATGCGGGGCAGACCGCGCCTTCCATGTCGCCGAGGCGCCGGAAAGTCTGAAGGACTATGTCGCCGCTAGCGGAAAGATCGACGTCGTGTTCGAGGCGTCCGGCAATTCTGCGGCGCTTAAAGCCGCGATCGAACTGCTGCGTCCGCGCGGCCTCGTCGTGCAGGTTGGGCTCGGCGCGGAAATGACGCTGCCCACCAACATCGTCGTGACCCGCGAAATCGAGATCCGCGGCACGTTCCGCTTCACCAGCGAGTTTGCGCTGGCTGTGGACCTGATGAACCGCGGCCGCGTGAACGTAAAGCCGCTCATTACCGCCCGGGTCCCGTTTGTCGAGGCGCGCTCTGCGTTTGAAAGCGCCGGTGATCGCGCCCGATCGGCGAAGGTGCTGCTCGATTTCGGCTGACCGGCCTCGCTTGCGGGCGGTCGCGAGAATTCGCGGAATTTAAAGGCTTGAATGGCGCCGGTTCCC
>JANYIH010000051.1 GCA_025358745.1 Hyphomicrobiales bacterium | reverse complement strand
CGCCGTGGATCAGCCGACCGGCGGTGATCACGGGCCTCGTGTTTGGCGCGTTGATGGTGATCTTCACAGAGCCGCCGGGGCTGATCGCTTTCGAAGGTCTGTTTCTCGATCCGCCCTGGGGCCGCTGGCCGCTGACCATTCCTTCGACGCTTTGGGGATTGACGCTCAATGTCGCGATCTGTCTGCTGGCGGCGCTGTTCACCCGGTCGGGGGCCGAGCGCCAGCGCCGCGAGCGGCTGCACGATGTGTTCCGCCGCGCCGACCCAAGTGCGCGCGCCTCGGCGCTGACGACGGCGAAATGGTCGCTGACGCTGATCTGGATCTTTCTCGCGCTTGGGCCCGGCGCCATTCTCGGCAACACGTTCTTCTCCAAACCGATCTTCGTCGAGGGCGACGCCAAACTCGGCGTGCCCTCGCTGTGGGTCTGGCAGCTCTCGGCCTGGTTCGCGGGGGTCTTTTTGACATGGTGGATCGCCTATCGCGGACGGCTGGGCGTGCTGGGGGTGGCGCCCATCGACCGGATCGACCTCGGTCCGCCCGTCGATCCGATTGGCAGGCGCGCGGCGCCGCCGTGGCTGGCGCTGTTCATCGCGCGCCTGACAGGGCGGTGATTTCGCATGTCGCCACGCGCCCAACCCCCCGTCGAAAAGGCAAGCCTGGACCTGCGCCGGCTGCGCTATTTCCTCGCGGTTTGCGATCACGGCGGGTTTTCGCGCGCGGCGGCGGCGATCGGCGTCGCCCAGCCGGCGCTGACGCGTCAGATCCAATTGCTCGAACAGCAGGTCGGTCAGTCGCTGCTGGAACGCACCGGGCGCGGCGCCCGTCCCAGCGCGGCCGGGCGCTTTCTGCTCGACCGCTCGCGCGGCCATCTCGAAGGGCTCGACGACGCGCTTCAGGCGCTACGCGCCGCCTTCGGCGACGGGGCCGGGCCGCTCACGCTCGGCGTTTGCCCGAGCATCGCGCCGTTCTTTCTCGACGATCTTGTCGCCCATATCGGCGCCCGGCATCCCAATATCGCGCTCAACGTCATCAAGGCCTATAGCGGCGACCTGAAGAACCTCATGCAGGCCGACCGCATCGACATCGCACTTACCTACAGCGGGGCGGCGCCGGACGGCTTCGCCAGCGCCGATCTGTTCTCGGAACGGCTTGTCCTCGTCGGCGGCGCCGGCATATTCGCCGAATCCGGGCCGATTTGGCTCGCGCAGGCGGCGCAGCGAAAGCTCATCCTGCCCAGCCGCATTCACGAATTGCGCGCCCTGATCGAAAGGGTCGCCGCCCGGCGCGGCGTCGCGCTCGCGCCCGATATCGAGCTCGATTCGCTCGACGCGGTGAAGGGCCTCCTGCTCGAAAAATCCGCCGGCCGCTCGACGATCCTGCCGTTCCGCTCCGTTCAGGCCGAGGTCGAGGCGGGCACGCTGAGCGCGGCGACGTTCGAGGAGCCTGACATGCGCCGCACCATCGCGCTGGCGACTCGCACGCCGCCGCGCAATCCGCAGGCGGCGGCGCTGGTCGGCGACTGGATCGTCGAACGCGCGCGCAGGCTGACAAGCTCGGCCCACGCGCCTAAGACCCAACGAAACGCACAAACCTCGCGAGGCCGACGTTCATGACCGCCTTCGACCCTTCCGGCGAACACAGCGCGATCCGCGAGGGCGTCGCCAAAGTCTGCGCTGAGTTTCAAGGACCTTATTGGCGCGATCTCGACGCGCGTCGCGCCTACCCCGAAGCTTTCGTCGCGGCGCTGACGCAGGCGGGTTATCTCGCGGCGATGATCCCGGAGGAATTCGGCGGGGCGGGCCTCAATCTCTCCGCCGCCGCCGCGATCCTCGAAGAGATCCACAAACAGGGATGCAACGCCGCCGCCTGCCATGCGCAGATGTATACGATGGGCACGGTTTTGCGGCACGGCAGCGATGCGCAGAAGGCGCAATATCTGCCGCGCATCGCCGACGGTTCGCTGCGCCTGCAAGCCTTCGGCGTCACCGAGCCGACCAGCGGCACCGACACGCTCGCGCTGCGCACGACAGCCACGCGGGAGGGGGACGGCTATGTCGTCAAGGGCCAGAAGATCTGGACCTCGCGCGCCGAGCACTCCGATCTGATGCTGCTGCTCGCCCGCACCAGCCCGCGCGACAAAGTGGAAAAGCGCACCGAAGGCTTGAGCGTGTTTCTCATCGATCTGAAATCGCTGATCGGCAAGGGCGTGACGATCAAGCCGATCCGCACGATGATGAACCACGCCACGACCGAGGTGTTCTTCGACGAAGCGCGCATCCCCGCCTCCGCGCTGATCGGCGAAGAGGGCAAGGGCTTCCGCTACATCCTCTCCGGCATGAACGCCGAGCGCATCCTGATCGCCGCCGAGTGCATTGGCGACGCCAAATGGTTCCTGGCCAAGGGCGCGGCCTACGCGAGGGAGCGCGTCGTGTTCGGACGCCCGATCGGCGCCAACCAGGGCGTGCAGTTCCCGCTCGCCAAGGCCTATGCGCATATGCTGGCGGCGGAGGCGATCGTCTATCGCGCGGCGGCGATGTACGATGCCGGGCTCGATCCCGGCATCGAGGCCAATAGCGCGAAAATGCTGGCCGCTGACGCAAGCTGGGAGGCGGGCGAAGCCTGCCTTCAGACGCATGGCGGCTT
>JANYIH010000324.1 GCA_025358745.1 Hyphomicrobiales bacterium | reverse complement strand
CACGCTGGCGCTGCTGGCGCCCTGCGCGTTGCTGTGCTTGCGCCTATCTCGTCCGGAAATTGGCCCGGACGCCTTGCTCGGCTGGCTGCTGGCCCCCGTCGCGCTGCTGGGGCTCGCGGTGGCGGTGGAGCTGGCGACCGTGCCGCGCGCGCTGTGGATGGAGACGGTGATCGGCGTGAATCGGTGGCATTGCCTGACGCTGGTGCCGACCTTTGCGCTGCCCCCGCTCGCCGCTCTAATCCTGGCGTTGCGCGAGGGCGCGCCGCGTTATCCCGCGTTGACCGGGGCGCTGGCGGGCGCGGCGTCGGCTGGCATTTCGGCGACGATCTACGCCACCGATTGCACCGACGATTCGCCTTTGTTCGTGGCGACCTGGTATCCGCTCGCGACCAGCGCCGTTGTGGCGCTCGGGGCGTGGGCGGGGCGGCGCTGGCTGACGTGGTGAACTCTCACCCGCGCCAGAACAGTCCGACCGTCAACGCGACGCCGATCCCCACCACGCACACGCGCAGCGCCTTTTCGTTGACGCTGGTCAGCATGCGCGCGCCCGCGTAGCCGCCCACCGAGGAAAAGACGCCGACCACCAGCACCTGAAGCCAATGGACGTCGCGCGAGAACACCAGCGTCGCCACGGCAGAGGCGTTCAACACGCCGGCGAGCACGTTCTTGGTGGCGCCGGCGGCGCGCACGGCCAGACCCGCCAGCGTCAGCGAGGCCATCATCAGAAAGCCCATGCCGCCGCCGAAATAGCCGCCGTAGATCGAGATGAGAAACTGGATCGCCATTTCCGCGCGCGGCGGGATCGAGGCGGTTCCCGGCGGCGGGGCTTTGCGGAAGAAGCTGCCCCAGGCGAACATCGCGGTGGCGAACAGCACCAGCCATGGCACCAGCCGGGCAAAGTAGGTCGGCGGCGTCGCCAGCAGGATCAGGGCGCCGAGCGCGCCGCCGATCAGCGAAATGACGAACAGCGCGGTGAAGGAGACGCCGGGCGGGCTTTCCGCCTGCTTGCGCCCGGTCAGGCCCATCACGATCTGCGCCGGGAACAGCGCAAGCGTGGAGGTGATATTGGCGGCGCGCGCGTCCATGCCGGTCAGCATCAGCGACGGCAGCGTGATGAACGATCCCCCGCCGGCCAGCGCGTTCTGGGCGCCGGCCCAGACGGCGGCGAGGGCGAGGATGATCCATGAGGTCATCCCTGCCCTTTCCCCGGTAAAGCGTCGGGGATCAAGCGAAATTTCGCGCCGCCTGGGCGTGGTCGGCCATTAATTTTCGCAGGTCGATCCCGACCGGCGCGCCATCGATCACACGCCATTGGCCTGCGATCATCACGCGATCGGCGCGGTGGGCGCCGCACAGCACGAGCGCGGCGAGCGGGTCCTGCGCGCCGGAAAAACGCGGCTCGTCGAGCGCGAACAGCGCGAGATCGGCCTGGCCGCCCACTTCAATCTTGCCAATGTCGTCGCGCCCGAGGCAGCGCGCCGAGCCTTCCGTGCCCCAGCGCAGCACGTCGAGATGGGAAATCGCCGAGGCGCCGTAGCGCAAGCGCCCAATCATCAGCGCGTGCCGGACCGCCTCCATCATGTTGGAGCTATCGTTGGAGGCCGAGCCGTCGACGCCCAGGCCGATCGGCGAGCCGGCCCGCTCCAACTCGCAGGTGCGGCAGATGCCGCTGGCCAGCACCATATTTGAGGTCGCGCAATGGCCGATCCCGACGCCCGCACGGCCAAGGCGCATGATCTCGCCTTCGTTGAAGTGGACGCCATGGGCAAGCCACGTGCGCTTCGACATCCAACCCGTCTCTTCGAGCAGATCGACCGGGCGCAGGCCATAGACTTCGAGACAGAAGCGCTCCTCGTCCTGCGTCTCGCAGAGATGGGTGTGAAGCTGGCAGTCATGTTTTTCCGCAAGTTTCGCGGTCTCGATCATCAGCGTCTTGTCGATCGAGAACGGCGAACACGGCGCCAGCGCGACGCGGATTTGCGCGCCCGGCCTGGGATCGTGGAACAGTTTCAGCACACGCTCGCTGTCGGCGAGAATCGCGTCGGAGTCCTGCACGACGCTGTCGGGCGGCAGTCCGCCGTCCTTCTGCGAGAGGTTCATCGAACCGCGTGTGATCGTCATCCGCATGCCGATCTCGCGCGCCGCGTCCGCCTCGATATCGACCGCGTTTTCGAGGCCGGCGGGATAGAGATAGTGATGGTCGGCCGCCGTGGTGCAGCCCGACAGCATCAGTTCGACCAGCGCAAGCTTGGCCGCGAGGCGCAGTTGCTCCGGCTTCAGTCTCGCCCAGATCGGATAGAGCGCCTGCAACCACGGAAACAGTTCCTTGTTGATGGCGTGCGGGTGCGCGCGAGTCAGCGTTTGGTAAAAATGATGATGCGCGTTGACGAGGCCGGGCAGCACGACATGACGGCTGGCGTTGAAACTCGCGTCGATCGGCGTCGATGGGGCGCCGCCGCGCGCGACGAGCTCGACGATGCGGCCGCCCTCTACGACGAGGCCGCCGTCGGCGCCGGTCGCGAATATCGCGAGCGGGGTCTTGATATACAGGCGCATAGGAACTCCCCGGCGAATTTTGCGTCATTGCCGTTGGTGCGGCAAGGGGGAGAATCGAACCGGCTTTGAGAAGCGCCTTACGTAGTTCTCGGCGAACTTTTGTCGGCTGCGGGCGTGTCGCCGTTTGCCTGACGCTCGACTTCGGCGTTCACTTCCGCGCCCACCATCACGACAATCGAGGAAATCCAGAGCCATGTCATGAAGCCAATGACGGCGCCCAATGCACCATATGTTTCGTTGTAGCTGCCGAAATGCGCCGCGTAGTAAGCAAAGGCGGAAGAAGAAATAATCAGGGATATGACAGCGAAAATACTGCCGGGCGTCACCCACCGCCATTCCGGCTTCTTGGTCGCCGGGCCGAAGCGATAAAGCATCGCCAACATGAAAAGCGCGACGATGATGGCGACAGGCGCGCTCATCCATCGAATTATTGTCGCGACCAACGCGTAGCCGAAGAAGACGTGCTCCAGCACCCAGGGCAGCACCACGCTCAAAGACAACGAAACTAGCGCAAAGGCGATCGCGGAAATTGTGAATAACAGTGAGATCGCGTTCAGGCGGAAAAACCCGCGGGTTTCTTCCGATTCGTAAGCGACATTGAGAGCGTCGAAAAGCGCCTTGATTCCTGCATTGGCGCTCCAAAGAGCGACGGCCAGGCCCGATAGGAAGGCAAACCCCAGCGTCCCGCCGCCCTGCGAGGCGATGCGATGAACCTGGTCGCCGATGACGGATATCGCGCCCTCGGGAAGGACACCGGAGAGTTGGCTGAGTTGCTTCTGGATAGTGGTGGGGTCGGCGAAAAGGCCATAAATGGAAACCAGCGCCGTCACCGCCGGAAAGATCGCCAATATGGCGTAGAAGGTGAGGCCGGCGGCGACGGCGATGACCCGATTTTCCCCAATTTTCGTCCAAACTCTGCGGGCGATGTTAACCCACCCGCGAGCAGGCGCGTCAGCTGAAGTGGAATCTCCGCGTGCCGCCGGCGGCGGCGAGGGCGAAGTTGTAGCCATGCTTTCGCGCGCGCTGGCGGCTATCAGCAGATAGGCTACAGACAAGCGAACGACGTCAGCCTTTTTCACAGGCTATCCGGATTAACCGGCTGCCGTGATATTCCCAGCGCTTCAGCGAGCAAGGCCAGTCCAATCAACGTGGTCGCCGACAGACGCGAAATTCCAAACGCGTTGGCGGCGGCCGCTTTCATATCACGCGTATGCTGCTGCAAAAATTCGTCCAGCCGCTCGCTCAGCACCGCTTTCGGTTGGCCAAGAAATCGCTCTTCCGCCGAAGTGGTGGGAATGAACAGCCCCGCGATATAGCCAAGCCCCACGCCCACGCTGGAAAGTAAGGCCGCGTTGGCCTGCGAACGCAAAGTCGGGCCGGAGACGCCTTCAACCCGGGGGTCGTCCTCAACCTTGGACATGACGGGCCGAGCGCGCCTCGACGGGGAAAACAAGCCCGTCAGAAACGCGCCGACCGTGCCCCCTAGCAGGATCATCCCAATTGGCGCTGCATTTTGCCTCAAAAGAGCAGGCACAACTTGCGCTTGCCGCTCGAACGAAGCCTTGACCGCATCCACGATCAGCGTGGGATCGGCGCGATGACGAATATCCGCGCCGACCGCCACCAACTGCGACCGCACGAGAGCAGCTTCAGCTTCTATGCTCTCAGCCGTTTGCTTCATGGCGCAGACTCGCTCTCAAAGCCGTAATGTTGCTGGTGAACTGAGCTAACGCCCGGCGCGGGGTCAGGCTCCAGTTTTTCAACCGGTCAATGCCGACAAACGCCAAAGCCCCCGAGATGCAGAAGAGCGCGACCGCCACTAAGAGAGCGGCCAGACTCGGAGCCAAACCAAGCTGGATGAGGAGCAGAACCGCGGCAAACAACAGGATCACCAGGCCGAGGAACGCAGTGGCGAAGGCCCCGATGAGGAAGCCGATCGAAACCGCAACGGACTGAAGGTTTTCCTTCGTTTCGACCGAAAGCAGGGCGGCGTCGAGTCGAACGAGCTTTGCAACTCGATCGACATACCCGCTAAGGTCGGAAAAAAGGGAGGCCCCGGCAGGCATTATCGGTTCGATGTGCTGAGAAGCCGCGAAATGACCAGTCCAGCCAAAATCCCGCAGCCGAAGAACGCCACCGGCCTCTGGCCCGCGAAGTCGGTCACGGAGGCCATCAGGTCGCTGACGGAGCGGTCTCGGATGTCGTTGGAGACGCCTTCGACGCGATCTGCGACGGTGCGAACGGCATTCGCGAGTTCCGGCGCGCGGGTCTGAAAATTATCCGCCGCGCCCTTTGCAGCCCGAGCGACGTCTCCGAGAGCGCCCGCGCCGGCTGTTTTCTGATCTTCCACCGCAGACTTGAAAGTTTCAGCGGCATTGCTCGCCATATCCGATGCCGAGCCAGCAAGATCGGACGCGGACTTCTTGGCGGCGCTCGCCAATTTCGACGCGGCCTCGCCTGCGCTATCGACCGCTTTTGCGCCTTCCCTGCGCGCGTCGGCAAAATCGCTCGTTCGGTCCGAAAACGTGTTCTGGGTCGAGTTCATCGCATCCTCCGCCAAAAAGTGACCTATTCGACGTAACAATGCTGAACGCGTCGATAGGTTCCCCAATGGCGGAACGTCTCCAAGGAATTCCCCGGACCGGAGTCTGTTCTCCGAGAAATGCGCTGAGCGCGCCCTACTGCCCCCGCTTCGCCCGCGTGGCGAACCGCACCGCCTCTTCCGCCGCGCGGAACAAAGCCTTGGCCTTGTTGACGCATTCGCGGTGTTCGTAGAGCGGATCGGAATCGTAGACCACGCCCGCGCCAGCCTGCACGTGCATGAACCCGTCCTTCACGACGGAAGCCCGCAAGACGATGCAGGTGTCCATCTCGCCCCCGGCCCCGAAATAGCCGATGCAGCCGGCGTAGATGCCGCGCTTGTCTTTCTCCAACTCGTCGATGATCTCCATCGCCCGCACTTTTGGCGCGCCCGACACCGTTCCCGCCGGAAAACCTGCGGATAGCGCGGCCACCGCGTCGAGATCGGCGCGCAACCGCCCCTCGACGTTGGAGACGATGTGCATGACGTGGCTGTAGCGCTCGACGAAGAACGAGTCCGTCACCTTGACCGTGCCGATCTCGGCGACGCGGCCGACGTCGTTGCGGCCGAGATCGAGCAGCATCAGATGTTCGGCGCGCTCCTTGGGGTCGGCGAGCAATTCGCGGCCCAACGCCGCATCCTCCTCCGGCGTCGCGCCCCGCCAGCGCGTGCCGGCGATCGGCCGGATCGTCACCTTGCCCTCGCTCAGCTTGACGAGAATCTCCGGGCTGGAGACGACGATCTGGAAGCCGCCGAAATCGAGATAGCTGAGATAGGGCGACGGGTTCACGCGCCTCAGCGCGCGATAGAGCGAGAAGGCCGGCAATTCGAACCGGCTGGTGAAGCGCTGCGACAGCACAATCTGGAACGCGTCGCCGGCGCGGATATATTCGCGCGCG
Organism: Hyphomicrobiales bacterium; assembly: GCA_025358745.1. GTDB lineage: Bacteria > Pseudomonadota > Alphaproteobacteria > Rhizobiales > Beijerinckiaceae > Roseiarcus. The sequence continues at coordinate 5,346 of JANYIH010000324.1, read as the reverse complement.
CGATCGACCATCGCGAGGAATTCCGGCTCGCTCGTGTTGGAGACGGCCGCGTCGGCGTTGAGCAGGGGATCGACGACGGGCGCCACGTGATCGAGCGGACCTTCGAGCGCGGCCACCACCGCCTCGATGCGCGCCTGCGCCGCCTCACGCGCTGCGCGCGCGCTCACGCCGGGCGCGGGTCGGATCGGCGTCACGATCACCATCTCGTCGCGCACGCTGTCGAACACCACCATCACGGTCGGGCGGATCATCAACGCCTCGGGCACGCCGATTGGATCGGGCTTGGCCGGCGCAAGCCGCTCCATCTGCCGCACCATGTCGTAGCCGAGATAACCGAACACGCCGGACGACATCGGCGGCAGGCCCTGCGGCAGGTCGATGCGCGATTCCGCCAGCAGCGCGCGCAAGGCCTCCAGCGGCGGCGCGTCGAGCGGCTCGAAGGCGTCGGCGTCGAGGCCGGCGCGGCGGTTGATCTCGGCGCGGGCGCCGACCGAGCGGAAGATCACGTCGGGGTCGAGGCCGATCATGGAATAGCGGCCGCGGCTCGCCCCGCCCTCGACAGACTCGAGCAGAAACATGTTGCCGGCCCGCCTCGCGGCGAGCTTCAGATAGGCCGAGACCGGCGTCTCCAGATCCGCGACAAGCGTCGTCGTCAGGACAGAAGCGCGGCCCTGGGCGTAAAGCGCCTCAATGTCCATCAGCCGCCCTCGGCGCCCTGCAAGACGCGGCGATCGATGCTGACGCCGATCTCGCGTTTCAGCGCGTCGACATATTGCTGCACCACGCCGTTGCGGAGCTGCGTCTTGAGGCGATCCTCGGCCTGCGCCACGCCGGGGTCGCCTGGTATCGGCGCGGGGATCGCGTCCGCCGTCACCTTGTAGACGAGTTGGCCCTCGGGCGTGGCGACGGAGCCGGCCTGTCTCGGGCCGACGGCGAACACGGCGGCGACCACGGCGGGCGCCAGTTCGCCGCCGCCCTCGCGGCGAATGTCCTTGGTGGTCTTGACCTCGGCGTTGACGCTTTTGGCGAGTTCGGCGACATCGCCGCCGGCGTCGAGCTTCTTGACCAGATCGGCGCCGGAATCGGCGAGGCGCTTGTCGGTCTCTTGCCTGCGCCACGCCTGCGCGACCTTGTCCTTTACGTCATCGAAGGCGCGGTCGTGGGCGGGGTCGATCCTGGTGACGGAAAACCAGATGTAGCCGCGATCCTTGGTCGGGATCGCCTCGTCGTCGACGCCGATGTCGGAGGCGAACACCGCCGGCAGCAACAGCTCCTTGGCGGGGACGTCGGCGGAGGCGCCGGCCGCGTTCTGGCCCTGGCGGTCGACCGCGAGATAGGATTTCACCTCCAGGCCCGCCGCCTTGGCGGCCTCGCCGACCGACTTGCCCGCCGCCTTGGCGTCTTCGATCTTGTCGTGCAGCGCCGTCACGGATTCGCTGGCCCGCCCGGCCGCGAGCGCTTGTTTGATCGCCGGCGCGACCTCCTCGAACGGCTTGACGCTGCCGGCTGTGATCGAGACGACGCGCACCAGCACGTAGCCGAATTGTCCCTTGATCGGCCCCGAGACGCCGCCCTGCGCTAGGGCAAAAGCCGCGTCGGCGATGGCCGGGTCGAACGCGCCCGTCTTGGTCAATTCGCCGAGGTCGAGATCGGCGTCGGCGAGATGGCGTGCCTTGGCGAGATCGTCGTAGCTGGTTCCCGCCTTGATCTTCGCGTCGGCCTCCTGCGCTTCGGCCTCGCTGGGGAACACGATCTGTTGCAGCTTGCGCTTTTCCGCCACGGCGTATTTGGCGTCGCGGTCCTTGTCGTATTGCTTGCGCGCCTCGTCGTCGCCGACGTCGCCGGGCTTGGCGAGCGAAGACGGGGTGACGACGAGCGCGTCGAAGCTGCGATATTCGGGCGCGCGCCATGCGGCCTTGTGCGCCTCGAAGTAGCTTTTCAGCGCCTCGTCGGAGGGAGGCGGCAAATCGCCGCCGGCGGCGGGCGGCAGGGTGAAATAGGCGATCTCGCGGGTTTCGTTGCGGGTCGCCTCCAGCGCGTCGACCAGCGCCCTGGGCGCGGCGAGGCCGTCCACCAGCGAATATTGGATCTGCTGGCGCAGATAGACGTCACGCTGTTGAGCAATAAAGCCGTTTTCGCTCAAGCCGGCGTCGCGCAGATAGGATTCAAACTTGTTGCGGTCGAATTCGCCGTTGACGCCCTTCAGGCGCGGATCGGAGCGCACCGCCTCGGCGATCGCGCCGTCGGACATCGCCAGACCCAACGCGCGGGCGCGCTCGTCGACCGCGGCCTGATCGACCAACCGGTCGAGCACCTGCGCGTCGAGGTGGAAGGCGCGCGCCTGCGCCGGCGTCAGCGCCTGACGCAGCTGGCGTTGCAAGCTGTAAAGCTCGCTCTGCAATTCGTTCTGGTATTGCTGGGCGGAGATGTTCGTCGCGCCGACTTTCGCCACCGTCGAAGAGGTGAAGCCGCGCAGCATGTCGCCGACGCCCCAGACCACAAAACTGATGATGATGAGACCCATGACGACGGTCATCACCAGCTTGCCGATAGCCCCTTGGCTGGCCTTGCGCATACTTTCGAGCATTTGATCGCGTTCGCTTTGATCACTTGGAGGTCGCGCGCTTCTCTAGCGGGCGCGGCGCGCTTTGCATAGGCGGGCGCGCATGTTACCCGCCTGTGCCTATAAGGGAGAAACGCGATGACCCCGGATGTGCGGCCCCTGGTGGCGGGCAACTGGAAGATGAACGGCCTCAAAGCCGCCACAAGCGAAATCGCCGACTTGCGCGACGCGGTCGGGCGCGGCGAGAACGGCGCGGCGGAGATCGCCGTCTGCCCCCCGGCGACACTGATCGCGGCGGCCGCGCAGGCGATCGCGGGCGGCGGGATCGCGCTCGGTGGGCAGGACTGCCACGCCAAGGCCAGCGGCGCCTTCACCGGCGACATTTCCGCTGAGATGCTGAAGGACGCAGGCTGCGCTTACGTCATCGTCGGCCATTCCGAGCGCCGCGCCGGTCATGGCGAGGGCGACGCGGAGGTGAAGGCGAAAGCGCAGGCCGCGCTCGCCGCCGGGCTGACGGCGATCGTGTGCGTCGGCGAGACGCGCGCCCAGCGCGACGCCGGCGAGGCGATGACGGTTGTGAGCGGCCAGGTGCGCGGCTCCCTGCCCGAGGGCGCGAGCGCGGCAAATGTCGTGATCGCCTATGAGCCGGTCTGGGCGATCGGCACCGGGCTGACGCCGACGGCCGACGACGTCGCCGCGATGCACAGATCGATCCGTTTGCTATTGGGCGAACTGATCGGCGCTGAGGGCGCGCGCACCCGCATCCTCTACGGCGGCTCGGTCAAACCCGCCAACGCCAGGGAGCTATTGGGCCTGCCCGATGTCGATGGCGCGCTGGTCGGCGGGGCGAGCCTGAAGGCGGCCGATTTTCTCGCCATCGCCGCCGCCTATCGCTGATGGCCGGCGCCGACTTCTGGGACGAACGTTATGAGGGCGCAGCCTTCGCCTATGGCGAGGCGCCGAATGCGTTCCTCGCCTCGCTGGCGGATCGTTTCACCGCCGGCGGCCGGGCGCTGGTTCCCGGCGACGGCGAGGGGCGCAACGGCGTGTTTCTCGCGCAATGCGGCCTTCGCGTCGAAACGCTCGATCTCTCGGCGCAGGGCGTCGCCAAAGCCCGCCGCCTCGCCGCCGCGCGCGGCGTGACGCTGCAAGCGCTCCAGGCGGATGTATTGGCCTTGGACTGGCCGGTCGCGACATACGACGTGATCGCCCTGCTCTATCTGCATCTGCCCGTGGACGGCCGCCACGCGTTGCACGCCCGCGCGCTGGCGGCGCTAAAGGTCGGCGGCCTGATCGTACTGGAGGCGTTCACGCCGCGCCAGATCGATAGGCAGCGTCAAGGGGTGCGCGGCGGCCCGCGCGACGCGGCGCTGCTGTATGAGCCCCGCGATTTACGCGCGGATTTCGGAGAGGCCGAGATTGAGCTTTGCGAGGAGGTCGAGACAGACCTGCGCGAGGGGACGCTGCATGTGGGCGAGAGTGCGGTGGTGAGGTTAATCGCCCGTCGCGAATGAGGGCTTTTGGTCATATTCTGTTGGCGGACATCGCCTGGGAGGGCGAAAAACGTAGAGGTTTCCGATGCCGAAAGTCAGCACATGTCTGTGGTTTGGAAGAGACGCGGAGGCGGCTGTCCGCTTCTACGTCTCCCTCGTCCCGGAATCTCGCGTCACGCTCGTACAACGCTCGCCCGCGTCGTGGCCGGGCGGCGCAGCCGGCGACGTGGTCATCGTGACCTTCATCCTCGGCGGTCAGAGCTTTCAGGCCCTGAATGGGGGACAGCCGGTCAAATACGAAACGGCGGCGTCGATCTCTGTCGAATGCGAGGATCAGGCGGAAGTTGACCGGCTTTGGGCGGCGCTGACCGCAGATGGCGGCGCGGAAATAATGTGCGGATGGCTGCGCGACAAATGGGGCGTGCCCTGGCAGATCGTGCCCAAGATCTTGCCGAAACTCCTGGCCGACCCTGATCCCGGCGTCGCCGCGCGCGCGTTCGCCGCCATTAGCCAGATGGTCAAGCTCGACGTCGCCGCGCTCGAACGCGCGGCTGTGGGATAGTTAACGCTGCCGTTCCCGCCACCCCTCCTCCACCACCACCGCCGCATTCGACGCCGGCAGCGGATCGCGCCTCAGAATCATATCGGCCGCCTTTTCCGCCATCATAATGGTCGGTGCGTTGAGATTGCCCGACGGGATCGACGGCATGATGGAGGAATCCACCACATGCAGGCCCTCTAACCCGATCACGCGTGTCTCCGGGTCCACCACGGCGAGCGGGTCGTCGGGCGAACCCATCTTGCAGGCGCCGCAGGGATGATAGGCGCTCTCAAGATGCCGGCGCAGGAAACCGTCGATCTCGGCGTCGCTCTGGGCCGCCCCGCCCGGCTGGATTTCGCGCCCGACATAAGGCGCGAAAGCGGGCTGGCGGAAAATTTCGCGCGTCAGCCGGACGGAGGCGCGCATCTCCGTCCAGTCGTCGGGATGGCTCATGTAGTTGAACACTATCTTCGGCGGCTCGCGCGGATCGGCCGAACGCAGCCGCACATGGCCACGCGATTTGGAGCGCAAAGTGCCGACATGGGCCTGAAAGCCGTGCTCGCTGGCGAGGTTATTGCCGTCGTAAGTCACGGCAAGCGGCAGGAAATGATACTGGAGGTCGGGATGCTCGACGCCCGCGCGCGAGCGGATGAAGGCGCCCGCCTCGAACTGGTTGCTGGCGCCCAGTCCCGTGCCGCGCAACAGCCATTGCAGCCCGACCAGGCCGCGCCCGATCAGGCCGGTGTGGC
>JANYIH010000323.1 GCA_025358745.1 Hyphomicrobiales bacterium | reverse complement strand
GAACCAGCAGCCGTCCGGGCGGCACGGCGTCGAGCACCGCGCGCACATGCGCCTCGTAGACCGCGATGGCGTGCGCCTTGTCGTCGGGCCGCCCGCCGAAAACCTGGCGCGCGATCACCGTATTGACCACGGAATCGAGGTCGTCGAGACGCTTGATATAGGCCAGGATCGTCTGTTCGAAACTCGCCCACCAGCTTTCGGACGCGCGATAGGTCAGCACCACCTTGGCGTCGGGGTAATGGTCGATCAGCTCGCGCCAGTAGAACGCGGAGGGCCAGTCGACGCAGGCGTTGTAGCCGGCGAACAGCTGTTCCCAATCCGGCTTCTCGCCCTTGCCGAGCGCGCGCCAGAGGGCGCGCTGCGTCTCGTCGCGGTTGATCTCGAACATGTGGTGGCAGGGACCGTAGCCGATAATATCGAGCGCCTCGCGCATCGAATCCGTGCCCGTGCGCCCAAATCCCGCGCCGATGATCTTGAGCGCCATGAAGCCTCCCGCCAATGACGCCGAGCCTATACGGGGGATTGCGCCTGCGCAAACTTCGGCGCCGTCCACCGCAACACCGGCGACCTCGCCGCCCGCGTCTCGTCGAGCCGCCGCCTCGGCGCCAGCCGCGGCGCGCCCAAAAACCGCTCGACCTCGCCGCGCTTGGCGCGCAGCGCCAGATCGCGCAACGTCATCAGGAACAGATCCAGGCTCGCTTTCGATTCCGATTCCGTCGGCTCGATCAGCATGGCGCCGTGCACGACGAGGGGGAAATACATCGTCATGGGATGATAGCCCTCGTCAATCATCGCCTTGGCGAAATCGAGCGTCGTGATCGCGCTGTCTTTCAACCAGGAATCATCAAACAAGGCCTCGTGCATGCAGGGGCGGTCGCCGAATGGGGCGCTCATCAGATCCGACAGCGTCACGCGCACATAATTGGCGCTGAGCACGGCGTCCTCGCTGGCTTGCCGCAAGCCATCCGAGCCGTGCGATAGGATGAAGGCGAGCGCGCGCACGAACATGCCCATCTGGCCGTGGAACGCGCACATTCGGCCAAGTTCCTGGGCCTGCGCCTGTTCGACCCAATCGAACCGGCCGTCGCGCTCGATGACATAAGGCACGGGCGCGAACGCGGCGAGCCGCTGCGACAAAACAACCGGCCCGGCGCCGGGACCGCCGCCGCCATGCGGGGTCGAGAACGTCTTGTGCAGGTTGATGTGCATGGCGTCGACGCCGAGATCAGCTGGCCGCGTCTTGCCGACGATGGCGTTGAAATTGGCCCCGTCGCAATAGAAATACGCGCCCGCCGCGTGGACGGCCTCGGCGATCTCGACGATCTCGCGCTCGAACAGGCCGCAGGTGTTGGGGTTGGTCAGCATGATCGCCGCGACGTCGGGCCCAAGCGCCGCGCGCACCGCCTCGGCCGACACCGTGCCGTCGGCTCCCGCCGGCACGGAGCGCACGGAAAAGCCGATCAGGGCGGTGGTGGCCGGGTTGGTGCCATGCGCGGAATCGGGAACCAGCACGACATTGCGGGTCGCGCCCTCGCCGGCGGCGGCGATGGCCGCCTTGATCGCCATCATGCCGCAGAGTTCGCCATGCGCGCCCGCTTTCGGCGGCATCGCCACGGCGCTCATGCCGGTCATCGTCATCAGGGCCTGCGCGAGTTGTTGGATCAGGGCGAGCGCGCCCTGCACGGTCGAGACCGGTTGCAACGGATGGACGTCGGCGAAGCCTGGCAGCCGCGCCATTTTCTCGTTGAGGCGCGGATTGTGTTTCATCGTGCAGGAGCCGAGCGGATAGAGCCCGGAATCGATCGCATAGTTCTTGCGCGACAGGCGCACGTAATGGCGCATCGTCTCCGGCTCGGTCAGGCCGGCCAGGCCGATGGGGTCGCGGCGCGCATGCGGGCCGAGCCGGTCGGCGTGCGAGGGGGCCAAGTCGAAATCGACGCCTGTCGTCTCCACGCGGCCGATCTCGAACAGCAGCGGCTCCTCGATGTCGAGGCCGCGATTGCCGGTGAAGGTGCGGGTTTCCACAGCGCCGCTCTCGGCGGGGCGGGTGGGTCGGCCCTGGTTGTTCATGACAGCGCCTCGCGCAAGCCGCGCGCGAAAGCCGCGCGGTCTTCGTCCGAATTGGTCTCGGTGCTCGCCACGATCAAGAGATCGTCAAGCCCGGCGTCTGGCGCGAGCCGGGAGACGGGGCAGCCGGCGATGATGCCGCGCCCGGCGAGCGCTTCGACCAGCGCCGCCGCTGGCCTGGGCGTTCGAATCGTGAATTCGTTGAAGAAATGTTTGTTGAGCAACTCAACACCGGGGATCGCCTCAAGCCGTTCAGCGAGATCGACCGCGTTGGCGTGGTTGATCTCCGCGAGCCGGCGCAGGCCCGCCTCGCCCAGCAGTGTCAGATGGATCGAGAACGCGAGCGCGCACAGGCCGGAATTGGTGCAGATGTTGCTGGTCGCCTTCTCGCGCCGGATATGCTGCTCGCGCGTCGAAAGCGTCAGCACGAAACCGCGCCGGCCGTCGGCGTCGACCGTCTGCCCGGCGAGCCTTCCGGGCATCTGCCGCACATATTTGGTCCGCGTCGCGAACAGGCCGACATAGGGGCCGCCGAAACTCAGCGCGTTGCCGATGGACTGGCCTTCGCCGACGACGATGTCGGCGCCCATGTCGCCGGGCGGCCGGCAGGCGCCGAGCGACACGACCTCGGTGAACACGGCGATCAGCAACGCTCCCCTGGCGTGCGCGGCTTCGGCCAGCGCGGAGAGATCGCGCAGATTGCCGAACATGTCGGGGGTCTGCACGATGACGCAGCTTGTCTGATCGTCGATGCGTCCAACCAGATCCTCTTGCGCCAGCGGGTCCGGCGCGGCGAGGTCGATCTCTTCGCCGGCGAACCGCGCCAGAGTCGCGCAAACCTCGGCGTAATGGCTGTGCAGGCCGCCCGAGATCACGGCCTTGCGGCGGCGCGTGACGCGATGCGCCATCAGCATCGCCTCGCCGCAGGCGGTCGAGCCGTCGTACATCGAGGCGTTGGCGACCTCCATGCCGGTCAACAGCGCGACCTGAGTCTGGAATTCGAACAGGACCTGCAACGTGCCCTGCGCGATCTCCGGTTGATAGGGGGTGTAGCTGGTGAGGAACTCCGAGCGCTGGATCAGATGATCCACGGTCGCGGGCACGTGATGACGATAGGCGCCGGCGCCGAGGAAGAAGGGGACGGAACCCGCCGCGACATTGCGGCCCGCCAGCGCGGAAAGCGCCCGCTCGACGGCGGGCTCGCTCATTGCGCGCGGCATCGGCAGCGGCTCGCGCAGGCGGCGCGCCTCGGGGATATCGGCGAACAAGGCGTCGATGTCGGCGACGCCGACGCGGGCCAGCATTGTCGCCCGGTCCTCGGGTTGCAGCGGGAGATAGCGCATCATTCGACCGTCTTGAGGTATTCGGCGTAGGCGGGCGCGTCCATCAGCCCATCGAGTTCGCCCGGCGCCGACAGTTTCAGCTTGAACAACCAGCCGTCGCCCTGCGCGTTTTCGTTGACGAGGCTGGGATTGCCGCCGAGCTTGTCGTTGACTGCGACCACTTCGCCCGAGGCCGGGGTAAACACGTCGCTGGCCGCCTTCACGCTCTCGACCACGGCGGCCGCGTCGCCTTTCTTCAATGTCGCGCCGAGCGCGGGAAGCTCGACATAGACGATGTCGCCGAGCTGTTGCTGGGCGTGCTCGCTGATCCCGACGGTGGCGAGATCGCCGCCGGCTTCGATATATTCGTGATCGCGGGTGAAGCGCATGAAGGCCTCCGTTCAGCCTTTGACATAGGCGTGGGGGTGGAAGGGCAGGGGGATGATTTTGGCGCCGAGCGTTTTTCCGCGCACGACGAGGCCGAGCACGGTTCCCGGCGTTGCGAAGGCGGCCTCGACATAACCCATCGCAATCGGCGCGCCCACGCTCGGGCCGAAGCCGCCCGACGTGACGACGCCGATCGCCGCGCCGTCGGGGCCGACGATCTCGGCGCCTTCGCGGGCGGGCGCGCGGCCCTCCAGCGCCAGCCCGACGCGGCGCCGATTCGGACCGCTGGCAAGCGCGGCGAGGATGCGCGCGGCGCCGGGAAAGCCGCCCTCGACGCGTCGCCTCTTGGCGATCGACCAGGACAGGCCGGCCTCGACGGGGTCGATCTCCTCGGTCAATTCATGGCCGTAGAGGCAGAGCCCGGCCTCCAGCCGCAGCGTGTCGCGCGCGCCCAGACCGATCAGCGCGACCTCGGGCTCCTGCAACAGGCGGCGGGCGAACCGCTCGGCGTCTTCGGCGGGGAGCGAAATCTCGTATCCGTCCTCGCCGGTGTAGCCCGAGCGGGAAACCTCCAGCCCGGCCGTCGCCTTGGTCGCCATGAAGCGCAGCGTCTCGAATCCGGGCGCGACCCGCGCCAGCACGGCGGCGGCTGACGGCCCTTGCAGCGCCAGCAGCGCGCGCTCGGGGCGCGGCGTCAGCCTAATTGCGTGCGGCAGGCGTTGCGTCAGATGCGCGTAATCCACCGCTTTGCGCGCCGCGTTGACGACCATGTTGAGCCGCCCGTCCGCGCCCTCGGGGCGGTTCAGCATAAGATCGTCTATCACGCCGCCGTCGTCATTGAGCCATTGCGTATAGCGCTGGCGGCCGGGCGCAAGGCCGACGAGATCGGCGGCGCACAGCGCCTCGCAGGCGCGCGCGAGGCTTTCGTGATTCGGCCCATCGAGCCAGGCCTGCCCCATATGCGATACGTCGAACAGGCCGGCGCGCGTGCGCGCATGCGCGTGTTCGGCGAGAATGCCGTCGCGGTATTGAATCGGCATGTCGTAGCCGGCGAAGGGCGCGAAACGCGCGCCGGCTTCGCGATGCAACGCATGCAAGGGGGTGATCTGCAATTCCGACATGGGCGCCCAGATGCCTTTCACGGCGTTGGGCCCCCTCTGTCTGTTGACCTGAGAGAATCCCGCCCGCGCGCGAGCGGTTACCCCCGTCGGTGGACGCCCGGCGGCTAGCCGGTCGTCGCTTTCCAGAGCGTCATCACCCAGCGGTCCTTGGGCCTGAGCGTTTCCGGGGCGGTTGCGCCTTCGGCGCCGGCGTCAGGCGCCGGACTCTTCCGCTGGGTGTTTTGAACTGACGCGACACAATTGACCGGATGGCGACGGGAATGTCAATCCGCCGCCCGCGAAGTTCAGCCGCGATGACGCCGGTGGCGGCGATGGGCGACCGCGCCCGCGCTCGAACCGAATCCGACCGAGATGGAATAATCGTCGTTCAACCGGGCGCGCGTCAGCGGCAGCAGGATGGGTTCGGTCACGATGCGGAAGGGGGCGTTGGCCGCCCCGCCGGTGTCGGCCGTTACGCTGAAATTCCGGTCGAAAACGGGCTTGTTGTCGGCGTCGCGGATCACGCGGACATGCAGCGTGGTGGAATAGGCGCCCGGCCGGCCGGCCGGGCCGATCAGCAGCCGTCCGGCCACCCCGACCTTCAGCGCGAATTGCGCGCCCTGCGGATCGCATTCGCGGGCGACGTCGCTGATGTCGAACTGATAGCGCACGCTCTCGCTGGCGGCGCCGCCGACGCGCGCGGTCGCGCCGCCCTCCGTCAAGTCCACCTCCGGGCAATCGAGTTCTTCTGGGGCGACCGGCAATTTGACGACGCGGTCCGATTCGCGCGTTGGGTTTTTCGGCAGCGCGGTTCCGGCCGGCCCGGCCTGCGGCGTGAGGAAGGGGGCCGACAATATCCCCTCGCTCGACGAACAGCCGGCCAGCGCCATCGTCGCGATCACGACCGCCGCGAATCGGCGGCCCGTCGCTCGTCCTTGCACGCCCATGCTGTCTCCTCTTACGGCAGCGCCTCGAAGCCGTCCTTGAACCCGGCCAGAGCCGCGGGCACGCCCACGCCCTCCTCCGGGGTTTCGAACAGCACGAAGGTCACTTCCGCTCCGTTCTCTAGCTTAGCCAGCAGCTTGTCGTCGAGGAAAACCTCGGCGACGCAGCCGTTGGGCAGGCAGCGCACGAAATTCATCCGGCCGAGATCCTCCTTGTCGACGCGCAGGCTGAGGCCCGTCGGCAGCAGCACGCCGAGCGGCGTGATGACGCGCATCAGCCGGCTTTTGCGGTCGGCGGTCTTGAGCGCGATCACCACCAGCGTGATATTGGGGCGATCCTGGTCGATCACGCTCTGGACGATGGCGCATTGCTCGGCCGAGGCGCCGGGCGGCGTCTCGCAGCGCGTGTCCCAACCGCCATGTTTGGTCTTGACCACGCCCTGCGCCCTGACGTCGCCCTCGCTCGCGCCGAAGACAAGCGCCGCCAAGGCGGCGGTTCGACCGATCCACGCGTTGCGGCGCACTCTCGTCACCCCTGTAAAGCGTCATTCCCACGCCGCGAGCGGCTTCGGGTTGCAAAAAGTCCGGCGGCTGTCAAGCGGCGCGCGGGAAACAGCGGTGACTCGACGCTACGCGAGGATTGCAACGCGATAATGTTTGTGGTTTGCAGGGCGGCGAAGCGGCGCGGCAGATAGGGGCGCGCGCCAGTCTCAAGCGAGTTCGGCAGCATTGCGGCGCTTGGGGAGCGGGAGCGACGGGGCGAAAATGAAGGCTTCGAAAATGAAGGCTTGGGGCGTTCGGCTGGGGCTGGCGGCGATGGTCGCAGCGCTTGGCGTCGCGGGGGCGAGCGCGTCCGAACCGGGGTACGCGGTTCCCCACCAGATCGGCTTCCAGACGCCGGTCACCGAGGTGGACCGCTATCTCGTCTGGTTCCACAACGATATTCTGATGCCGATCATCACGATCATCTCGCTGTTCGTGCTCGGGCTGCTGGTTTACGTGGTCTGGCGCTTCAACGAAAAGGTGAACCCGGTTCCCTCGAAGACGACTCACAATACAATGATAGAGGTGCTGTGGACCGTCATTCCGGTCGTCATCCTCGTCTTCATCGCCGTGCCCTCGTTCCGTCTGCTGACGATGGAGCTGGTGGTGCCGCCCGCCGACCTGACGATGAAGGTCACAGGGTCGCAATGGCATTGGAACTACGCTTATCCCAAGGACGCGGGCGGTTTCAATTTCGACTCCTACATGAAGGACGAGAAGGAACTGAAGCCCGAGGATCTGCGCCTGCTGGCGGTGGACAACGAGGCCGTCGTGCCCGTCAACAAGGTCGTCAAGCTTGAAGTGACCGCAGCCGACGTGATCCATTCCTTCATTATTCAATCGTTCGGCATTCGCGTCGACGCGGTGCCCGGCCGCAACAACGAAACCTGGTTCAAGGCCGAGCGCGAGGGCGTTTATTACGGCCAGTGCTCCAAGATCTGCGGCAAGGACCACGCCTATATGCCGATCGCCTTCCGTGTCGTCAGCGAGGACGCCTACAAGGCTTGGGTCGCCGATGCGAAGAAGAAGTTTGCGGCGGCCGACGGCGCGACGCAACTCGCCGCGGCCGATGCCGCGCCGCGACATTAAGCCGCACCCCGCGATTGACTTAAACTCAACTCCGCTTCGGAAACGACAATGGCGACACCAGCAGCGATCGACACTTACGGCGATGAACACGCCCACCCCACCGGTTGGCGGCGGTATATGTTCTCGACCAACCACAAAGACATCGGCACGCTCTACCTGATCTTCGCCCTCATCGCCGGTCTGATCGGTTCGGCGATGTCGGGCGCCATGCGTCTCGAACTGATGTTCCCCGGGATTCAGATCTTTCCGACGATCTCGGCTGTCTTGGCCGGCGACGGATCGATCGACGCCGCAAAGAACATGTACAACGTGTTCACCACCGCGCATGGCGTCATCATGATCTTCTTTCTGGTCATGCCGGCGATGATCGGCGGCTTTGGCAACTGGTTCGTGCCGCTGATGATTGGGGCGCCGGACATGGCGTTCCCGCGCATGAACAACATCTCGTTCTGGCTGCTGCCGGTTTCCATCCTGCTGCTGGTTCTCTCGATGTTCGTCGAGGGATCGCCGGGCATGCACGGCTTCGGCGGCGGCTGGGTGCTCTATCCCCCGTTTTCTTCGGTCGCCGGCACGCCCGGTCCGGCGATGGATTTCGTCATTCTGTCGCTGCATATCGCCGGCGCTTCGTCGATCCTGGGCGCGATCAACTTCATCACCACGATCTTCAACATGCGCGCGCCGGGGATGACCCTGCACCGCATGCCGCTGTTCGTGTGGTCGATTCTGGTGACCGCGTTCCTGCTGGTGCTGGCGCTGCCCGTTCTCGCCGGCGCTTTGACCATGCTGCTGACGGACCGTAACTTCCACACCACCTTTTTCGACCCCGCGGGCGGGGGCGACCCGATCCTGTTCCAGCATCTGTTCTGGTTCTTCGGCCACCCCGAAGTTTACATCCTGATCCTGCCCGGCTTCGGCATCGTCAGCCAGATCATCTCGACCTTTTCGCGCAAGCCGGTGTTTGGCTATCTCGGCATGGTCTACGCGATGGTGGCGATCGGGGCGGTCGGCTTCGTCGTGTGGGCGCACCACATGTACACGGTCGGCCTGTCGCTCAACACGCAGCGTTATTTCGTGTTCGCGACCATGGTGATCGCGGTGCCGACGGGCGTGAAGATCTTTTCCTGGATCGCGACGATGTGGGGCGGGTCGATCTCGCTGCGCACGCCGATGATCTGGGCGATCGGCTTCATCTTCCTGTTCACGGTCGGCGGCGTCACCGGCGTCGTGCTGGCCAATGCGGGCGCCGATCGTGCGCTGCACGAGACCTACTACGTCGTCGCGCACTTCCATTACACCATGTCGCTGGGCGCCGTGTTCACCGTGTTCGCCGGGTTCTACTACTGGTTTCCGAAGATCACGGGCTACATGTATGACGAGAAGTGGGGAAATCGGCACTTCTGGTTGCTGTTCATCGGCGTCAACCTGATCTTCTTCCCGCAACACTTCCTCGGCCTTGCGGGCATGCCGCGCCGCTACATCGACTATCCCGACGCCTATTTCCTGTGGAACTTCGTGTCGACGATCGGCGCCTTGGTTTCGCTCGCAGCGACCGTCGTATTCGTCTACACCGTCTACGAGGCGTTTCAGGTCAAGCGGATCGCCGGCGCTAATCCCTGGGGCCCCGGCGCGGACACGCTGGAATGGACGCTGCCCTCGCCGCCGCCGTTCCACCAGTATGAGACGTTGCCGCAGATCACGGGCGCCGAGCATTGAACGACAGCGCGGCGGACGCCTTCGTCCGCCGCGGCTCGCGCTGAAGCCTTTGGGTTGATCGAATGAGTTTGGCCACCGACAATTCCGTCCTGCTGCCCTCGGCGGCGGATTCGACGTATCTCGCGGGTCCGCGCGAGTATTTTTCGTTGATGAAACCGCGCGTGATGTCGCTGGTGGTGTTGACCGCGTTCGCCGGCATGATGATCGCGCCTGCTGGACAACATCCGATCGTCGGTTTCGCGAGCCTGACGGCGATCGCCATCGGCGCCGGCGCTTCGGGCGCGCTCAACATGTGGTGGGACGCCGACATCGACGCCCGCATGGCGCGCACGCGCTTGCGCGCCGTGCCCAGCGGCCTCATCGCGCCACGCGAGGCGCTAGGCTTCGGCCTTGTCCTGTCGCTTCTGTCCGTCCTGACGCTGGCGGCGGTCGCCAATCCGCTGGCCGCCGGGCTGCTCGCCTTCACGATCTTCTATTACGCCGTCATTTATACGATGTGGCTCAAGCGCCTGACGCCGCAGAACATCGTGATCGGCGGCGCGGCCGGCGCGTTGCCGCCAATCGTCGGCTGCGCGGCCGCGAGCGGCGGCGTGAGCTGGGACAGCGTCTGGCTGTTCGCCATCATCTTCCTGTGGACCCCGCCGCATTTCTGGGCGCTCGCGCTGGTCAAGGCGAGCGACTATGCGCGCGTCGGCGTGCCGATGATGCCCAACATCAAAGGCCCCGACCGCACGCGGCTGGAGATTCTCGTCTATACGCTGCTGCTGACCCCGCTCGGATTGGTCCCCTGGTTCACCGGCGCCGGCGGCCTTCTCTATGGCGTCGCCGCTTTGACGCTCGGCCTCGGCCTCTGCGCGCACGCCCGGCGCGTCTATCTCGTGCGCGACGGCGCAGCCGCCAACAAACACGCGATGGCGATGTTCGGCTTCTCGATCCTCTATCTGTTCGTGCTGTTTGGCCTGCTCGTCGTCGAACACGGGTTCGGCCTGCTGGCGAGGTGGGGACTGTGAACCTCGCTCCCCCTCTCACCGCCGCGCAACAACGCAATCGACGGCTGCGCAATGTCGCCATCGGCCTGGCGGTGGCCTTCCTTGCAATGCTGTTCTACGCGATCACCATCGTGAAGATGGGGTCGGGCCTGTTGCCCAAGGCGATGTAGGCCATGCCGCAACCCTCCAACCGCCGCAGCAATCTGACGGTGGCCGCCGTCGCCGGCGGTCTGGCGGCGGGCGCCCTCGGGCTGTCGTACGCAGCCGTTCCGTTCTATTTCGCGTTCTGCCTCGCGACCGGGTTCGGCGGCACGACTCAGGTGGCGCAGGCGGAAACGGGTCTGCGCGGGGATCGCGTGATCCGGGTGCGCTTCAACGCCAATGTCGCGCCTGGGCTCGATTGGACCTTTGCGCCGGAAACCGAACGCGCAGACGTGCGCACCGGAGCGACGACGACCGTGTTCTTCCGCTTTGAGAACAAGACTGACCACGACACCATCGCGCACGCGGTCTACAATGTGACGCCGGAGATTTCCGGCGCGTGGTTCAACAAGATTTCCTGCTTCTGCTTCACCGACCAGCGCCTCGGCCCGCACGAAATCGCCGAGATCCCCGTCGTATTTTTTCTCGATCCGCGGCTCGAACAGAGCCGAGACATGGATCCGGTCGGCGAGATCACGCTGTCCTACACCCTGTTCGCCCCGCCTCTGTCGGAGAAGCCCCTCGCGTTGGCGCCTCCGGCTCAGGGTAGCGGGCCGAAACTGTGATCTAAGCGCGCTTGACGGCGCGTGTCGAAATAGGCAACCCGATCGCGGAAACGCGATCACGAAGCGTTTGGAGAGGGGCGAAACATGGCGGACGCGCACGCTAGGCCGCATCACGATTATCATCTGGTCAACCCGAGCCCGTGGCCGCTCGTGGGGTCGATCTTCGCCTTTCTGCTGGCGGTCGGCCTCATCATGAGCATGCACGGGATGGCGATTGGCGGCCTTAAGGCGGGGCCGGCGGTGCTCGGCATCGGCCTTGCCGGCGTGCTCTATGTCATGGCGGCCTGGTGGTACGACGTCATTCACGAAGCCGAGACTGGCGACCACACCCGGATCGTGCAGATCAGCCATCGCTACGGCATGATCCTGTTCATCGCCTCTGAAGTGATGTTCTTCGTCGCCTGGTTCTGGGCCTTCTTCGACGCTTCGCTGTTCAGCAACGAATCGATCCAGGCGGCCCGCGTCGCTTTCACCGGCGGCCTCTGGCCCCCTAAGGGCACGGAAGTCCTCAATCCGTTCAATCTTCCGCTGCTCAACACGCTGATCCTGCTGACTTCGGGCACGACCGTCACCTGGGCGCATCACGCGCTGCTCAAGGGCGACCGCGCCGGGCTGAAGACGGGGCTCACGCTGACCATTCTGCTCGGCATGATCTTCACCTGCGTTCAAGCGTGGGAATATGCGCACGCGCCGTTCGCGTTCGGCAATTCGATCTACGGCGCCACATTCTTCATGGCGACCGGCTTCCACGGTTTCCATGTCATCATCGGCACGATCTTCCTGATCGTATGCCTGGTGCGCTCCTATGCCGGCCAGTTCACGCCCCAGCAGCATCTGGGCTTTGAATTCGCCGCCTGGTACTGGCACTTCGTCGACGTGGTCTGGTTGTTCCTGTTCTCCTGCATCTACGTCTGGGGTTCCTGGGGCGCGACGATCGAGGGCGCGGCGCATTGAGGGCTTCCCAACGGCATGTTTTCGAACTGGGAAGAAAGCTTCGAAATGGCGGATGAGGGTCGGCGTTTCCCCCCGATTTCCGCCGTCAGCACCGGCCTTGCCGGTCGGTGCCCGCGCTGCGGCGAGGGGGCCATGTTCAAGGGCTTCCTCACCCTGGCGTCGCGTTGCGACGCCTGCGGGCTGGATTTCGCCTTTGCCGATTCCGGCGACGGTCCGGCGGTGTTCGTCACGCTGATCGCCGGCTTTCTCGTGCTCGGCTCCGCATTGGCGATCGACGTCGCCTACGAGCCGCCGCTTTGGATCTATATCGTCATTTTCCTGCCGTTGACGCTGCTCGTCTGTCTGGGCCTGCTGCGGCCGCTCAAAGGGCTGCTGGTCGCCTCGCAATACAAGAACAAAGCCGCCCCCGGTCGTCTCGACGGGCCATGAGGGCGGGTCGGCTGGCGCTCGCCGGCGCGGCGACTCTGGCGGGCGTGGCGATCCTGGTCGGCCTTGGCGTCTGGCAATTGCAGCGGCTCGCCTGGAAAGAGGCGTTGATCGCGGCCGCCGAATCGCGCGCCCACGCCGCGCCTGAACTCCTGCCGCCGGCCTCGCAATGGTCGGCGCTAAAGTCAGCCGATTACGAATACCGCCGCGTCGAAGCGCGCGGAATGTTCGATTATGCGCATCAGGAGCATGTGTTCGGCGCGCTCGAAGAGCCGCGCGGCCGCTATGGCGGGGTTGGTTTCTATGTGATGACGCCGCTGCGGCTGGCTGGCGGCGAGACGCTCATCGTCAATCGCGGCTTCGTGCCTGATGCGATGAAGGCGGAGGCCGACAAGGGCCCGAGCGGCGAGGTCGGAATCGTCGGCCTGATGCGCGCCAGCGAGCCGCGCAACCCGTTCACGCCCGCCGACGATCCCGCTCATGGCCTATTCTACACGCGCGATGTCGAGGCGCTCGCCCGCGCAATGCAACTCGGGCCGCACGCGCCGTTCTCGCTCGACGCCGAAGCCGGACCCGATCCGCTGCCGCAGGGTGGCGAAACGCGGCTCAGCTTCGTAAACAACCACCTGTCCTACGCCTTCACCTGGTTCGGACTGGCGGCGGCGCTGACGGCCGTCTTTTCCGTCTTCGCCTGGGGCCAGCGGCGCGGCTGAGCCGCTCAGGGCTCCTTGGCCATCGCGTCGAGCGCCTGCGGCAGCCCGCTCAGCGAGATCGCGAAATTGAACGCCCGGCCGCCGGCGGCTTTCGATTCGACCTTGGCCGATTTGGCTTCCCGCCACGCGCGCTGCGCCTCGACGCCAAACGTCGCGTCGGCGAAACAGCCCGCCGGCACGCATTGCCGCCACGCCAGTTCCAGCGGATCGGCGGCGTCGAGCGCAATTCTCGGCGTGCTGGGGAAGCCCACATTCACCGGCAACACGAGGGTCATTCGCAGCGGATCGGATTTCTTCACCCGGCCGATCGCGATTTCCGC
Organism: Hyphomicrobiales bacterium; assembly: GCA_025358745.1. Classification (GTDB taxonomy): domain Bacteria; phylum Pseudomonadota; class Alphaproteobacteria; order Rhizobiales; family Beijerinckiaceae; genus Roseiarcus. Next base: position 4,763 of record JANYIH010000323.1, on the reverse strand, counting down.
CAGAGGCGCAGTCTGTCCGGTGGCGGTGATCGTCTGCGCGACCTCGCAGATCCGGCTCGTCTCGCCATTGGCGCTGATCCTCTGGCAACGCTCGACCCAATCGCCGAAAGTCGCCGTGGTCATCTGCGGGTCGTTGGAAACCGGCTCGACGTCCTTCTTCGGCGCGGGCGCGGGCGCCGTCTCCGACTTACTCTCCGGCTTGGGCTTGGGTTTGTCCGAGGCGGCTTGCGCCGCGCCCGCCAGCGCGAGACAGACGAGGAACGAACAAGCCCGCGCGATCATTCAAACCCCTGAGATGCAAGCCGCGACGGCGTCGGTCGCGATCGGCTTAGGCCCGAATGGTGGGCGCTAGAGGGATTGAACCTCTGACCCCTTCCATGTCAAGGAAGTGCTCTACCGCTGAGCTAAGCGCCCGCTCGCCAATAGCGTCGGTTGACGCGGGGTATAGACAATCGCCCGTCGCGGCGCAATGGCCTGACTATGCGAATCGCGCCCCTCGTTCTCCGCCCTGCACGCGCGGCCGATCTCGACGCGGTCCTGGCGATCGAGCGCGGGCCCGGCTACGAAGACCTCGTCGGGCGCTCGTCGCGCCAAGAGCACGAGGCGATGCTGGCCGGGCCGCGCCACGCCTATTTCGTCGGCGAGCGCAGCGGGATCGAAGCGTTCGCCATCCTGCGCAATCTCGACGACCCCAATGGCAATGTCTATCTCAAGCGGATCGCGGTGGCGCGGCCGGGGCAGGGGACGGGACCTGCGTTTCTCGCCGCGTTGATCGACTGGACCTTCGCGAGTACGCGCGCCCACCGCTTCCATCTCGATTGCTTCGCCGACAATTCGCGCGCCCAGGCGGCTTACGCCAAGTTGGGATTCACGCGCGACGGCGTTCTGCGCGAGGCCTATCTTGGCGCCGACGGGGGCCGGCGCAACCTCGTGCTGATGGCTTTGACGCGGCCGGAATGGTTCAGCCGCGCCGCTCCAACACGATGAGCGCGCCATGGATGCGCCGATGCGCTTCCAGCCGCAGAAACGCCCGCTTGCTCGCCCGCAGGCTGAACCACGGCGCGGCGGCCGCGATCGTCGCGCGCGGGGAATGGGCGAAGCGGCCCGACGTGGTCAGCTCGTAAGCCGAGCGGGTGGTCGCCTCCAGCGTGAGCGCGAGCGAACCGCCGGGCGCCAGCGCGCCCGCGGCGGCCTCAAGGAGGGCTGAGAGATCGCCGAGATAGATCAGCGAATCGGCGGCGAAGACGAGGTCGAACGCGCTCGCGTGGGCGGCGAGATATTCGATCATATCGGCCCGCTCAAGCGCGTCATAGACCCCCTTGGTCCTCGCCTTTTCCAGCATGTTGGCGGAGAGATCGACGCCGACCAGCCGGGTCGCGCGCGGGCGCAGCAGCGCGCCGGCAGCGCCGGTGCCGCAGCCCAGATCGAGCGTGCGGGCGCTCGGGCTGCCGGTCGCGGCGACCAGACGGCTGAGCTTGCGCGGCCCGCAATATTGCAGCACGTCGAACATCTGGGTGTCGAAGCTGTCGGCGAAGCGGTCGAAATAGGCTTCCACATATTCGGCCGGCGCCCGGCTCACCGGCTCGGCGGTCAGCGCGTCGATCTGATGGCGATGCACGGGATCTTCGGCGTCGGCCGCCAGAAACGTGCGCGCCACCGCGAGCGCCGTCGCGACATAGCCGTAGCCGGCGAGCAGGGGCACCGCGCCGCGCGCGATCTGCACGATCGGGGCGGCTCCCTCGCCGGAAACCCGCTCATAGGCCGCCAGCGCGCCCTCGGGGCCGCCGTGAATGGCGCCTTCGAGGAAGCGCACCAAGGCGAGGCGGCGGGTGATCGCCGCGTCGTCGGGCGCAGTTTCGAGATAAGCGGCGAGCGAATGCGCGGCCGGGCCGAACTCGCCGAGGAAGAACTGGCATTGGCCAAGCCCGAGCCATAGGCCCGGGGCGCGGTAGCCGCGCGCGACCAGTGCGCGCCAGTGCTGCGCCGCCTCCGCATAGCGACGCGCTTCGAAGCACAGCAGCCCGAGCACATAAATGGCGTCGTCATGCGCGGGATCGAGCGAAATCGCTCGTTCCAGCGCCGATTCGGCCCGCCTGACGGCGCCCAGATCCTTGGCGGTCAGGCCGACCGCGAGCCAGATGCGGGCGTTCTCAGGGGCGAGTTTGGCGGCCCGCTCGAACGCCTCCAGCGCCCCGGGAGCCTGGCCCGCCGCGCGGCGCGCAAAGCCGAGATCGAGCCAGGCGGCGGCGTCGCCGGGCTCCAGCGCGACCGCATCGCCAAGCGCCTCGGCCGCCGCGAGCGCTTCGCCCGCCGACCAGAAGGTGAGCCCAAGCCGGCGCAGGGCGGCGCCCGGCGACACCCCGGCGCAGATCAGTCCGTCGACGGCGGGAAAGGCGGCCCGCCATTGCGCCAACCGCTCGGCGGCGCCGCTCGGCGGGGCGACGAGCGCGGGAGGCGGCGCGTCTTGTGAACGTGGTTGAACAGCGAGCATCGGGCGCGATCCGTAAAGGGGCGCCTGACGGCGCGGGAGCGCCCAGCAAAGCTGATTCGCCCCGCGCGGGGCTTACCGCTCATCCCCTTCTATGCTGAGCGCGACTCGTCGCGCTCATTGCGCGCACGAGCACGGGCGCGCTTCGCGCTTTGGCGTCAGTCCCAGCGCCGGTGCGCCCACATCCATTGCTCCGGCGCCTCGCGCAGGAATGCTTCGAACAACGCCTGAAGGTTGCCGGTGGCGGCGACGACGTCGGCGACGCGGTCGGCTGTCTGGGGAACCTCGACCGGTTCGACCCGGATTGTGAACCTGACGCCGGGCTTGCGGATCACGCGCGCCGCGTAAAGCTTCAGGCCGAAACTGCGCGCGATCAGCGCCGGCGCGGTGTTGGAATGGGCCGGGCGGCCGAAAAACGGCACGGCGGTCCCCTTGCCCTCGCGCAGATCCGCCATGAAGCCGAGCGAACCGCCGTCGCGCGCGATCTTCATCAGTTTGCGAATCGTCGCCGGCGAGCGCGGGAACAGACCAAGCGGATAGAGCGGCGCGCGAAGCTTTTGCAATTCCGCGTCGACGAGCGGGTTGGTCAGCGGCTGATACACCCCGGCGATAGGGCGAGCAAGATTGGCGGAGACGCGCGCCATCAGCTCCCAATTGCCCATGTGCGGCGCGCAGACGACGTAAGGCCCGCCCTGCTGCACCATTTCCAGCCTGTCCGCCGATTCCATCGTCACGCGGCCTTGCGCGACGATGTCGTCGAGATGGAAGAACTCTCCGAAGGTGCGGCCCAGATGCCCCCACATCGCCCGCGCGATCGCGTCGCGCTCGGCCGGGCTCTTGTCGGGAAAAGCGCGTTGGAGATGAGCGAGCGCGCGCGCGTGGCGCGTAAGGCGTGGCGCGACGGCGCTCCAGAGCGCTCCCATCAGGTTGGAGGCCGTCTCCAACGGCAGCGCGGCGAGCAGACCGGCGACGAGCCGGAAGCCCCAATATTCCGCCTGGTTTTTCACGCCCACCGCTTGCCCCGCACCGCCCGAACCGCCGCGCACTAGGGGCGCGGACGGCGCCGGTCAAGCCAAGGCTTCCGGAACGGTCGCCGACGCGCTAAGTTGTCTCAGGCTGCGGGTCCGCGCGCTCAGGGAGCATCGCCGTGAAGAAATTTCTCGTGGTCTATATGGCCGACCGGGCCGGGTTCGAGAAAATGATGCGCGAATCCACGCCCGAGATGCAAGAGGCGGGGATGGCGGCGTGGATGAAGTGGATGACCGATAACCAGTCCGCGATCGTGGACGGCGGCGCGCCGCTCGGGGCCACCAAGCGGGTCACGGTCTCCGGCGTCAGCGACGTCCGTAACGAAATGGGCGGCTATTCCATCGTGCGGGCGGAAAGCCACGCGGCGGCTACCGCGATGTTCGGCAAGGATTTCCCGCACCTGCAAGTTCCGGGGGCGTGGATTGAAGTTGTGGAGATCATGGCGATTCCGGGGATGTAATTGTAACCCGGCGTTCAGCCTTCTGCGTTGACTCGCGTTGTCCTTTGCGCTTGCCCCCCCGTCCCTCCCGGCCTATGGAGCGGCGACGACAGGGGCTATATGCGCATGGGCGCGGATCGCGAGGCGGTGGCGCAGCGGCGGCGGGAGCGGCTCGCCGAGGCTTTGCGGGAAAACCTCAAACGCCGGAAGGCGCAGCGGCGCCGTGTGGCGCAAGACGCGCCCGCGCCGTCGACGCCAGAGCCCGAGGGATCATCTGATGGATCGCATTAAAATTCGCGGCGGCGCTGAACTCAAGGGCGAGATTCCGATCTCGGGGGCGAAGAACGCGGCGCTGCCGCTGATGATCGCCTCGCTCCTGACCGATCAGACGCTGACGCTGGAGAATCTGCCGCGTCTGGCCGACGTGCATCAACTCGTGCGCATCCTTTCCAATCAGGGCGTCGATTATTCCGTCGACGGCAAGCGGCGCGGCGAGAACGCCAACGCCGGCCAGACCGCGCATCTGCGCGCCAAGACCATCGTCGACACCACCGCGCCCTATGACCTCGTCTCGCGCATGCGGGCGAGCTTCTGGGTGATCGGACCGCTGCTCGCGCGCATGGGCCAGGCCAAGGTGTCGCTGCCCGGCGGCTGCGCCATCGGCACGCGGCCGGTCGACTTCCTGATCATGGCGCTGGAAAAGCTCGGCGCCGAAATCGAGATCGAAGCCGGTTACGTGGTGGCGCGCGCCAAGAACGGTCTGCGCGGCGCTGAAATCAATTTCCCCAAGGTGACGGTCGGCGGCAC
>JANYIH010000308.1 GCA_025358745.1 Hyphomicrobiales bacterium | reverse complement strand
CGCGCCGCATTTCGCCGCCGCCGCCGAGGCCGCCGAGACGCCGATCTCGATTGCGCGCGCCTATTATTGGCGCGGCCGCGCGGCCGAGGCGATGGGGCGAGACGACGAGGCGCACGGTTTCTACAGCAAGGCGGCGTCATACCCCATCGCCTATTACGGCCAGCTCGCGGCGCAGAAACTGGGCGCGACCGAGGTCATGCTGCGCCGCCCCGCCGCCGCCGCGACAGGAGACGCGCGCGCCGAGGCGACGCGCGCAATCGAGCTTTATCTGACCGCCGGGCTCGACGACTTCGTCGGCCCGCTCGCCTATTCCGCCGCCAAATTCTGGGACGACGAGGCGCAACTGGCCGCGCTCGCCCTCGTCCTGCGGGCGCGGGCGAGCGCCTCGACCAATGTCGTGTTCGGCAAGATCGCCACCGAGCGCGGCTTCCCGCTCGACGCGGTCGCGTTCCCGACCTTCGGCCTGCCGGACTTCGAGCCGCTCAGCGGTTCGGCCGCGCTCGGGCAGGTTATGGCGGTGGCGCGGCAGGAAAGCGAGTTCATCCCGCGCGCGGCTTCCGGCGCGGGGGCGAAGGGCCTGATGCAGATCCTGCCCGGCACCGCCGCCGACACCGCACGTAAGGCCGGCTTGCCCTACGACTACAACAGGCTCATCTCCGACCCCGGCTACAACATGCAGCTTGGCGCGGCCTTCCTCGGCCAGCTCGTGGCGGCGGAAGGCGGATCGCTGCCGATGGCGGCGGCGGCCTATAACGCGGGGGCGGGGCGGGTGGCGCAATGGGTCAACGCATTCGGCGATCCGCGCAACGGCGCCGACATCGTCGATTGGGTCGAGCGCATCCCCTATGACGAAACCCGCGACTATGTGATGCGGGTCGTGGAGAATTACGGCGTCTATCAGGCTCGCCTCGCCGAAGCGCCGGAGCCGCGCGCCAGCGGCGCGTTGGCCAGGCGGTGAGCGATTTAACGGTTCATCTGGCCGCGCAATATCTGCGGCCGGGCAATGGCGGGATCGCGGAAGTCGCCCGCGTCTCGGCCAAGGCGCTGGCGCGGTTGGCGCCGACGCGCGGCCACGCCTGCATGGAGCGCGACGATTTCGCCGTCGAGGGGGCGCCCGTCCGCGCCTATGGCGGCTCTCGCGCGCGGTTCCTCCTAGGGCTGGAGCGGGCGAGCCTGTCGCCGGGGCGGTTTCTCTACGATTTCGCCGGCAGCGCGCGCAGCGCACGGGCTTTGTGGCCACGTCGGCCTTACGCCGTCTGGGCGCATGGCATCGAGGTGTGGGACGACGTGCGCCCCGACCGCGCCGCCGCGCTGGCGCGCGCCGATCTGGTGCTGGTCAACAGCGCCTACACGCTGGCGCGGGCGGAGCCGACGCTGGGCAAGCTGCGCAACGTAAAACTGTGCCGGCTCGGCGCTTATGCCGACGAAGCGACGCCGCTCGTGGTCAACCAGGGACCGCCGACGGTGCTGCTGCTGGGCCGGGTCGAGCCCGGCTGGCCGAAGGGGCAGGGCGTGCTGGTGGCGCTGTGGCCGCGCGTGGTCGCCGTCGTGCCGGACGCGCGCCTGCTGCTGGTCGGCAAAGGGCCGGCGCTGGAGGCTTTGCGCGATCTCGCCCGACAATCCCCGGCGGCGGGCTCGATCGAAGTCGCCGGCTTCGTGCCGGAAGCGGAGATCGAGGCGGTCTGGGCGCGCGCGCGCGTGTTCGCGATGCCGAGCCTGACGGAGGGGTTCGGGCTGGTGTTCATCGAGGCGATGCGGCGCGGCCTGCCGGTGATCGCCTCGCTCGCCGACGCGGGCGCCGAGGTCAATCTCGACGGCGAGACCGGGTTCAATCTCGCGCGCGACAAAGAGGGCCGGCTGGTCGACGCGCTGGTCGCGCTGCTGTGCGAGCGCGATCTCGGGGCGCGGCTGGGCGCGCAGGGTCAGCAACGCTGGCGGACGGAATTCAGCTTCTCCGCCTTCGCGCGGCGGCTGGAGGCGACGATGGCGGGGTTTCTGGGCTAGGGGTTGTAATCCAATATTGAACGCCCGCCGACATCGAAAGCTTTCGGCGCAAAGCGGATGTTGCGCCATCCACTGCCCTCGTCCCGGCGGGAGCGTCCCCCTCGCGCCCATCAGCGACACTTACGACCGCGCGCCAAGCATAACGCCCGAATCCCTACGGCCCCGGCCACAGCGCGTCGGTGCGGCCCATCGCGCGATAGCTCGCCAGCCCGAAAAATTCGTGCGTCGCCAGATCGAGCGCCTCCAGCCCGCCGCCGACATCGAAGCCGGGCTTCAGATCGCCGATCCAGTGATAGTCGACGGGGTCGGCCAGCGGCGCGAAGCCGGCGGCGCGGAAACAGCCGATCGCGCGCGGCATGTGGAAGGCGGAGGTGATCAGCACCCAGGTCTCGCCGGGCTTTGGATGGGCGATGCTGGCGGCGTTGACGGCGTTCTCGTACGTGTTGCGCGATTCGCGCTCGATCTCGATCCGTTCGCGCGCTACGCCGAGCCGCGCCAGCACGTCGGCGGCCGCGTCCGCTTCGGCGCGTCGGTCGGGCGCGTGCGGATCGGGGCCGCCGATGTCGAGCACGCGCGCCTGCGGATAGGCTTTCGCCAGCCGCGCCGCCTCGAACAGGCGCCCAATCGCGGGATCGAAACCCGAGCCGGGCCATTTGTCGAACCGGGGCGCGTTGAGCGCCCCGCCGATCACCAGAATGCCGTCGATCCGCGCCGGCGCCGGCATCGGCGGAAACGTCGCCTCCAGCCGCGCCAGCGCAAATCCGCCCAGCGGCAAGATCGCCGCCGCCGCGATGGCCCCGAGCGCGGCGAGCGCGAGCGCACGGCGCCGCAAGATCAGCCCCGCCAGCGCCGCGAGCAGCAGCACGCGGCTTGGGGCGGCGAACAACCAACCGATCTTGGACAAAGCGAAAAGCAAGGTCAGCGCGAGGCCCCCCATCCCGCCAGCGCCAGCCGCGCGCGGGCCGCCCGTTTCAGCGGCTCCGGCAGCGCGAGATAAACCAGCGGCGCTACGATCAGGCAACCCCAAACCATGCCCTCGGCCAGAAACAGCGGCAGGGTGACGGGTTGAACGAAAGCATGCAGCCCGTAAGCCGTCCCGCCGCTGAGCGCGGCGGTCGCCAAACCAAGCGCGAGCGTCTTGCCGTAATAGGGGAAGAAGCCGGAAATCGAGGGCATGACCGCCAGACGCGGCGCGACCAGGGCGTAGGCCAGAATTTCGGCCACGCCTAGACCGGCGGCGACTCCGGGCGGGCCGGCGAGCCTCTGGCCGATCACGCAGCCGAGCGGCCCGAATACGACCAGCCCCAGCCGCAGCAGGCCGATCTCGCGCGAGCGATTGGTGTATTGCAGCAGCGCCACCGGCTGTTGCAACGGCGCGACGATCAGCAGCGGCAGCAGCATCGCCGCCGCGATGAGGGGATCGTAGAGGTCGCGCTCGCCGGCCCAGTAGTAGGTGACGATGCGGCCGAAGGCGAGAATGCCGCCGACGAACACGCCGCTGATGACGGTTGTCATGCGCCCGACCTGCGCTGTGATCTCCCACGCGCGGGCGTGCTCGCCCGCGTGGCTGTAGGTGGCGATCTCCAGCCCCGCGCCGACGGCGGCGAACTGGAACGACTGCCGGATCTGGTTGACCATCGTGCGCATCAACAGAAAGGCCGCGATCTCGGCGCCGGCGACGCCCCGGCTGGCGAACACCAGCACCGGCGTTTGCAGCCACACCGTCGGCGCGATCATCTGCAGCGCGAACCATTTGACGTGATTGACGGCGCCGAGGAACTCGGCCCGTCTCGGCAAGGCGGGCGGGGCGGTCCACTCGCCGCGCCGCGCGCGCAGGGCGAGGTGGAAAAACAGCGCCGCGCCGACGCCATAAAGCGCAAAGAACAAGACCGCGACCGTCAACGGCGCGGCGCCGAAGCTGACGGCGGCGAAGGCCGCCAGCGTGTTGACGACCACCGAGCCGGCCGAGATCAGCGTGACATAGGCGAAATCGCCGGTGGCCGAGAACACCGTGCTGGCGGGCGCGCGCAGCACGGACAGCAGATTGCCCATCCCCAGCAGCCAAAGCGTCCAGCGCGCCGAGACGAGATCGATATGAGGCAGGCTCAGCGCGCTGTCGGCGCTTCCCGACGCCACGATCAGAGTGAACAGCGCGGCGAGCGGCGCGACGACACAGAGCGAGAGGCCCAGATGAATGGCGGCGATGCGGCGGAAGCGGACCTTGTCGCCGCGCACATGCGCGTTCTGCTCCTCGTTCTGGAAATAGATCTGCGCGCCGAGTTCCACCATCAGCAACAGCCCGGCCCAGGATTGCACGATCGAGTAGGAAGCGAAGGTCTCGACGCCCCAGACGCGCAGCAGCAGGCCGACCAGCACGATGCGATCGATCACGCCCGCCGCGAGGCTGACGACCTGGGCGGCGATGTTCGACGTCGCGCGCCGCAGACTTGCCATCTATACGCGACCCCTTTCGCATTGCGCCCGCGCGGCTAAACCAGCGTTATCGCGTAAACACAAGCCTTGCTCGACGCGGCAGGTATACAGGTCGCAGGATCGCGCATTTGGAGGCGCCGGTGAAGGGGCATATCGATACGTGCACGCGCGCCGGAATCGCCGGTTGGGCGATCGCGCGGGGCGACGAACCCGCCGAGCTCGTCGTCTCGGCCGGCGGTGAAGTCCTGGGCCGGGTCCGCGCCGACGAATTTCGCCCCGACCTCAATCGCCGCTGCGGTTTCCGCCTCGCCTTCGCCCGCCCGCTCGGCAATGTTCAGGAGGTCCGCGTCGCCTTCGCCGGCACGGACGTCGAACTCTCCAATTCGCCGATCGAATTCCGCCACCGGTTGGTGAAGCCGTCCGAGGCCGATCTCCGCTGGACGCACGGGCTGGAGATGCCGCCCACCGATCAGATGCGGTTGATCGGCAGCAACACGGTCGAAATATTCGCCGATCAGGGCTCCCGCACGGCGAGCGTGCTGCACGACCAAATCGCCGAATTCTTCGGCGAGATCCGACCTGACCATCGCCTCCTCGATTTCGGCTGCGGGGTCGGGCGCTCTTTGCTGCCGATGTCGCGCAGATATCCCGCGCGCTGGTTCGGCTGCGACGTCAACGACCGCGCCATCGCCTATTTGCAACGCGCCGCGCCCGGCGTCACGACCTTCGTCAACGCCTATGATCCGCCGCTGCCGTTGCCCGACGAATCGTTGGATTGCGTGATTTCGATTTCGATCTGGACACATCTGCCGATAGCGATGCAATTGCCCTGGCTGGCGGAGATCAGGCGCGTGCTGCGGCGCGGCGGTCTGGCGTTGATTTCGACCTCGGGGCCCCATGTCGTTGACGTCAGGCGCAAGCGCGGCGACGCCGGCTGGGGCGAGCTATACGCGGCCGATCTGGAAGAGGCCGGAATTCTCTACCGACCCTATGCGAATCCGGGCCTGCGCGGCGTGACGGCGTCCTATGGACTGACCGCGCATCATCCCGCGCATGTGCAACGGGTGTGGTCGACGATCATGCCGGTGCTCAAGACCAGCGTGCGCGCCGTCGAGGCGATGCAGGATCTGCATATGCTGACCAGGCTGTAACCATCGCGTTGCAGCCGCAGGGCCTTTCCTGTAGGCGACGAAGGCGGGCGCCGGGCCGCCGGGACGGGACAATGCGGATAGGGTTGCTGGCGCCCTCGCGGCGGCATGAAGAGTCGTTTTTGCAAACGTCCGAGGCGCTGTTTCGCGCCAGCGGCGACAATCTCGGCAATTTCGCCTTTGTCGAGGCGCTGTGGCGCCACCTCCAGCCTAACGTCGTCCTCCTGCCGTGGCACGTCCCCGTCCAGCAGGCGCGCGAGACCTGCGACCTGCTCGTGCTGGCGGCGGCCAATCAGTTGGGGCCGCACAACGATCTCGGCGGCTTTGCGACGCATCTGGAGGCGATCGGCCTGCCCCTCGTCGTCGTCGGCTTGGGCGCGCAAGCCCCCAACATGGCGGCGGCGGTGCAGCTCAACGCCGGCGTGGAGCGCTGGGCGCGGGTGCTGGGGGCGCTAGCGCCGACGTCCAAGCCCAACATCGGCGTGCGCGGCGCCTTCACGCGTCGCGTGCTGGAAAAGCTCGGGTTGGGCGACCGCGTCGTCATCACCGGTTGCCCCTCGAACTTCCTCAATGACCGCGCCGATTTTTACGCCTTGTTGAAGCGCAATTTCGAGCGCCGCCGCATCGACCGGCTATGCGTGGCCGCCGGCAGCCCCAATTTCGTGGCCACGCGGGAGTTGGAACGGCGGCTGGCGAGCCTCGTCGAGGCGACCGGCGGCCTGTATGTCGCGCAGGCCGACCTCGACATGGTGCGCTTCGCGCGCGGCGAGAGCGCGCGCATCGGCCCGGCCGAGGCCGAGGCGATCCGGCTGCTTCTCATGCCTGAACGCACTCCCGCCGCATTGCAACTCTGGCGGCAACGCCATGCCGCCGCTTTCACCGACGCGACCTCCTGGCTGGAGGCGATGCGCGCCTTCGATTTCGTCGTCGGCGCGCGGTTCCACGGCGTGATGCTGGGGTTGCAGGCCGGCGCGCCCGGCGGCGTGGTCGCGCATGACAGCCGCACGCTGGAGATGTGCCAGACGATGGGCGTTCCCGCGCGGCTGGCGAACGACATTCCCGCCGGTTTCGGTCTCGCCGATCTCTACGAAATGTTCCCGCTCGACGTGCCCGCCTTCGCCGCCACGCGCGAGCGGCTGCGCCGCGTCTATGTCGATCTGCTGCGCGGCTGCGGAATCGAACCGCACCCGCGGTTGACCACTTTGCAGGCGTTGCCGACATGAGCGATTTTGACGTTTGCATCGTCGGCGCCGGCGTCATCGGGCTGGCAGTCGCCCGCGCGCTGACGCTGAGCGGCCGCTCGGTCGTAGTGATCGAGGCGCGCGCCGCCTTCGGCGAGGAGACCTCCTCGCGCAACAGCGAGGTGATCCATAGCGGGATCTATTATCCCACCGGGAGCCTGAAAGCGCGGCTCTGCGTGGCGGGCCGCGCGGCGCTGTACGATTTCTGCACCGGGCGGGGCGTGCCGCACGCGCGTTGCGGCAAGCTGATAGTCGCCGCCGACGAAAGCGAAATGGCGGGGCTGGAGGCGCTGGCGCGCAAGGGCGCGCAAAACGGCGTCGATGACCTCCGACTGTTGTCCGCGCGCGAGGCGAAGGCGCTGGAGCCGGCGCTCGCCTGCGTCGGCGCGCTGCTGGCGCCCGCGACCGGCATTATCGACAGCCACGCCTATATGCTGGCGTTGCAGGGCGACGCCGAGGGAGCCGCCTTCGCCTATCGCGCGCCGTTCCTTTCCGCGCGACGCGAGACGGGCGGATTCGAGGTCGAGGTCGGCGGCGCGGAGCCGGCGCGCATGAGCGTCGGCGCGCTGGTCAATTCGGCCGGGCTTGCCGCCTCGCGCGTGGCGCGCGCCATCGAGGGGCTGACCGACATCCCCGAGACGCTGTTCGCCAAGGGCAATTACTTCGCGCTGGCCGGCCGCGCGCCGTTCCGCCGGCTGATCTATCCCGCCCCGCAGGCGCACGGATTGGGCGTGCATCTGACCTTCGATCTCGCCGGTCAGGCGCGGTTCGGACCCGACGTCGAATGGGTCGAGCGCCTCGATTACGACGTCAACCCGGAGCGGGCGCGCGGCTTCGCCGACGCGATCCGGCGCTACTGGCCAAGCTTGCCCGACGACGCGCTGAGCCCGGCCTATGCCGGCGTCCGCCCGAAAATCTCCGGCCCTTCCGACCCGGCGCCAGATTTTCGCATCGACGGGCCCGCGGCGCACGGAATCGCGGGGCTGGTCAATCTCTACGGGATCGAAAGCCCCGGGCTGACCGCCTCGCTGGCCATCGCAGAGGAAGTCGCGGCGCTGCTGTGATCGGCGAATATTCATTCGTTGGGCGCTATTTCCAACGTCCATAGGAACCAGCCGCCGTCCTGGCCGGGCTTTTCCCGGCGATCCACGCCGTCGAGCCTTGGCTGTAAAATGAATAAGCGGCTGAGGCGCAAGAGACAAACGTCGCGTTTCGCAGAAGCGGCGCCGTGGGGATTGCCCGCGACAAGCGCGGGCATGACGAGTCAGCGTGGCTGCCCGTTGGCGTCGGTCGAGCGCAACCGGTGCGCGGCCAGCGTCTCGTAGAGCGGGCGGGCCCTTTCGGCGAGCCGCTTGAGGTTGTCGGGCAGGTCGTCGAAGCCGGGCTCCGCGCGCGGCGCGGAAAAGCCGGTCGACTGTTCCACCGAGGCGTACCACGCCGGCGCCCAGACTCCGTCGGTCGGCCGCCGCCCCGGCTCCCAGGACAGCATCGCGGGATCGAAGCCGATGCCGCAGGCCGCGCAGAGCTGTCGCAACACGCCCTCCGGGTCGGCCAGAACGTCGCGTCCCTCGACCACCGGCGGCGTGTGGCCGATCCTGTCGCCGGCGCGGAAGAACAATTCGACCTGGGTCGGCAGGCCGATCTCGTCGAGCGTGAAATCCTCGCGCACGCGTTGGTAGGAGGCCAGCACCGCCTCCGGCTTGCGGATCAGGAAGACGTTGACGCAAGCCTCGATCCATTCGCGCCCGAAGCCGGCGACCATGTGATGCGTCATGTGCTTCTGATACCAGACGGGCTTGCCCCCCGGCACGGCGCCGAGCATGGCGTCGGCGACGGACTGCCAGTCGGTCGGCTGCGAGCGGATCACCTCCTCGTGCAAGGGGTGGATCAGGCCGGTGGCGGTGAGATAGGCGGCGTAGAACGGCTCGTCGGCCACCGCGCAATCCGCGCGATTGCCGAAGGCGCGCATCATCGCGGTGGAGATGTTGCGCGGACCCGACCACATGGCGATGCGGGTCGGCTTCATGCCCGCCCCTTCGATTCCTCGGCCTCCAACGCGCGATAGAGCGCGCGCAGTCGCCGCGTCATCGGCCCCGAGGCGTCGGCGGGATCCTCGCCCCGTTCGCCAATCATGCGCCCGTCGACCTTTCGCACCGGCGTCATGCCGGCGAAGGTGCCTGTGCAGAAAGCTTCCTCGGCGCTGTAGACGTCGAACAGCGAGAAATCCTTCTCATAGGCCGGGATGCCCGCCCGCCGCGCCGCGCGCAGCACCGCCTCGCGCGTGATGCCGCCCAGGCAATAGCCGCCTGTCGAGGTCCATAATTCGCCGCCCCGCACGATGAAGAAATGGGTCGAATTGCAGGTGGCGACGAAGCCGCGGTCGTCGAGCATCAACCCCTCGTCGGCGCCGGCCTCCATCGCCTGTATGCAGGCGAGCACGCAATTGAGCTTGGAGTGCGAGTTCAGCTTCTGGTCCTGCTCGGCCGGGCCGGTGCGGCGGATATGGACGGTGAACAGGTCCATCCCCCTGGCCCGCATTTCCGGCTTGGGCTGCTTCCACTCGGGGATGATGACGATGGTCGCGGCGCCGATGGTCAGGCGCGGGTCCTGATAGGGCGAGCGTTTGACGCCGCGCGTCACCATCAGCCGGACATGCACGCCGTCGCGCATGTCGTTGGCCTCAAGCACGTCGAACAGCCGCGCGGCAAGCTGCGTCCGGGTCAGGCCGATGTCGATCCGCAGCATTTTCGCGCCCGCCCACAGCCGGTCGAGATGCCGGTCGAGAAAGGCGACGCGGCCGTCATGCAGACGCAAACCCTCCCAGACGCCGTCGCCGAGCACGAAGCCTGAGTCGAACACGGAGATTTTGGCGTCCGGGCGGCGCACGAGGTCACCGTTGACGCAGATGTAGGCGTCGTCGTTGCGCGGATCGCCGATATATTCCTGGCTGCCGGCGCTGGGTTCGGGGGACATGCGGCCTCGCGGTTGGGAGCGCCGAAGGTAGGGCGGGCGCCGCTTCCCGGCAAGCCGCATTGCGGCTAGTCTGGCCCGGCAACGGAGAAACGTATGGACCGGCCCCTGATCGTCGTCGACCCGCAGCCGCGCAGCCTGGAGGAGATTTTCGAGCCCGCCGTGTTCGCGCATTTGCAAACGCTGGGCCGGCTCGAAATCCACGCAGGCGCGGGGCGGATGCCGGCAGCGCGGCTCGATGCGCTCTTGCCCGAGGCCGCGCTGCTGATCGGCCAGTCCGACATGCCGAAGGAACGGCTCGACCGCGCGCCAAAGTTGCGCGGCATCGTCAATGTCGAGACCAACTTCCTGCAAAACGTCGACTATGAGACCTGCTTTCAGCGCGGGATTCATGTGCTGGCGCCCAGTTCGGCGTTCGCGAAGCCCGTCGCGGAAATGACGCTGGGGCTGATGATCGATCTCGCGCGCGGGATCACCGCCGCCGACCGCGCCACCCGAGCGGGAACGGAGAAATGGCTGCTTGACGGCGCGCAGGGCTGTTTCTCGCTCTATGGCGCCGAGGTTGGCCTGATCGGTTTTGGCGATCTCGCCCGCGCGTTCGTGCCTCTGCTGGCGCCGTTCGGCTGCAAAGTCCGCGCCTACGACCCCTGGGTTTCGGCCCATTACATGGCGGGCTTGGGCGTCGCCGCCGCTTCGCTCGACGAGATCCTCTCGCAATCCCAGGCGATCGTCGTCTTCGCCGCCGTGACCAGCGAGAACCAGGGGTTTCTGGGCAAGCGCGAATTCGAGCTGATCCGCCCCGGCTCGATCTTCCTGTTGATGAGCCGTGCCGGCGTGGTGGATTTCCCGGAGTTTCTGCGCCAGATCGAGCAGGGCCGGTTCCGCGCCGCCACCGATGTGTTCCCGGTCGAGCCCGCGCCGCGAGATCATCCCGCGCGCCGCGTCGAGGGGCTGGCGCTGTCGCCGCATCGCGCCGGCGCCATGATAGATTCGCTGTATGAGATCGGTCGCCAGACGGTCGCCGACGCCGAGTTGATCCTGAAAGGGTTGCCGCCGATGTCGTGCCGGCGCGCCCAGCGCGAAACGGTTGCGCGCTCGCGTTCGAAGCCGATAGAGCGCCTCTGAGCCTGCTGCGCCCGGCCCGCCTTGTGCGTGGGCGCGAGCTATCCCGGAGCCCCTCTTGCCCGAAACCTTCGTGCTGACCTCACTGCTGGCGATGTTTCTCGCCGTCGCGCTGTTGTCCGTGCTCGCGCGAAGACTGCACGCGAGCACGCCGGTGGTGATGCTGGTCGCCGGCGTCGGGCTGGCGCTGCTGCCGGGCGTGCCGTCGATCACGCTCGATCCCGATCTGACGCTGCTCGCGCTGCTGCCGCCGCTGTTGTATTTCTCCGGCGTCGGCATGAGCTGGCGCGGCTTCCGTTCCAACCTGCGGCCGATCCTGTCGCTCGCGGTCGGCTGCGTATTGTTCACCGCGAGCGCGGTGGCGGCGGTGGCGCATTATGCGCTGGGACTAAGCTGGGCGACCGGTTTCGTGCTGGGGGCGATCGTCTCGCCGCCCGATTCGGTCGCCCCCGCCTCGCTGCGCCGCCGCTTCAAGCTGCCGCGGCGGTTGCTGACAATCCTGGAAGGCGAGAGCCTCGCCAATGATGCGACGGCGCTGGTCGCCTTCAGTCTCGCGGTCCGCGCGGTGGAGACGAACCAGTTTTCCGCGCTCGACGCGCTGGTGCGATTCGTCGTCATTCTCGCGGGCGAGATCGCGTTCGGCGCGGCGCTCGGCTGGTTCGTCTTGCGGCTGCGCAACGCGGTCAACGATGCGCGCGCGGAAATCCTGATCGCGCTGGCGACGCCCTATCTCGCCTTCTGGCCGCCGCACGAACTTGGCGGCTCCGGCGTGATCGCCTGTCTCGCGGTCGGGCTCTATGTCTCCTGGCACGGGCGCAACTATATCCGTCCCGCGACCCGGTTGCAGGGCTTTTTCATCTGGGATCTGGTGAGTTGGTGCGTCGAGGCGCTGACCTTCCTGATCTGCGGCCTGCAAACGCGCGAGATCGTCGCCCATCTCACCAGCGAGGGTTGGCCGGCGCTGATCGCGGCGGGAGGCGTCGTCAGCGCGACCGTGATCGTGGTTCGGTTCCTCTGGGTGTTCCCCGTCACCTATCTGCCGCGTTGGCTCTGGCCGCCGCTGCGCAAGCGCGAACCGTTTCCGAGCTGGCGGCCTCCATTTTTGATCGGCTTTGCCGGCCTTCGCGGCGCGGTCAGCCTGGCGGCGGCGCTGTCGATCCCGCTGGTCGCGCAGGGCGCGCCGTTTCCCCATCGCGACCTGATCCTGTTTTCCACCATCTGCGTCATCGTCGCGACGCTGGTCGGGCAGGGCGCGGCTTTGGCGCCGCTGACGAAATGGCTCGATCTCGGCCGCGTCGCCGCGCGGGAGACGGCGGCCAACGCGCGCGCCGAGACCGTGGCGCGGGCCAACGCGATGGAGGCGGTGCTGGCCCGGCTCGACGCGCTGGAGCGCGCGCCCGGCTCGCGGCCCTCGGCGGTGGCTGCGCTGAAGAAACTGCACGGCGAGCGACAGGCCAAATTCCTATCCGATCTCGCCCCCGAACCTGCCGCGGAGGGGGCGGATCTGGCGGCGATCGGGCTCGACCTGATCGGCGTCGAGCGCGCGGCGATCGACAGGTCTTACGCGCAAAATCTCATCACCGACGAAAGCCGGCGACGGCTGGAGCGCGAGTTCGATCTGGAGGAAGCCAGCGTGCGAAATGCGGCAGACAAAGCGGGCGGCGACTGAGCTTGGCGCTTTCAGCGGCGAGCGAACTTGGCTTACAAGAGCCGCTTAACGGGAGCGCGCCGCATGGCCGACGAACAGAAAATCATGTTGCTGACCGGCGCCAGTCGCGGCATCGGCCATGCGACGGTGAAAGTGTTTCAGGAGCGCGGCTGGCGGCTGCTGACGGTGTCGCGCCAGCCCTTCTCCGAGGAATGCCGCTGGCCTGCCGCGCGCGACGCCCATGTGCAGGCCGATCTCTCCGATCTCGCCTCTATCGATCAACTCGCCGCCACCGTGCGGGCGCGGCTGCCGAATGGCCGGCTGCACGCGCTGGTCAATAACGCCGGCGTTTCGCCCAAGGGGGAGGGCGGGGCGCGGCTCGGCGCGCTCGACACCGACGCGGCCGCCTGGACCCATGTGCTGAACGTCAATCTCGTGTCGATCGCGCTGCTGGTGCGGGCGCTGGTGGAGGAGCTTGCGGCGGGTCAGGCCTCGATCGTCAATGTCGCCTCGATTGCTGGCTCGCGCGTGCATCCTTTCGCCGGCGTCGCCTACGCCGCCTCGAAGGCGGGGCTGTCGGCGCTGACGCGCGAACTCGCGCACGAACTCGCGCCGCGCGGCGTCCGCACCAACGCCATCGCGCCGGGCGAGATCGACACCGCCATTCTCTCGCCCGGCACCAGCGATCTGGTCGACCGCATCGTGCCGATGGGAAGGCTGGGCGAGCCGCGCGAAGTGGCGGAGACGATCTATTTCCTGTGCAGCGGCGCGTCGTCCTACATCAACGGATCGTCGATCTATGTCGACGGCGGCCAGCACGTTTAAACGAAACGGGCGACCCGAAGGCCGCCCGCGAACGCTGGCGTCGCCCGATCAGCCGCCCTGGATGCTCCAGCTTGTCGCGACGGCGCCGATATTGGTTTGATTGAAGCCGAGCGATCGGTTGGACGCATACAGCACTGTGGCACCGGCGGAGTTACGCATAAGGAAATCAGACAGGTGATCGCCGGTGATGTCGGCCACGCCCTGCACTTGGAAATCCGTTCCCGGAATTCCGAGCGGGACACTGAGGAAACCACCGGACCCGTTGCTGTCCCAGACGCTCAGGCCGCCGCTGGTGTTGCGCCAGAGAATGTCGGCGGAATTGTCGCCGTTGAAATCGCCCACGCCCGCGACCGACCAGCCCGAACCTTGGCCCGCCTGAGACGTCTTGGTGAAGCCGCCCGAT
>JANYIH010000290.1 GCA_025358745.1 Hyphomicrobiales bacterium | reverse complement strand
GAGCCGGATTCGCCCACGATCCCGAACGAACGCCCCGCTTCGATGCGGAAATCCACGCCCTCGACCGCGAGGCGCTGCGGACGCGGCGCGAACCAGGACGTTCGCGGCAGCGCGAAGGTCTTGCGGAGACCGGTCACTTGCAGCAGGGCCATGCTCACGTCAGCCGCCCGTCTGACGTCACCCGCACGCAGCGCACGATATGGCCGTTGTCCAGCGCCACCGCCGGCGGCTCCCGTCCGCAGGCGGGCAGCGCGAGCGGGCAGCGCGGCGCGAAGGCGCAGCCTTGCGCCGCCGCGCCATAGGCGCCGGGAATGGCGGCGAGCCGCGCGCCGCGCTGGGCGCCGAGCCGCGGCCGCGCCGCCAGCAGCGCACGCGTGTAGGGATGCAAAGCCTGCCCCAGCACCGCCTCGACCGGTCCTTCCTCCATCACGGCGCCGCCATACATCACTAGAACGCGCCGGCAATGGCGGGCGATCACCGCGAGATCGTGGCTGACCAACAGGATCGACAGGCCGCTCTCGCGCGCCAGCACGGCCAAGAGATCGAGAATGCCCGCCTGCACGGTTACGTCGAGCGCGGTGGTCGGTTCGTCGGCGATCAGCAGTTTCGGCCCGCAGGCCAGCGCCATCGCGATCATCGCCCGCTGCCGCTCGCCCCCCGACAGCGCGAAGGGGTAGGCGCGGGCGAGGCGATCGGGGTCGCGCAGACGCACGCGCTCAAGCAGCTTGACCGCTTCCGCCCCGGCGCACGCGCGCGAATAGCCGCGATGTAGCCGCAAAGGCTCGGCCACCTGATCGCCGATCCGATGCAGCGGGTTGAGCGCGCTCATAGGCTCCTGAAACACCATCGCGACCCGGTCGCCGCGCAGACTTTGCATCTGCGCTTCGCTCAGCGTGGCAAGGTCGCGGCCCTCGAACCGGATCGCGCCGGACACAAGCGCGCCCTCGGGCAACAGCCCCATGATCGCCAGCGCCGTGATTGTCTTGCCGGACCCGGATTCGCCCACCATTCCGAGCGATTGTCCCTCTGCAAGCGCGAACGACACGTCGCGCACGACGCGCTTGAAGCCGCCGGCGACGGGCAGGTCGACGCTGAGGTTTTCGACGCCAAGCAGCATCTAGCGCCGCGCCCGCAGTTTCGGGTCGAGCGCGTCGCGCAAGCCGTCGCCCAGCAGGTTGAGGCCCAGCACGGAAAAGGCGAGGGCGAGGCCCGGAAACACCGCCAGCCGCGGGGCGACGTAAAGCCAGGCCTGCGCGTCCGCCAGCATCCGGCCCCAGGAGACGAGCGGGGGCTGCGCGCCCAGGCCCAGATAGGACAAGGCCGCCTCGGCGAGAATGGCGATGGCGAACTGGATCGTCGCCTGCACGATCAGCGGCGCGGCGATATTGGGCAGCACATGCGCGAACGCCACGGCGAACGGGCCGCGTCCGGCCGCGCGCGCGGCGAGCGCATATTCGCGCGAAAGCACGCCATGGGCCGCCGCCCGCGTCAGTTTGGCGAACACCGGCACGTTGGCGGCGCCGATCGCCGCGATGGCGTTGACGACGCCGGGGCCATAGGTGGCCGTCAACAGGATCGCCAGCAATAGCGCGGGGAAGGCGAACGCGAAGTCGCACGTCTTCATGATCGCGTCCTCGACCACGCCCTTCACGCTGGCCGCGATCAGCCCGAGCGCGACGCCGAAGCCAAGCCCGATGCCGACCGCGATCACACCCACCAGCAGCGACACCCGCGCGCCGGCCAGAATCTCGGAGGCGACGTCGCGCCCCAGCGCATCGGCGCCGAACCAATGCGCCGCCGAGGGCGCAAGAAGCTTATGCGGCACGTCGATCGCGGCGGGCGGGTAGGGCGTCCAGACCAGCGACAACAACGCCGCGAACACCAGCAGCCCGACGCAGAAAAGGCCCAGCCGAAGATTGCTCACGCGCTCGCCCGCAATCGCGGATCGATCGCCGCCGCCGCCAGATCGACGGCGGCGTTGACGAGGATCACGAAGGCCGCCAGCCCCATCACGCAATTCTCCACCACCAGCACGTCGCGATTGGCGATGGATTGCGCGATCAACCGCCCCAGCCCCGGCAGCGTGAACACGTTTTCGACCACCACCGCGCCAGATATCAGCGAGGAGAATTGCAGTCCCGCGATGGTGAGAATGGGCGCCGCCGCATTGGGCAGCGCGTGGCGCCAGATCGCGGCGCGCCGCGACAGCCCCTTCGCGCGCGCCGTGCGCATGAAATCCTCGCCCAGCGCCTCGATCAGCGCCGAGCGGGTCACGCGGGTCAGGATCGCCGCCTGCACGAGACCCAGCGCCAGCGCGGGCAGGACCAGCGCCTTGAGGGCTTTGAGCGGATCGGCCCAGCCGGGAAAGCCCCCCGATGGAAACACCCGCCAATGCACGGCGAAAATCAGCACCAGCACGATGCCGAGCCAGAAATTCGGGATCGCCAGCCCGATCTGGCTCAACCCCATCACCAGAGCGTCGCCCGGCCGCCCGCGTCGCTCGGCGGCGTAGACGCCCGCGCTCAGCGCTACAAGGCAAGCGATCGCCATCGCCAGCAGCGTCAGCGGCAGCGTGACGGCGAGCCGCTCGCCGATCAGCGGCGCAATCGGGGAATTGTAAGCGTAGGACTGCCCGAGATCGCCGCGCAGCGCGCCGCCGATCCAGCCGAGGTAACGCGCCCAGACCGAGAGATCGAGGCCGAGCTTGTGGGCGAGGGCTGCGACCGCCTCCGGCGTCGCGCTGGCTCCGAGCATGGTCTGCGCCGCATTGCCCGGCAGGATCTCTAGCGCTCCGAATACGATGAG
>JANYIH010000247.1 GCA_025358745.1 Hyphomicrobiales bacterium | reverse complement strand
CGCGAGTGAGGTCTCGTCCTTTTGTAAAACGGATCAAGAATTTTTTCTTGTGTCGCATCCCACACAGCCCAGTGGCTACCGCCGTTTTTCAGCTTGTTGGTGTGAAGTAATGCGTCTCGACGAAGGTGGCTCGGATTGTTGCAGCGCACAAGTCGCTTTGAGGTGACGATCCCAAATTGCTTAAGCGCGGCTCTCATTGCTGGCTTCTCAGTTCCGAGTTTTTCAGTTGGTTGGTACTGAATGAGTGCGGTCCTTGCGTCATCCCAGGGAATTTCAGCTAACATCGCGAGACACGCGACGCCACAGTCCCATTCGTATCTCTGCTTGACCAATCTCATGATCTTTTGTGCTCCGCCACGATTGCCGCCCTCACCGCGTCGCGCGGAGACTTGATCGCCCCCATGTGGAGCACGGCAAAGAACCGCCGTTTCGTGCTTCCCTCGATAGGTGACGACCACGCATAGGCTCGCGTGGTCTTTGGGTGGCCGGCGAGGTCGAAGACGTGGACAACGCCCAAAGATCCTCTTTCTTGACCGAATACGCATGAGTCCAGTATTCGGCGACTCGCCGCGATATCAGGGAATCCGGGTCCGCACGGGCGCTCGCTAGCGAATGTTGGCGAGCGTGCCGACAAAATCGAATCCGCCACGGTTGGACGCCGCCTGATGGCACGCCATACAACTCGACGGCGCCTCTTGCAGATAGGTCTCCATCGTTGTGTTGACCAGATTCTCCTGCACGGCCGCGCTAGATGTGTAGGATTCGTCGCGCGAAGGTTCCGACCGCCCCGGAAAATAGGCGCCGTCGTTGTCGGGTCCGGGAGGATCAGAACTTGTAGGCCATTGCGCGGCGACCAGCATATAATGCCGCCAGACTGTTTCCTTGATGTCCGCCTGCACCCAATAGTCCCGGTTCTTCGCCATGAGAGCCGCATTGATCGGATGCCGGCGCACGATCTGCATCGCTGCCGGCGCTCGCTTTGGCGGGTTGGTCTGGTCGATCGGCAGGGTCTCGGCGGCGCCGAACGGCGGCGATAGTTTCGCTGCGCGAGTCGGATCAAAAAATCCGTAAGGCGCTTGCGCGTTTACGGCGTCCGGCTCCCGCGCCATCCCCGCGCCCGACGGGGGAACATTGTCGACGTGCTCGAACGAGGTCCAGATCCCCTGCGGCTTCGTTTTAGTTTTGATGACGATGTGCAGACCTACGAGCGCGACGTCGCGCTGCGTGCAGACGACGCGGCCCGCGGCGAGAGAACTTGCGACGTCGACAATGGCGGCGCGCGCAACGTAGTAGCGCGCCCGAACGGCGGGCGTGTCGGAGGCGTTCAGAGGGCGCCACGCCGCCTTGACGGCAATCGAACCGGCGGGGAAATGCGCGGGATGTTCGGCGTCGGGCAAATTCCGCCCCTCGCTCCACCCCTTCGCGACGATAGTTGCAAACTCCAGGGCGTTGAAACGGACTTCGTAACGCACGTATTCGCCGTTCTGCGCGACAAGCGGATTGGCGGGCGCGTCGGTCGAAAAGCTTGGCTGGTTGAACTCCGCGAACGGCTTGAACGCGGCGATCGTCTTTTCGTGGTTCACGCCGCCGCAGGGATTGGGGCCGGCGAAGCCGCCCCATGGCGCCGCCGCGCTGCGACGGCCGTCCGCTCCAACCGGGAAGGTCTCCGCCGCCGACTTGAACGTCTCCCAGACGCGCGGTCCCGGATCGTCGAGCGTCTTGGCGCGGTCCGGCGCGCCGCGCGCGGCCGCGTCGCGGGCGGCAGGCCAATTCAGGGCGATGAAAGCGCGCCAGGCGAAATCGCCGACCGCCGCGAAGGCGTCGCCGTCCGACGACGCGTCGTCGAGACGATCCGCTGCGACGACAGGCGAAGCGGCGCTCTCGCGCAACGGTTCGCCCGTCGTTCGCGCGCCAAAGCTGACGCAAAGCGCGAGCGCGATGATGAAGGGCTTCGCCTTCATCGGCTGCGCAACCGCCACGCATCGATCGACCAGGTTCCGGGGCCGGTCGTCGCAAGCACGAGGAAGCCGCCCGCCATGGCGATGTTCTTCTGAAACTGAATCGCTTCCTCCGCGCCGCTATGGAACAGCAAGGCGGTCAGAAGGCAAAATCCGCCGAGCGCGACCGCCGCCCATCGCGTCTTGAACCCGAACAGGACAAGCAAGCCGCCGCCCAGCTCCGTCAGGATGACCGCCGGCAGGATCGCCGACGCTACCCCGTGCTGGGCCATGTAGTCGCCGACCGCCTGATAATTCGTGATCTTCCCGTAGCCTTCGACAATGAAGATGTAGGCGAGCATGGCGCGGGCCAGCAAGACGAGCGGACCCGCGTAGCGTTGCAGAACGGCAAGCTCGCCATCGAGACGAAAACGGGCGGGCGGATCAATCGCCGCTGCGGGCGAAGGTTCGGCACGCGACATGGCGAGCGCTCCATGGGCTTGAAAGGCCCGGCCGAAACTGCGGCCCCAGCCGGGCGTCAGCGGTTCGATTACAGGGCGTGCGCTTCGTCCAACGCCTTGGAGAGGCGTTGGTAGTACTCGCAGTCCGCCTCGCCGCAAAGCTGGCCAATCGCGGTCAGCTGCGCCTTGGCGAGGTCAAACTTGCCTTCGATCACATAAGCTTCGCCGAGATATTCGCGTACTTGCGGATATTTGGGATCGAGCGCGATCGACTGTAGATAGTAGCCGATTCCCGCGTCGATTTGACCGAGCTTGCGGGTGGCGTAACCGCGGTAGTTCAAGGCGCGCGGCGTATTGGAATTGTCGAGCAGGTCCAGCACGTCGAGCGCCTCCTGATAGCGGGCGGCCGAAGCGAGTGCGAACGCGTATTCGGTCATCTCGGCGTCGGGAACGACGCCGGTGTGACGGCGCAGGCAGGCATGCTTCTTCTTGTCCCAAACTTCGCCCGGACGGCAGGTGGTCAGATCGTCCTTGCTGTGAGCGCCGTGCGGGGCGCCGCTTGCGCCGCTGCTTTTATCGCTTCCTCCCTCTCCCCCTCCGCCACCGCCTCCTCCGCCGGCTGCAAAGGCGGTGGTGACGGCCAGAACGAGGCCGAATGCGCTCGCGGCAGCCGTCCTGCGCACGCAAGCGAACCCGCTATCGGAACCTTTTGCTGACATGTTGTGCTCCTCCTCTTCTGCGCGGCGCGCCGAATACATGAACACGCGGAAGGGAAGAATTATTCGTCGTCCCCTTCGCGACTTCGCGCATCTGTGATTACTCTCCCGCATGACCAGCGACGGGCGAACAGAAGTCCGAAATGGGCTGGAGGCGTGTCTGCCTCGCCTGTGGCGTTATGCACTTATCCTAACACGGAACGCGCAGGACGCGGAAGACCTGGCGCAGGCGACATGCCTGAGAGCGCTCGAGCGCGCGCATCAGTTTGTCCCCGGCACGCGGCTCGACCGTTGGCTGTTCGCCATATTGCGATCCATTTGGCTCAATCAGGTGCGAAGCGATCGTGTGCGCGAAGGCGCTGGGCGGGTCGATGCGGAAGCGACGCTGTGGTTTGACGGCTCCCAGGCCATCGAAGCGAATATTCTGGCCGCTCAAGTGTTAAGTAAGCTCGGCGCTTTGCCGACGGCGCAGCGGGAAACGGCGCTTCTGGTCTATGCGGAGGGCTACAGTTACGCGGAGGCGGCGGCGATGCTCGGCATCCCGATCGGCACCGTGATGAGCCGATTGTCCTCCGTGCGCGCCGCCCTAACGAAAGACGCATGAACGCGAGCCATGAACCAAACGGCGGATGAAGACCTTACGGCCCTGCTGGACGGGCGACTCGGAGAGCCGGAGCGAACGGAGGTGATCGGTCGCCTGGCGGTCGACCCCTCGTTGCAACGACGATTCGACGCGCTCGTGCAGGCGCGCGGCCTGCTGGACGCCGCGTTTCTGGGGATGCTCGCGGATGCGCCGGTCGCGCGGCTGCGCGCGGCGCTGCCCAATCACGCAAACCCGCGCGTCTCGACGTTCGCCCGCGCCCGGCTGGCGGCCAGCCTTGCGATCGCGGCTGCGTTGGGCGCGGCGCTGGCCTGGTTCACGTTCAATCTTGGTAAACCGCCCGAGGATTGGGTGACGGCCGTCGTCGAATATATGCAGCTCTACACGCCGGAGACTTTTGCGGATGTGACGCCCGACCCGGGGCAGGAAGCGGCGATCGTCGCGACGGTCGGCGCGCGGCTGGGGCTCGACGTCGCGCCCGGGGATTTGGCGGCGCCGGGACTTACCTTCAAGACAGCGTTGGTCATGTCCTACGATGGCGCTAAGCTTGGAGAGTTCGTATTCACGGACGCCGCCGGCGCGCCCTACCTCTTCTGCGTCCTGGCCGACCGCGCGGCGCCGACGGCGCTGCGCTGGGACAAGCGTCATGCGTTCGAGGTTGCGACCTGGGGGCGTCGCGACGAGCGGCTGCTCGTCATCGGCCCCTCCGCCGAACTCGTCCACAATTGGTCAACCGCTCTGGCGAGCCGGCTTTGACATCGATCGGGCGGCTTGGCCAAGGTCGAAGCGGGGGGACGCCAAAGGAGGCATTTCGATGGTGACGAGCCGAAAATCGAGTTTCGCTTTGGCCATTCTCCTGCTGTTGACGGCTTCCCCTGCGCGCGCCCTTTGCAGCGAAGCGGTGGACCGCGAAGATCGAGCGGTCGTCATCCTGCGCTGCGATGGAGTCGTCCTTGCGGTCGAAGCCACGGCGGTCCGCTCCCCCCTCGCCATGATGTCCTCGCATCCCAACGCGATCCAGCTCGACGCAGGCGCCATCGCCATTGCGTCGAGCCCGCGCGCGCCGCCCTTCGCGGCTTTGACGCCCGACGCGGTGGCTTCCGCTGTCGACGGCGAATGGGCCATTCTCGCGGAAGCGGGCGACACGCGCGCGACGGTCTGGCGCGGGAGCGTGAACCTGATGGCGCGGATCGACGGGTCCGAACGCCTCGTGCAGGCGCAGGAAATCGACGCCCACACGCTCGATGCGGGGCGCGCCGAGCGCCTCAGACGGGCGTTGCATCGCGCGCTCGCATCCCCGTGAACAGCCTGCGCCTTCGGTCCCAGCCGAGGAGAGTCATTCGGCGCCATCCGACGACCCAACCGCTGTGATTGAAATCAGTTGCTTGCCGCGCCGACGGGCGCAGAAGCCCTCGCACGCCTTCGGACGTCACGGGATGCAAAGGCGAGGAACTTAACGACCGTCCTGAGCGTCTTCTCCCCCAGAATGTCGAACGGGTGGTTCCAACTCCTGAAAATGTGATTTCGTCGAATTTCGTTGACGATCCCTTTTCCTTCACCGGGTGACGCAAGATGTCAGAAGAATTGACCGACACGCAAGTCGCTCTCCTGTGCGATATCGGGGAATGCGATCCAACGAAGCTTGTCGGCGACCAGCAAGACAATCTGGCGCGCCTTCTCTCCGGCGGCTACGTAAAACCGGTTTCGCACGAGCGGGGCGCCGCGCTCAAGCTTACCGCCAAAGGCGCGGAGTTCCTGGGGCAGCGCGGAGCGGGACTCAACGAGGCGTAAGGGCCTCGATGTTGAGTGGTTGTTGCCCAGATCGGAGCGAAGCAGGCCGATTCCTTCGCGAGACGACGAGTCGGCGCAATGGGAAGCCTGCAAGGGCTTGAGGCCGCAAGTCGGCGCTGCTCAATTGCTGTTGACGCAAAACCGCCAGTCCTTTCTCGATTGAAATCCAATCGACCCAATCAGCATTGCAAAGGCTCGGGTCGTGCGCCGCGGAAGGACAGGGCCGATCAATTGCCGACGCCGGATTCGTAAGTCTTTGGCGCAACTTATCGTGATGCGGCGCAACGTGAGCGTCCCAGACGAGTATGCGTTGAAGAACATGTCCCAGACGAGTATGCGTTGAAGACCATATGGACGGACGCGGGCCTGAACGGAGGCGGACGCGTGCGGCCCCCTTAACCCGCGAGGAGGGAATATGAGCGGCGACGTCGAAGTTTTCAAAGATCCGGATGACGCCGATGAGATGCCGAGGATCTCGACGGGCAGCGAGGGGCTCGACGATATCCTCGGAGGCGGGTTCGACGGGAACCGCCTGTACCTGTATGAAGGCAGACCCGGGACGGGTAAGACGACGATCGCTCTCCAGTTTCTCTTGGAAGGATCCAGGCGAGGCGAACGCGTCCTCTACATCACGTTGTCCGAAACGCAGCTGGAGCTTGGCTTGGTTGCGCGGCGTCATGGCTGGGACATCGACAGCGTCGATATCTTCGAGTTGGCGCCTCCTGAAATCACTCTCGATCCTGAGAGGGAACTGACTGTCTTCTATCCGGCCGAAGTGGAGTTGAGCGAGACGACAAAGTTGATCTTCGACCGTGTCGAGAAGACCAACCCGACGCGCGTCGTCCTCGACAGCCTGTCCGAATTGAGGCTTCTGGCGCAGAGCTCGTTGCGTTATCGGCGGCAGGTTTTGGCGCTGAAGCATTTCTTCGCCAGCCGCAAGTGCACGGTGATCATGCTCGACGATCTCAGCGCCCAGCAGGACGACCTCCAGCTTCATTCGATATCGCACGGCGTGGTTTTGCTGGAGCAGATCGCCATCGACTACGGCAGCGAGCGTCGACGACTGCGCGTAGTCAAAATGCGTGGCATCAAATTTCGTGGCGGCTACCATGACTTCACAATCGAAAAGGGCGGTCTGAAAGTCTATCCCAGGCTGGTCGCCGCTGAGCACAGCAAGAGCTTCGTGGGCGCGATCAGGTCCAGTGGGAATGCTGAACTCGATCAAATGTTCGGAGGCGGTCTTGAGCACGGCACGAACGCCCTGCTGATCGGCTCCGCTGGGGTGGGCAAGTCTTCGCTGGCCCTGACCTACGCGGTCGCCGCGGCTGAGAGCGGCGAACATTCCGTCTTCTTCGCCTTCGACGAAGGGCAAGGCACCGTCGAGGCTCGCGCGCGGACGCTCGGACTTCCCCTGGAAAAATTCAGGGACGCCGGGCTTATCCGGTTCCAGCAGATCGATCCGGCCGAACTGTCGCCGGGCGAGTTCGCCGCCAACGTGAAGCGGAGCGTCGAGATCGACAACGCGCGCGTCATCGTGATCGACAGCCTGAATGGTTACCTCAACGCGATGCCCGACGAGCGTTTCCTCATCCTCCAGATGCACGAACTGCTGACCTATCTCGGGCAGCAGGGCGTGCTCACCATTCTGGTTCTTGCGCAGCACGGCCTGGGGGGTCCGATAGCTACGCCCCTCGACCTCAGCTACCTCAGCGATTCCGTGCTGATGCTGCGCTATTTCGAGGTCGGCGGGGTCGTCCGGCGCGCCGTGTCCGTGGTGAAGAAGCGCAGCGGCAACCACGAGCACTCCATCCGGGAGTTCCGACTGACGAAGAACGGCGTCAAAGTCGGCCCGCCGCTTACCGAGTTCAACGGCATATTTTCGGGAACGCCGCAATACGTCGGGCGCGATGCCCCTCCCGTTCCCGGTGGCGGGCATGGAGACTGATAGATCGGAACTTCGCGTCCTCGTCTTCGCCCCTATCGGTCGGGACGGCGCCGCGTGCGCCGAAATCCTTCGTCGTGCAGGCCGGAGCGTGCAGGTCTGCCCGGATCTCTCAAAGCTCGTCGACGAAATCGAAGCAGGCGCGGGAGCGTTGTTCGTCGCCGAAGAAGGCATGTTCGGGAAGAACATGGAGCGCCTCACCGATTGCGTCGCGCGTCAGCCCGCTTGGTCGGACCTGCCATTCATCGTGCTGACAAGCCGACATGAAGCGCCCAGGGTGGTCGCGTGGCGCGAGGATTTGAGCGTTTCGCTCCGCAACGTTTCGTTGCTGGAGCGCCCCATCCAGCCGATCACGCTTTCCACGGCCGTGCGCTCGGCCCTGCGGGCGCGGGCGCGCCAGTACGAAGTTCGCACACTGCTCGACGAGCGCGAACGCGCGGCCGTCGCGCTGGAGAGGCTGGTGGCGGAGCGGACCCGCGAGCTTCGGGATACGAATGACGAACTCATCAAGCAGATGGAGGAGCGCGCCCGCGTCGAAGAGACCCTTCGCCAGACACAAAAGATCGAGGCCATCGGCCAACTGACGGGCGGCATCGCCCACGACTTCAACAACCTGCTGATGGTCATCTTGAGCGGTCTGGAGATGCTGCGGCGGCAGGACGATTTGGGCCGCCGCGAGCGGCTCATGGACGGCATGCAACAAGCGGCGCAGCGGGGTTCTGCGCTCACCCGACAATTGCTCGCCTTTTCCCGCCGGCAGGCGCTGAAACCGGAGCCCCTGAATGTGGCCCTGCGGATCGGCGGAATGCGAGAGCTTCTGGATCGCAGCCTGCGCGGGGACGTGCACGTGGCGTTCGACTTTTCCGATGACATGTGGAGCGTGGAGGTCGATGCCGGAGAGCTTGAGCTTGCCGTCTTGAACCTCGCCGTGAATGCTCGCGACGCGATGCCGAATGGCGGGAATATCACCATCGCCGCGCGAAATTGTCCGGGCCTCAAAGATACAGGCCTCGACGGCGACTACGTCCGACTGTCCGTCGCGGACACGGGAACCGGTATGTCGCACGAAGTGCAGGCGCACGTCTTCGAGCCCTTCTTCACGACCAAGGACATCGGCAAGGGCTCGGGCCTCGGCCTCGCCCAGGTCCATGGCTTTGTCACCCAATCGCATGGGGACGTGCGCATCGATTCAGAACTCGGGCGCGGCGCCACGATCAACCTTTATCTGCCGCGGTCTGAAAACGCCCCGCGCGACGAGCCGCAACCCGTCGATATTCCGATCGAACGCGCCGACGCGCTACATTGCGGGCTCGTGCTGCTGGTTGAAGACGATACGGAAGTCGCAAAGCTGACGACCGAGATGCTCGGTCACCTCGGCTTCCGGGTCCTCATGGCGGAGAGCGCAGCGGCGGCGTTGGGAGCGCTCGCCAACGGTCGTTCCGTCGATCTCGTGCTTTCGGACATCATGATGCCCGGCGGAATGAACGGCGTGGAACTCGCTCGCGAGATCAAGCGACGTCGCCCTGAGTTGCCGCTCCTGTTGACGAGCGGCTATGCAGAGGCGGCGCGGTCGGAGGCGGAAGCGATAGGCGTTGTCATCCTGCCCAAACCTTACCGGCTGGATCAACTGTCGACGGCGCTCCAGCTGCTCACTAAAACCATGGGCCGCTAAGAGGCTAGATGGACGCGCGGCGCCAGAACGGCGCCGCCCGGAAGCGGCGTCAGGCGAACTTGAACTCGCCTGAAATCAGCGAAGACGCCTGCACGCCGAGCAGGGTGATGGAATTGTTGGCGTCGAGCTTGACGATCGCGTCCGCGCCGGATTGAAACAGGCCGCCGCTCGCCTTCAACGCCGCAAAGCTCGTCCAGTCCGTGGCGCTGAGGTGCAGCACGTCGGTCGCGTTGAAGCCGCCGATGACGTCGATTCCGATCTGCGCGGCGAAGTTCAGCGCCTCAAAGTTGCCATGCAGGGTCAGCGTGCTCTGGCCCGACAGGAACACATTGTCAGCCGAGCCGTTGAGCACCGCCTGCGCACTGGTCAGATAAAGCGCGTCACTTGAGCCGTTGACGACGTCGCCGTGGCCATTGGTGTTGTAGAGGCTCATCGTCGAGCCGGCGCTGGCGTTGATCGTATTGTAGCCGCCCAATATCGCCGCCTGCGCGGCGGAGAGGATCACCCCTTCGCTGGAGCCATAGACCGCGTCGAACACCCCGGCCGTGCCGGCGAGGCTGACTGTCGAACCCGCGTTGGCGAAAATCGTATTGCCCTTGCCCGTGACGGCGGCCTGGGCCGCGGTCAGCGTGATTTGATCGCCCGAGGCGGTCACCCCGTCCCAGCTTCCGTTCGTGCCGCTGAGGCTGATCGAGGATTTGTTGTCGAGGACGATCGTGTCGCCGCCGCCGACAATGGCGGCCTGCGCGTTGGTCAGGATCACATTGCAACTCGAACCCTTGAACAGGTCCCAGGCTCCGCCGGTGTTGTAGAGGCTGGCCGAGGAACCCGCGGTCGCCGTGATCGTGTCGCCGCCGCCGATGATCGAGGCCTGTGCGCTCGTCAGATAGACCAGAACGCCGGAGCCGTTGACCGTGTCCCATTTGCCCGCGGTGGAATAGAGGCTGACCGACGAGCCGGAGGTCGCGTTGATCACGTTCTGGCCGCCCACCACCGACACCTGCGATTGGGTGACCTCGATCTGCCCGCCGTTGGCGTTGACGGTGTCCCAATTGCCGTTAGTTCCGTAGATGCTGACGTCGTCGCCGGTTCCGCCGTTGAAATAGATCGTGTTGCCGCCGCCGGTCACGTTGGCCTTGGCGCTGGTGAGATGGATCTTTCCATTCGAGCCGGTGACGTTGTCCCACGTCCCGCTGGTGTTGTGGAGATAGACGACATTTCCGGTCGTGCCGGGGGCGAAGGTGATGTTGTTCTTGGCCCCGGTGACGTTGGCCTGCGCGCCGTTCAGCGTGACGGCGCCCTTCGATCCATAGACGCTATCTTTGTTGCCGTTGGTGCCGGACAAAGTTGCGGCGCAGCCGACGCCCGTCATGGTGATCAGCAGGCCGCCGCCGATGGCGACGATCTGCGCAGCGGTGAGCGCGATCGTGCCGTTCGAGCCGGTGATAGTGTCGGCGACGCCGTTGGTGCCGGAGATGGCGACGTCCTCGCCGGGAATAGTGTTGAGATCGACCGACTGGCCGGGGCCGGTGACGGCGGTCTCTGCGGGCGGCGGATTGGCGAGCGCCATGTTGGCGGGATCGAGCCCGGTGGACGGCGCGTTGCCGTCGCTGGCGACGACGGTCTTGGTGCCGCCGAGTGTGCCGTCGGTCTCCCACAGCACCTGATTGCCGGCAATGTTTGCGCCGACGAAATAGGCCATGCCGTCGCCGCCGATCAGCGTTTGCGAGAAACTGAAGCCGCTCGCGTTGACTTGGGCGACGCCGAGATTGTTGAGGCCGCCGATCTCCTGCGTGCCCGCGAAAGTCCCGTCCGTCACCCAGAGCGTCGCCCTGCCGGAATTCTGGCTGTTGCTGTCGTCCCTGCCGATGAAGACCGCCTTGCCGTTGCCCAGCGAGACGATCGACGACGGATCGAGGCCGTTGCTGGCCTCGTGCGCCACGAAGCCGCCGACGCCCTCGCCGCCGATCTCGTAGGTTCCCGTCGCCGTGCCGTCTGTGGCCCACAATTCCTGAAAGCCGATAGCGTCGCGGCCGTTGAACAGCACCTGCTGCCCGTTGACGGTGAGATTGGTCGGGCCGAGGCCGATGCTGGAGGGATGCTGGCCAAAGGCCGTCAATCCGCTGTCGTCGAGGCCGCCGACTTCGGACGTGCCCGCCGCCGTGCCGTCGGTGGTCCACAGGCCGGTGGCGCCGTCGTTGTCGGGACCGGCGAAGAACACGCGCGCGCCGAATCGAACCGCTTCCGACAGTCCATTGCCAAAGCCCACGTTCTTGTCGGCGCCGAAGATCCCCGCATTGCCGACGCCGCCGAGTTCGACCGTGCCCGCCGCCGTGCCGTCGGTGATCCAAAGCGCGGAATCGCCCGTCTGGTTGGGCGCGTTGAACAGCATCTCGCCGCCAAGCTGGACGAAGTCGGTGGCCTGGAACGAGCTGGCGTTGGAATCGAAGATCGCGGCGTTCTGCAAGCCGCCTAGTTCCACCGTGCCCGCGCTCGTGCCGTCGGTGATCCACAGGCCGATATACGAGCCGCTGCCGCTGGAATCATGGGCTGAGAACAAGACGCTGCTGTTGAAGGCGGCGAAGTTGGTCGGGTCCCAGTTCACGCCCCTGCCGACGATCTGCCCATTTTGCAGGCCGCCCAGTTCCAGCGTGCCGCTGACGGTCCCGTCGGTGGACCACAGGGCGGTGAAGCTCCCCGCATCCGAGCCGAAAAACAGCGCCTTGCTTCCGAACGTGACAAAGCCGGTCGGGTTCAATCCACTGGGGTCGCCGTTGATGAAAGGCGAAGACTTTCCCGGCCCCGGGCTGACGCCGCCGACCTCGGTCGTGCCGCCGGCCGTGCCGTCGGTGGTCCAAATTCCATTCGCGGCGGTATTGTTGAGCCCGTCCTCGCCGGCGAAGATCATATTTTGTCCGAAGGCGGTGATGGACGACGGCCCCAGGCCGTCGGTGCTGGCGCCGCTGACGCCGATATTGTGAATGCCGCCCACGGCCGTCGTCGTCGTTCCGTCGGTGACCCAGAGATCGTAGTGGTTCAGTTTGTCCAACGCGAGAAAATAGAGCTTCTGCGTCACGAGGCGCCCTCCGAATATAATATAAAATGTTCTTTACGGTCTGGTTCTGAGAAAGCGCAATGGCGGAGACAGAAGGCGGGCAAGAATGCGCGCTGTTAACCTACGATCGGCAAGCCAATTTCTCAGGTTCGGGGACGCAAAGACCGCCGATGCGCCGGCACGTTCAGCCGCATCGGCCGCTCCCGCCCATCCCGATAATGGCGTTTGAAATAGACCGCGCGGCGGTCGGCGAACAAGTGCATCACGCCGGCGCGCAGGAAGCGCTGGGCGCCGTC
Source organism: Hyphomicrobiales bacterium (assembly GCA_025358745.1). Taxonomy (GTDB): domain Bacteria; phylum Pseudomonadota; class Alphaproteobacteria; order Rhizobiales; family Beijerinckiaceae; genus Roseiarcus. The sequence continues at coordinate 10,124 of JANYIH010000247.1, read as the reverse complement.
GTCGTCGGCCGCCCAGGCGTTGACGATGACGCAGTCGCCATCGTCGCCGCTCTCGTTGCGCAAGCCCGCCCGGCCCACCACCCACGCCTCCGCGAAAGCCTGATCGGTCAAGGCCCAACCGAGAAACCCGCGAATGTGCTGCTCGGCGTCGACGACGAAGATGTAATGGCCGCGCGCGACCTGATGCAACAGAACCTGCGACCACTCGCCGAAGGGAAGGGCGGCGAAGGCCGGCTTCCGGCTCAGATATTCGACCGAGAGGCCGACCGCCGCCGCCGGGCTGGTCGGCCGCCAGGCATTGAGCGCGCTCACCCCCGCCCGACGAACGGCATCTTGGTCGCCATGATCGTCATGGTGAAGATGTTGGTCGAGAGCGGCAGGCTCGCCATGTGGACGATCGCCGCGCCGACCTCGCCCGGGTCCATCATCGGCTCGATCGCGATGCGGCCGTCGGCCTGGGGCACGCCCTGGGTCATTTTGAACGCCATCTCGGTCAAGGCGTTGCCGATGTCGATCTGGCCGCAGGCGATGTCGAACGGGCGCCCGTCCAGCGCGATGGATTTCGTCAGGCCGGTGATGGCGTGCTTGGTCGAGGTGTAGGGCGCGCTGTTGGGGCGCGGCGCGGTGGCCGAGATCGAGCCGTTGTTGATGATGCGGCCGCCCTGCGGGCGCTGCGTCTTCATCATCCGCATGGCGCCCTGCGCGCACAGGAACGCGCCGGTCAGATTGGCGTCGACCACGCTTTTCCATTGCTCGTAGGTGAGTTCGTCCATCGGCACGCCAGGAGCCGAGACGCCGGCGTTGTTGAACAGCAGGTCGAGCCGGCCGAACGCCTGCTCGATCGCCTCGAACAAAGCCCGCACCTGGGCGGGATCGCCGATATCGCAGGACTTGGCCAGCGCGCGCCGGCCCATGGCCTCGATTTCCCGCGCCGTGGCTTCGAGCGGTTCGGGTCGGCGGCCCGCAACGGCGACATGCCACCCGGCCTGCGCGAGTTTCAACGCCGCCGCCTTGCCAATGCCGACGCCGCCGCCGGTTACGAGCGCGAATTTATCCATGCTGGTTCCTCCCCCGGCGCCTCTTTAAACCAACGGCGCGGCCGGCGCGAGATCCTCGTGGCGGCGGCGCAGTTCGGGCGCGAGCCGCCACAGCGCCGCCGCCAGCACGAAGCCGCCGCCGATCGCGGTGGCGAGGCTCGGCTCCTCGCGAAAGGCGAGCCAGACCCACAACGGCCCGATCACCACATCGAGCATGGCGATCAGCGAAGCTTCCGCCGGCGGCACGGTCTTGGCGCCCTCCATGAACAAAGCGAAGGCGACGGTGATGGTCGAGACGCCGAAAAAGAACAGATCGACGATATCGAACGTAGACATTTTCACGCTGCCGGCGACGGCGAAGCCAAACGCCGAGGCGATCAGCGCCGCCGCCGCGTTGATCGGCGCGACCGGCAGTTTTGGATCGCGGCGTTGCAGCACGACCAGCCCGGCGAAACCCGCCGTCATGAACAGCGACAGCGCCTGTCCCAGAAGGCGCCCATGGCCCAGTCCGTCGGCGACCATCACGACGACGCCGATCATCGCGAACGAGGCGGCGATCATCGTGCGCCGCGACGGCCGCTCGCCGGTGACGACGAGGGCGAGCCCCGAGGCGATGAACGGGAGCGTCGCATAGATCACCAGCACGTCGGCGACGGTCGTCGTCAACAGCGCCGCGACATAGCCAGATATGGCGGTGGAGGAGAGCAGCAGGATCACCGGCGCCATCGGCGATTTCAGACGGCGCAATTCGAGGCGTCCGCTGCGCCAATCGAGAAAGGCGAGCATGAGCCCGCAAACGCCGCCAAAGCCGGCGCGCCCGAACAGGATCGCCCCGAAATCGAGATGGGGAACCGCGCGCGCGAACAGGCCCGCGAGGCTCCACAGCACGGTGGCGGCAAAGACCAATATCAGGCCGCGCCGATGCAGGGCGGCAGGGGGCGTCATGGATCACTCCGACGGAGCGCGACAACCGCCTCCCGATTCCGCTTCATAGCCCGCCCTGGAAGGCAAGGCGCGCCAATTTATCTGATCGACGGGTTAGCGCCGCTTTCCCTCCCGCTACAGGACGTCTTCCTGCGGCGCCTCCTTGGCTTCGTGGCGCAGGATGACCCGTGACTGCGCCAGCGCGAACACGACCGTCAGCGGCAGGAAGCCGAAGGACTTGAACGTGAACCAGGTCTCTTCGGAAAAATGGCGCCAGACGTATTCATTGAGCCCGGCCAAGAACAGGAAGAAGAACGCCCAGCGCCAGGTGAGGATGCGCCAGCCGGCCTCCGTCAATTGCAGCGCGCCGTCGAACATGATCTGCAAAATCGGCCGGCGAAACGCCAGGCCAAAGAACAGCGCGGCCGAAAACAGGCAATAGAGCACGGTCGGCTTGACCTTGATGAACGTGCTGTCTTTGAACACCAGGGTGAGCGAGCCGAAGGTCACGACGATGATTGTCGTCACCACCGGCATGATCGGCCAGCGGCCCAGCATTCGGTAGGACACGCCCAGGCTCACGAGCGCGGCGACAACCATGGCGCCAGCCGCCGCCATGACGCCGAACAGCCAGTAACTGAGGAAAAACAGCGCCAGCGGACCCAGTTCGAGCGCGAATTTCAATTTGGGATCGAGTTTACGCCTGACCGCTGGGTTCATCTGCTGCTTTCAAAGACAGGCGCGCGCGAGCGCCTGAAAAGCGCGAGCGCGATGGGACAGCGCCTGCGAGCCGTCGGCGGGCAGACCATGTTTTTCAATGGCCGTCATCTCGCCGAACGTGCGCGCGTGGCCGTCCGGCTTGAAGCAGGGGTCGTAGCCAAAGCCTGCGGTCCCGCGTGGGGGGAAGATCAGATCGCCGTCGACGCGACCCTCGAAGGTTTCGACATGGCCGTCGGGCCAGGCGATCGCCAGCGCGCTGACGAACCACGCCCGCCACGGCGGCGCGACGCCGTGCCCCTTCAGTTCCCGCTCGACCCGCGCCATCGCCGCGGCGAAATCGCCGCCCCCGCCCCCCGCCCAGCGGGCGGAATAGATGCCGGGCTGGCCATCGAGACCAGCGACGCAGAGGCCGGAATCGTCCGAAATCGCCGTGAGGCCGCTGCGCTCCGCCGCCGCGCGCGCCTTGATGAGCGCGTTGGCGACAAAAGTGTCGCCGGTCTCCTCGGGCTCGGGCAGGCCGAGGTCGCCGGCGCCCAACAGCTCGATCCCGCTCGGGCCCAGCAGGTCGTGCAATTCGGCGAGCTTGCCTTTGTTGTGGGTCGCCGCCACCACGCGACCGGCGAGTTTTCTGGACATGGTCACGGCCCGATGATCTTGTAGCGCTGTCCCGCCGGCGTAGCGCCGCCGCCTTGCAGGCCGTTGAGTATCAGGAAGGTCGCTTCGCCATCGGCAACGCCGCCCATTTTGCGCGCCAGCGAGGCCGCGTCGTCGCCGGGTTCGGCGGTCACGGTATGGATATGGGCCTGCCGCGCCATCCCGCTCTCTTCTGAAGTGACGCGATGGAACGAGCGGATCGAAGCCAGGAAACTTGCGTCGACCGGCTCGCTGAGCGTGTGCGCGGCGAAGATCAGGCGATAGATGCGCGATCCCAGCCGGATCGCGGCGAGCCGGAACGTCCATTGATCGCCTTTGGCGATGGCGATGGCGGTCGGCAGGTCGGCGTCCTTCAGCGTCTCGATCGAATTGGTCTGCACCCCGTCGATCCAGCCCGAGCCGAGCGCCTGTTCGAGCGAGGCCGAGCCGGCGTCGATGCTGTCGAGTCGCAATGCCTGCGTGCCCGCCTCGCCCACCCCGATCAGCGCCGTGGACTGGTTCTCCAGCGCGAAACCCTCGGGCGCGCGCACGGCGAAGCCGAGCTTGGGATGTACGAACAAGGTTCCGACCGCCAGTCCCTGCGCCGGGTTATCGCCATAGGCGAGCCCGTCGATGGCGGCGAGGTAGGAATCGCGCGCGGGATCGCCGATGCCCTTGGCGCCGATCTGCCTGGCGAGCGCCACGGCGGCGGCGATCCGTTCGGGCGTCGAGGGGTGCGTCGCCATCATGTCGGGCTTGGCGTTGGCGCCGCCGCCCCCCGCGTGCATCGCGCTCCAGCGGCCGAGCTTGTCGAGAAAGCGCGCGGCGGCATAGGGGTCGTAGCCGGCCTTGGCGATGACGCGGACGCCGATTCGATCGGCCTCGAACTCCTGCTCGCGCGAGAATCGCGCGACCGTCAGCTTGGTGCGGGCGACATATTCCTCGCCCTGTTCCGGCCGCTCCAGCAATTGGGTCGAGACGCGGCTGAACAGCCGGCCCTGCCGCTCCAACTCGGCGCGCTGCGAGGCATGGCGCGCGGTGATGTGGCCGATCTCGTGCGCCATCACCGCCGCCACTTCGGCGCCGTCGCCCGCCAGCGCCAGCAGGCCCCTTGTGACGAAAATATCGCCCGAGGGCAGGGCGAAGGCGTTGACGACGGGCGAATCGAGCAAGGTGACGCGATAGGGCTCGGTCGGCGTCTCGCTCGCAGGGGCGAGCTTCGCCAGCAGATTGTCGAGATAGGCCTGGACGGCGGGGGCGATGTATTCGCCGCCGAACGCCGCCATCAGGCGGCGTTTTTCGGGATCGACGGCGGGTTTGGGCGGCGCGGCCGCCGCCGAGGGCTTTGGCGGCGCGACGACCTGCGGGTCGATGGTGGCGCAGCCGGCCGCCAGCAAGGCGATGGCCACGAACACGAGAACGCGCGAAATCGCCCCCTTCGAAGCGACAGGATTTGGCGAGTTGCGCCTCATTCGCCTCGACCCGCTCCCTTCGCGCTGTCCGATAGCTCGATCATCGAGGGATCGGCGATCTCGATCCGTGGGCCAAACCGAACGTCCATCACGCCGCGCACAAGCACCCTTCGCCCCGCTAGAGCCTTCAGATCGACGCCGGAGCGGCGGAACGAGGGCTCGACCTTTTTCGCCGCCAGCACGGAGAATCCGTTACGGCCGGCAAAATCAAGATAAACTTTCGCGCGCCCTTCGCCAACCCTGCGCACCACCCCCTCGACCAGCACGAAGCGTCCATCGGCTTTTGCGAGCGCAACGGCGTCGGCGGCGTCGAGCACGCCGTTGCGGTCCGCCCAAAAGCCTTCGCCCGCTGCCCGGGCGCCGGCCTCGGCGTCCAACCGCTCGGCCGCGCAGTCGCGCATGTCCGTTTCGGGCCGCGCGAGCGCAAGCCCGCGCGCGATCAGATCGAGCGCGACGGACCGCCCCTGCGCGTCAACGAGATCGACTACCCTGCGTCCCCACCGATCCGGCGCCGGGGCGAGCAGGGCGACGCCGAAACGCTTGCCCGCCAGCGCGGCCAAAGCGGGCGCAGCGCCGGGCGCGAGCCAGAGGCCGCCCAGCCGCGCGGGAGGGCCGTCGGCGAACAGGATTTCGCCGTCGCGCGCCGAGAGCGCCATTTCCAGCCCTGCGACCAAGCCGCACGCCTTGGCCGGAGAGGCCAAGGCCAGACAAAGACAGAGGAGTTGCGCGCGGCGGAAATTCATTCTCACGATCCTGCCGCGCCTTATAACGCGTCCGCCGGCGCGCGGGTTCCCGCAACAGTGGTTTTGCCCCTATATATCAGCCTGGGCGCATCGACCACACACGAGCGGCGCAAAATAAGGGCAAGGCCGGCGCCGCGAAGGGGAACGCCGGTTCGGGACGAGAAGGCGGCGAGGAAAGGGTCCAGGCGCGCTACCCGCGCCGTCGGCGATCACAGCGGTTTCGCGCGAAACTAGCGCGAGACGCCGCAGCGGGCCATCGGCGCGTTCGCGAACGCCTATTCCGCCGCCTTCTTCATTTCGGGGTAGGTGCAATTCGCCTCGGCTGCGGGCCGGCGGAAGGGCAATACCTTGGGCGTCTCGAACGGCAGGTCGAGCGCGCTCCACACGTCCACCAGCGCCTCGACCAGCGCCGCCACCTGCGCCTCGTCATGAAGCGGCGTGGGGGTGATGCGCAGTCGCTCGGTTCCCCGCGCCACCGTGGGGTAGTTGATCGGCTGGATGTAGATGGCGTGACGTTCCAGCAGCAATTCGCTGGCGCGGCGGCACTTCGCGGCGTCGCGCACCATCAGCGGCACGATATGCGAGGCGTTCTCCATCACCGGCAGGCCGGCGGCTTGCAGCGCGTGTTTGACCAGACGGGCGTTGGACTGATGGCGCACGCGCTCGACGTTCGAGGCTTTGAGATGCCGCACGGCGACGGAAGCGCTGGCGGCGACGCTGGGCGGCAACGTGGTGGTGAAGATGAATTGCGGGGCGTAGCTGCGCACGGCGTCGATCAGCGCGGCGCTTCCCGCGATATAGCCGCCCATGGAGCCAAAGCCCTTGGCCAGCGTGCCCTCGATCACGTCGATCTCAGCCATCACGCCCTCGCGCTCGGCGACGCCGCCGCCGCGCGGGCCGTACATGCCGACCGCGTGGACCTCGTCGATATATGTTATCGCGCCGTAGCGCTTGGCCAGCCGTACGATCTCGGCGACGGGGGCGATGTCGCCGTCCATGGAATAGAGGCTCTCGAACACGATGAGTTTCGGCCGGGCGGGGTCAAGCGCGGCGAGCAGTTCTTCGAGATGGGCCGCATCGTTGTGGCGGAACACTTCCTTTTCGCAACCCGAGCGGCGCACGCCCTCGATCATCGAATTGTGGTTTAGGGCGTCAGAAAGGATGAGGCAGTTCGGCAGCAGCGAGGCGATGGTGGAAATGCCGGCGAGATTGGAGATCCAGCCGGAGGTGAACACGAGCGCGGCCGGTTTGCCGTGGAGGTCGGCGAGTTCGCGCTCCAGTTCGACGATGGGATGATGCGTGCCGGAGATGTTGCGGGTGCCCCCGGCGCCGGCGCCGTGCGCCCGGGCGGCGCGCACGCTCGCTTCGATCACGGCGGGGTGGCCGCCCATGCCGAGATAATCGTTGGAACACCAGACGGTCACTTCGCGCGGGGCGTTTTCCTCGCCGGCGGGACGCCAGAGGGCGAGCGGAAAGCGGGCGGCGTCGCGTTCGAGATTGGCGAAGATGCGATAGCGGTCTTCCCGCTTCAGATCGGCGATCGCCGCCTCGAACCGCGCATTGTAATCCATCTCAGCCTTCCTCAAGCCTTTGTCCTCGCGGCGCGCATTTCCGGCAAAACTCTCTATAATCTCAATCGGCCGCCTTGCGCGAGTCCTTCCGTTGCGCGTAGTGGGCGAAATCTTTCTTTCGCCCCCGCGCCGCCTTCCCTACGGGTTTTTCTCAGCAGACGCTTGATCGGGCGCAAGCTTAAGGCGAAGGAGGCGCCTATTCCCGCGTCAAGGCGCGACGAATGGTCACAGTCTCGCACGGAGTCCGTATATGAGCAGATTGGCAGGCAAGGTCGCGATCGTCACAGGCGCGGCAAGCGGCATCGGCCGTGCGAGCGCGCTGGCTTTCGCCCGGGAAGGCGCGAAACTGGTGCTGGTCGACCGCGAGGCGGCGGCCCTCGGGGTCGTGGCGGAAGAAGTCGCCGCCGCGGGCGCCACCGTGCTCGCCCATCCCGCCGACGTCGCGGTTGAGGCGGAGGCGGCCCGCTATGTCGAACTGGCGCTGGAGACGTTCGGCCGGCTCGACGCGGTTTACGCCAACGCCGGGATCAGCGGCGGATTGACGCCTCTCCTAGAGCAATCGGTCGACCTGTGGAGCGAGGTGCTGCGCGTCAACCTGATTGGGCCGTTCCTCGCCATCAAATACGCTGCGCCGGTGATGATGAAACTCGGCGGCGGGTCGATCGTGATGACCGCCTCGGTCGCCGGCCTGCGCGCCAGCGCGGGCGGCTCGCCTTACGCGGCCAGCAAGGCGGGCGTGATCAGCCTCGCCCAGACGGCGGCCAATGCGCTGTCGGGCACGGGCGTCAGGGTGAACGCGATTTGCCCGGGCCTGGTCGAGACCGGCATGACCAGGCCGATCTTCGATCTCGCCCGCGCCAAGGGGACGGCGGGCAAGATCGGCCAGCTCAATCCGCTGGGGCGGGCCGGGCTGCCGGAGGAGATCGCGGCGATGGCGCTGTTTCTCGCCAGCGACGAATCGTCCTATGTCAACGGACAGGCGTTCGCGGTCGATGGCGGCCTGTCGAGCACGCTGCCGTTCACGACGCCGTGGCGGTAAGGGCCGGAGCGGCCGCGATTCGCGGGGGCGCCTCCCACCCTTTCCCTCCCCCACCCTAGCCCGTCCATGGACGCGCTAGGGTCGGGGAGGGGACGGCCAGCCCTCTGATTCCTCCGGATACGAGATTCGGGCGCTTGGAATGACGGACACTTTCGATGTGGTGATCGCGGGCGGGGCGGCGATGGGGTCGTCGCTGGCCTATCATCTGGCTCGTGAGCCGGGCCTGCGCGTTCTGGTGGTCGAAAAGGACTTGACCTACGCCCGCGCGGCGACTTCGCTGTCGCTCAGCGGCGTGCGGCAGCAGTTTTCTCAGCCCCTCAATATCCGCGTCGGGCTGGCCGGCGTCGCGTTCCTGAAGACGGCGGCGCAGACGCTGGCGGTGGACGGCGAGGCGGCCGACGTGCCGCTGACCGAGAACGGCTATCTCTATCTCGCCAGCGAAGCGGGCGCGGAAGTCCTGCGCGCCAATCACGAAACGCAGATCGCGCACGGGGCGCAAGTCGCGCTGCTGACGCCGGAAGAGACACAGGCGCGCTTTCCGTTTCTCGATCTGTCGGGCGTCGCGCTCGCTTCGCTGGGGTTGGCCGGCGAGGGCTGGTTCGACGCCTATGCGCTGATGCAGGCGTTTCGCCGCAAGGCGCGAAGCCTCGGCGTGACCTACGTGCAGGATGAGTTAGTCGAGGTCGAGCGCGAGGGCGCGCGCGTGACCGGCGTGCGGTTGGCGAGCGGGCGGCGCGTCGCCTGCGGCGCGTTCGTCAATACGGCGGGGGCCTCGGGGGCGGCGCGGATCGCGCAAGGGCTGGGCGCGCCGATCCCGGTGGAGGCGCGCAAGCGCTGCGTATTCGTGTTCGAGGCGAAAAAGTTGAGCGAACGGTTTCCGCTGCTGATCGATCCGAGCGGGGTCTATGTGCGGCCGGAGGGGCGCCATTACCTCGTCGGCGGGCCGGCGCCGGAGCCCGATCCCGACAGTCAGGATTTCGAGGTCGACTGGCCGCAATTCGAGGAGACCTTGTGGCCGGCGCTGGCCGCCCGCATACCCGCCTTCGAGGAGCTGAGGCTGGTGCGCGCCTGGGCGGGGCACTACGACCTCAACACCTTCGATCATAACGCGATCGTCGGAAGGCTGCCGGGCTACGAAAACACTTATCTCGCCGCCGGATTCTCCGGCCATGGCGTGCAGCAATCGCCCGCCATTGGTCGGGGGCTGGCGGAGTTGATCCTCCACGGCGGCTATCGCACGTTGGATCTTTCGGATTTCGCCTATGAGCGGATCGCGGCGCAGCGTCCGCTTCTGGAGCGCAACGTCATTTGAGCGCAGTCTCCTCGACCGCGACGGGCGCGAGGCCCAGCGTGCAGAGGAAACTGCCGACGCCGCCCGCCGCCAGGATCGCCGCCATCGGCGCCGCCGTGCCGTCAGCGAGCCAGCCGACCAGCGCGGCGCTGAAAATGCCGCTGCCGTAATGAAACGCGCCGACGAAAGCCGACGCGCTGCCCGCGCGATGCGGGAAGGCCGCCAGCGCGCCGGCGACGGAATTGGCGACGATGAAGCCCGACGAAGCGCCATAGACGACCATCGCCGCCACAAGCCCGTAGAATCCGCCCCAGCCGGTGCGGGCCTCCAGCAAGGCGACCAGCCCGGAGGCCGCCGCCGCGCCGGCGCCGAACCGGCACAGCAGATCGCCGCCGAACCGCATCACCAGCCGCGTGTTGACGAGGTTGATCGCCATGATGCCCAGGATCGGCAGCGCGAAGAACAGGCCGAACCACTCGGGCCGGACGCGGTAGTATTCGATATAGGCGAAGGGCGAGGCGGCGATATAGGCGAAGATGCCGCCGTAATAGAACCCGCCGATGGCGGCGAAGCCGAGCAGGCGGGGATCGCGCGCGAGCGTTGCGTAAGCCATGAACGCCGCGCCGAGCGGCTGGCGCGAGCGGCGCGATTCGGGCAGGGTTTCCGGCAGGGCCAGCAAGGCGGCGAGCGCGGC
>JANYIH010000178.1 GCA_025358745.1 Hyphomicrobiales bacterium | reverse complement strand
CCCGCCACGCACTGGATGAAGCCGCTGCAGCGCGGCACGTTGACGGGACTCGTGGAGATCTCGGCGAGCTGGTACCTCGACGACTTGCCGCCGATGATGTTCATCAAGGCCGCCCCAAATAGCCACGGCTTCGTAAATCCGCGGCATCTCGAGGAAATCTGGCGCGACCAGTTCGATTGGGTCTATCGCGAATATGACTACGCCGTCTTTCCGATGACGATTCATCCCGACGTCTCAGGCAGGCCGCATGTGCTAATGATGCTGGAGCGGCTCTATCAACATATGATTTCGCATCCCGGCGTGAAGTTCGTCACCATGAACGAGATGGCCGACGACTTCGCGATGCGGTTCCCGAGAAGTAAGTGAGCGCGACTCCGCGGGCGAGGCGATCGATTTGAAGCGGAGCTCCGAGGCGGCAAAGCTGGCGACATTCCCGCCGGCCTCGCTTGGGGGACGCAGGGAGGAACAAACATGATCAGAGTGGGCGTGGACGTCGGGGGAACCTTCACCGACATTGTTCTTGAACAGACGCTAGCAGGGGGCGAACAGAAGATTTTTGTGCACAAAGTCGCCTCCACGCCTGCCGATCAATCCATCGGCGTCGTGCAGGGCGTGGTTGAAGTCTGCCGGATCGCCAGCGTCGCGCCGAGCGCGATCGACATGGTGCTGCACGGCACGACGGTGGCGACCAACATGGTGATCGAGCGCAAGGGCGCCGACGTCGGCATGATCACCACGCGTGGCTTTCGCGACATCCTGCACATGGCGCGGCACAAGCGTCCGCACAATTTTTCGCTGCAATTCGACGTGCCCTGGCAATCAAAGCCGCTGGTAAAAAGGCGCAACCGGCTGGTGGTGGACGAGCGTTTGCGGCCGCCGACCGGCGAGGTGGAGGTGCCGCTCGCGCTCGATCAGGTCGAGGCGGCGGCGGAGACATTCAGAAGGCGTGGCCTCAAGGCGATCGTGATCTGCTTTCTGTTCTCGTTCCTAAACAACGAACATGAGGCGAAGGCGCGCGATATCGTCAAGCGCGTAATCCCCGACGCCTTTGTTTGCTGTTCGCACGAAGTGGTCAATGTGATCCGTGAGTATGAGCGCTTCTCTTCGACCGCGATGAACGCCTATATCGGGCCCACCACAGCGCTTTATCTGGAGCGGTTGGAGGGCCGGCTGCGCGAGAACGGCGTCGAGGCGCGCGTGCGTATCATGCAGTCGAACGGCGGCATCTCGACGGTGGAGAACTCTTCCCGTCGTCCGGTGGGCCTGTTGCTCTCCGGTCCAGCAGGCGGCGTCATTGGCGGGCGTTGGACCGGCGCGAGTTGCAACACGAAGAACATCATTACCATCGACGTTGGCGGCACTTCCGCAGACATCTCCGTCATCCAGAACGGACAACTGCGCATCAAGAATCCGCGCGACACCGAGGTCGCGCATTTGCCCGTGCTGGTGCCGATGATTGATGTCGACGCCATCGGCGCCGGCGGCGGTTCAATCGCCCATCTCGATCCTGGCGGCGCCTTCCGCGTGGGTCCGCGCTCGGCCGGCGCTTCGCCGGGGCCTGCGTGTTATGACAAGGGCGGCAAAGAGCCTGCCGTGACCGACGCGCAGGTCGTGCTCGGCCGGCTTGATCCCGAACATTTCCTCGGCGGCGATCTGAAGATCGTGCCCGCGCTCGCCCGCGCCGCGATTGAGGAATATGTCGCCAAACCGCTGAAGCTTTCCGTCAAGGACGCCGCGCTCGGCGTGCTGCGCGTCGTCAACAACAACATGGCGTTGGCGATCAACAGCAATTCCGTGGCCAAGGGCATCGATCCGCGCAACTTCACGCTGATGGGCTTCGGCGGCGCCGGGCCATTGCATGCGACTTCGCTCGCCGAGATCATCGGGGCCAAGGACACGATCTCGCCGCTGCATCCCGGCATCACGGCGGCGATGGGGCTGCTGCTGACTGAGTTGCAATATGAATACACCCGCTCCGTATTGGTTGTTGCGCAAAAGGCGACCAGCGACGACTTCGCCTCCGTCAACAAGATAGTCGCCGATCTTACCGCGGAGGCGCGCGTGCAGTTGTTGGCTGACGGGGTGCCGACGGAGAAGCATAAATTCTCCACGGTGGCGGAATGCCGCTACGTTGGACAGGGCTTTGAACTGCGGGCGTCGATGCCGGAGGGCGCCTTAGGCGCAACGAACGTGGGCGCTGTCGTCAAGAGTTTCTACGACGCGCATAAACAGGTCTATGGCCATGCGTTTGAGGATCAACTCGTCGAGCTGATCACCTTGCGCGTCGTTGGCTCGGCGGCGACCGACACGCTGAAATTGCCGGACCTGCCGAGGGGTGGAAGGGTCGATCCGGCGGAGGCCAAGCTCTATGTGCGCGACACCGTGTTCGATGACGGCGTCGCCTATCCTACGCCGCGCTACGCGCGCGCCAAACTGCTGGCTGACGACCGCGTCGTCGGTCCGGCCCTCGTTGTCCAGCACAATTCCACCACGCTCGTCCCGCCCGGCTATGTCGCCAGCGTGCTTTCGCACGGCGACATGCGCGTCGCGCGCGGCTCTGTCTGAGAGGAACAACCATGACCCTCGATCCAATCACGCTGCAAGTCATCGGCGGCGCCTTGCACGCGATCGCTGAGCAGATGGGCAATGTTCTCTACCGCATGTCCTACTCCTCGATCATCCGCGAGAGTCAGGATCTGGGCGCGGGCTTGTTCGACCGCGACTACAATACGCTGTGCGAGTCGGACTCGACGCCGATGCACATCGGTTCGCTTCCCGGTTATCTCAGAGGCATCGAAAAATCGATTCCGCTCGACGCCTGGAAACCCGGCGATTGCGTGATCCACAATCACCCCTACTTTGGCGCAAGCCACTCGCCCGATATCGCCGTCGTGATGCCGGTGTTCTACGAGGGGCAGTTGGTCGGCTTCTCCGCGAACACCGCGCATCACGTCGACATCGGCGCGGCGACGCCGGGTCTCATCATCGACGTGCCCGACATGTTCGCCGAGGGCATGCTGTTCAACGGCACCAAGCTTTATGAGGAGGGCAAGCGCAGCGAGAGCCTGTGGCGCTACATACGAGACAATACGCGGGTCCCGGGCCTCGTGATGGGCGACCTCGAAGCGCAGATTGCGTCGGCCGAGCTTGGTGTGCGCCGCTTCCAGGAGTTGCTGGCGACCTATGGCAAAGACACGGTGATGCAGGCGACGCGACAGTTGATGGACTACACCGAGGCGATGCTGCGACGGGAGATCGCCAAGATCCCGGACGGCGACTATGTCGCAGAAGGATTTCTTGACGACGACGGGCGCAATCGCGGCAAGACGTTGCCGGTGAAGGTGACGGTGAAGAAGCGCGGGGACGGCGTCGAGGTCGATCTCACAGGCTCGGCGCCGCAATCGCCGACCGCGTTCAACGTGCCGTTCGAGGGCTCAACCAAGGTCGCGTGCTATTTCGCATTCCGCGCGTTGTTGCTCGACACCTACACGCACGAGGAGCATATCCCGCAGAACGAGGGGTCGTTCCGCCCGGTGAAAGTCACGGCGCCGCTGGGGTCGATTTACAACCCGATCGCGCCGGTCGCCGCGGAGGCGCGTTTCTGTCAGATACAGCGCGTCGTCGATCTCATCATCAAGGCGTTGGCGCCCGTGTTGCCGGACCGTTGCACCGCGGGCAACGCCGCGACGCTGTCGTTTGCGGCGTTTTCGGGCGTCAGGCCGAACGGGGATTATTGGGTGTTCCTCGAAGTCAACGAGGCGGCGATGGGCGGTCGGCCAAAATCCGACGGGCCCGACACTGTCGAGGAGTTGATGCGCAATACGCGCAACAACCCGCTCGAGGATCTTGGCATGCATCTACCGCTGATCTGCGATCGTTATGAGCTACGCGACGACGTGATGCCGGGCGCCGGACGCTTCCGCGGCGGGCAGGGCGTCGTCAAGTCGCAACGATTCCTCACGCCCGGCTTCGTCACCCATGAGTCGGATCGTCACGAGGACGCGCCCTGGGGCGTGTTCGGCGGCAAGTCGGGGGCTGTCGGCAAATACGAGATCTACAACGCCGCCAAGCCCGAAGAGATCAAACAATATCCAGCGAAGTTTTCCGGCTTGCGCGTGCAACCCGGCGACGTCGCCTGCTACTTCTCGCCTTCCGGCGGGGGCTATGGCGATCCGCTTGAGCGGCCAGCCGATCAGGTGCTCGAAGACGTGCTCGACGACTTCATCACGCCGGAGCATGCGCGCGAGGCCTATGGCGTGCTGCTCATGCCGGCGGACAACGGCTTTCCGTGGATGCTGGATACTGAAGGCACGCAGAAACTTCGCGCGTCGATGCGGGCTTGAGGGTCACGCCATGAGCCGCATCGTCGATCTTTCGCTGACAGTTGAAGACAACATGCCGGCGCACAAGTTGTTTCAGCGCCCGATTTACACGGTGCACATGAGCCACGAGAGCGCCAGGGCGGACAACCTTGGCGTGCCCGGCGACGCCATGACGTTCCAGACGAACTTCATCGGCATGGTTGATCACGTCGGCACGCATGTCGACGCGTACCGTCACGTAAGTCCAACCGGGCTTGCGGTCGACGAAATGCCGCTCGAGCTGTTCATGGGCAAGGCTCTGTGTTTCGACCTGCGCCATATCCCCGACCTCGGAGAAATCTCAGTGGCAGATATGGAGGCGGCGGAGACCAAGTGCGGCGTGAGGGTCGAGGGGCACATCGTTCTGCTGTGCACCGGCTTTCACAAGCGCCACTATCCCTCGCTCGACAGCGTATGGAAGAACCCCTTGCTGACCGTGGAGGCGACCCGCTGGCTGCACGCGCGCGGCTCACGCATGCACGGCGTGGAGGGACCTTCCACCGATAGACCAACCGACAACATTTTCGCGCAGCACCGCCTTTGTCGCGACTTGGGCCTCTCCCACTGGGAGTGGTTGGTCAATCTGGAGGAGCTAGTGGGTAAGGGCGAGTTCCAATTCTATGGCGCGCCAATCAAGTTCAAGGGAGGATCAGGCTCGCCGGTCCGCGCCTTCGCGATTGTGAGCGAATGATTGCAGGCGGCCGCTGGCGTAATCGACCGCTGCGCGCCGCGCTTAAACCTTTCGATTGAACCCCTCGACGTCGTTCAAATAATTGACGCAGGTGTCGACGCTCTCGACATCGGCGAATTTCGCGTCGATGTCGAACAGGTTCCACGCCACAGCGCCCGGCACACGATCGCCGATGCATTCCCTCACCGCTATGGTGCGGAAGCCTTCCGCGAGGCCGTCGCAGATCGTTGTGCGCACGCAGGCCGTCGCGGTGACGCCGGTGACGAGGATCGTGTCAACGCCAGCTGATCGCAGATAGCCCGCCAGCGGCGTGCCGCTGAACGCACTCGCCCGCTTCTTCATCATGACATATTCGCCCTCGCTCGGCGCAATCCGCGAGTCGATCGCCCAGAGATGCTCGTCCTTGAGGTCGACCGCCTCGATCGGAATCTTGTGGTGCCACATGCCCATGTCGCTGCGGGGATCGTCGCGGTTGGTGATCTGATAAGCCGTCGTCACATGGACGACGACATGGCCGGCCGCGCGGCAGGCCTTCAACAGGCGCTGCATTCCAGGGATGATCTGCTCGTCGATCTTCTCGCAGGTGAACGGATTTCCCGGCCGGGTCCAGGCATTGGCGAGATCGACGCTGACCAGCGCCGGCTTGCGGCCGAACCCGATGCGCCGCTGAAAGCCGCGCGCCTGATAGATGCGCGTGCTCTCGTCGAACGCCTGTTGCAAGATCTGGTCGAGATTTTCGATGGCCATGCGCGCCTCCTTGATGTGGTCCATCTTGCGACGAGACACGGCGAATAGGAATTGCAAGCTTCGCCGCTTGTGATGCATGCTGTGCATCGCCAGTTGGGAAGATGTCACCTACATGCGACCCGATTTCGACCAAGTCGCCGGCTTTCTCGCCGTCGCGGAGGAGCTCAATTTCCGCCGCGCGGCGCAACGTCTGGGCCTCGATCAATCCGCACTGTCGCGGCGCGTGAAGGCGCTGGAGGCGCGGGTCGGCTTCGCTCTGCTTTATCGCACGACCCACGCCGTGCGTCTCACGGAGGCGGGCGATGCGTTCTATCGCGCCAACCGCGATGTGATGATGAACCTCGACGCGTCGGTGGAGCGCGCGCGCGCCGTCGCGCGCGGCGCCACGGGGCGGCTGCGCGTGGGATACATGACCTTTGCCGCGATCGATCTGATGCCGGAAGCCGCGCGAAGGTTTCGCATCGCGCAGCCGCAGGTGGATTTGGAGCTGCACTATCAGCCGACGCTGGCGCAGAAGCTGAGCCTCGCGCGCGGCGAGATCGATGTCGCGTTGATGCTGGGGCCGCTCGATCATGCCGATTTTGCGACGCGGACGCTGGCTTTGGACAATCTCGCGGTGTTTGTTTGTCAGACGCATCCGCTGGCGGGGGCCACGACGGTTTCGCTCGCCGACGTCGCGCGCGAGTCGGTGATTGTTGGAACCCGTGCGGCGTGGAATTTCTATCGCGAGCGGCTCGACGAGGCGTTCGCGCTCAGCGGGCAGTCGCTTCGCATCGCATTCGAGGCGCCGGATCTCGTCGGCATTCTGGGGCTCGTGCGCGCCGGACTCGGCGTGACGATCCTGCCGCGAACGATGCGCCGATTTTGCCCCGCGGGCGTGATTGCCCGCGACATTGGCGATGACGCGGCGCGGATTTCCACGCTCGCGGCCTGGCGGCGGCCGGCGGGCGCGCTCGTCGTGGCGTTTCTCGCCGTGCTGCGAACGGCGGCCGCGTCGCGTGAGGGTTAGGGCCGCGACGCCCTTGTCATCAGATAAGCGCCGCTCGCGTGCAACTTGGCCCGCCAGCCCGGCTCAATCACAATCGTGGTCGTCACTTCCTCGATGATGGCGGGCCCCGCGATCAGAGCGCCCGCGCCAAGCTTCTCGCCATCGTAGACGGGGGTGCGGACGCTCTTGCCTGTGCCTGAGAAAATCGCCTTGCGATGGTCCTTGATTGCCCGCTCCGCCGGCTTGCCGCGCTTCAGTGTTGGGGTCTTCGGCTTCTCGATCAGGCCATAGAGCGTCGCCTCGATGTTGACCACCTCCACCGTCGAATGACGTTCGGAATAGGTGTAAAGCTCCTCGTGCCGACGATGAAACGCCTCCTTCACGCGTTCGATCGACTTCTCGTTGATCGCATAAGTCTCGACATCAACGGTGCACTCATGCACCTGGCCGACATAGCGCATCTCCAGGCTGCGTTTGACGAGAATGTCCTTTTTCGCGAAGCCGTCGTCGCGCAGGCGTTTGACGCCCTCGGCCTCTACTTCCTTGAACAGTTGGTCGATGCGCCGGTAGGCCGCCGCATTGTCGAGGCGGGCAGGCGCCGTCGCCATGTAATTGTATTTGACGTCGGAGATGATCTGGCCGAAGGCGCAAAGGCCGGAGGCGAGTTTAGGCAGCAGGATCGTCTCGATGCCGATTTCAGCGGCGAGCGAGCAAATATGGGCGGCCGTCGCTCCGCCGGCGCCGACCAGCGCGAAATCGCGGGGATCGAAGCCTCGCTCAACCGACACGCGGCGGATGCCGTTGACCATGTTGTTATTGACGATGGTGAACATGCCGAAGGCGGCCTGTTCGACTGTCAGACCGAGCGGCCTGGCGATCCTCTCGACCGCCGCGCGGGCCTTCTCCACGCTGAGCGGCAGCTTGCCGCCGAGCAGACCCTCAGGGTTGAGATAACCCAGGACCAGATTGGCGTCCGACGTGGTGGGCTCGACGCCGCCCAGGCCGTAGCAGGCAGGGCCGGGTTGGGAGCCCGCCGATTGGGGCCCTACTTGCAGCAGACCCATCGAGTCGATCCAACCGATCGAACCGCCGCCGGCGCCAAGCGTCTCCACCTGGATCATCGGCACGCCGATGCGATAGCGCAGGAAATCGATGTTCTTGCTGAGATTGGTTTGGCCGTCCTTGGTCAACGAGATATCGAACGACGTGCCGCCCATGTCGACGGTGATGACGTTTTTCTGTTTGAAGGGCGCCGCAACGTACAGGCCGGCTTGCGGCGCCGAAGCGGGACCGGAATTGATCGCGTAGACCGAACGGTCCGTCATCGCCTGACCGTTCGCCAGACCGCCGTTCGATTGGAAGTAGCGCACCGGTTGCTTCGCGCCGAGCGAGCGAAAATAGGCGTCGACGGAGCCGACATATTTGCGCATCACAGGCGCGAGATAGGCGTTCACGACGGCGGTGGAGGTGCGGGTATATTCGCGCAGTTGCGGATAAAGTTCGCCGCCGACGGTGAGAATGACGTCGGGCAGGGCTTCGCGCACGATTTCGGCGGCGCGGCGCTCATGCGCTTGGTTGAGAACCGACCAGACAAAGGAAATGGCGACCGTCTCGACGCCCTCGGCCTTGAACAGCGCGCACGCCGCGCGCACGTCCTCCTCGTGCAGCGCGGTGCGGATTTCGCCGGTTGAAAGAATGCGCTCGCGCACGCCTTTCCTGAGATAACGAGGAACCAGCATGACAGCGGCGGGATATTCGGGATCGTAGCGGAACCCGTCCTCCTTGTGGCCGTTGCGGATTTCGAGCGAATCTTCGTGTCCGGCCGTGCAGATGAGACCCGTCTTGCCGCCGCGATGGGTGATGAGCGCGTTGAGGCCGACCGTCGTCCCATTGATGCAGAGATCGCAGGCGGAAACGATCTGCTCCGGCGTCGCGCCGAGATCGTCCGATATCAGCTTCAGGCCGGTCTCGATCGCTTTGGTGGGATCGGCGGGCGTCGAGAGCGCTTTGAACAATTTAATCACGCCGGTCGATTTGTCGGCGATCACGAAATCGGTGAACGTGCCGCCGGCGTCGATGCCGAGTCGATATTGAGTGGCCATGATCGCTCCCTCAGGCCTTGCGCAGTTGTTTGGACGCCGCAAGATCGACTTCGAGCTTTGCGACGTTCTTGAAGACGACGCCGTAATCGGACTCGGCGCCTTGAATCGAAACGAGCCCGTTCCTCACGTCCTCGACGACCTTGTCGTAGGGTCGATCGAACGGATCGCCGTAGCCGCCGCCGCCCGGATTCATGTTGGTGATCGTCTGGCCGGGCTTGATTGTCTCAAGGATGTTCGTGCGCGCGACCTGGACCTCGCCGCTCCGGTTGATCTCGACGCGGCCGACTTTCTCCAACACCATCGCCGATTTCGCTCCCGCCGCGCCCATCGCGGGAATGCGGCGCCCCTCGCCAAAGCCGATGCAAAGCATCTCTTTGTCGAGCGGCTCCACCTCCCACGCCGTTCCCGAACCGCCGCGGAATTTGCCGGCGCCGCCGGAATCCGTCATCAGCGAATAGCGATGAATGATGATCGGGTAGGAATACTCTAGCAACTCCACGTCGCCCGAGGTCAGCGCGCCGAAGCAGCATTCCGGGCCGACCGCGTGCCAGCCGTCCTGATGCGGCGTCGCGCCGCCGCCCGAGATGATGGTGGCGAGCACCATCGTCACATATTCTTCGTTGCTGCGATGGTCCCAACCGGCGATGTTGAGGCCGTTGGCGTGTCCCCAGGACGCCGCGACTTTGGAGGGCATCGCTTTCTCGAAAGCGAGCCGCACGGCGTCGGTCAGCGTCTCCATCGGCGTGGTGGTGCAGTTCATGTGCGGCGCCGGTTCAAGCGCGTTGCAGATCGTGCCTTTCGGCCCGAAATCGATGCTGACGCAGCGATAGAGGCCCTCGTTGTAGGGCGGAGGCAGCGCGGCGAACATCATCAGGCCGAGATAGACGCCCGAATGCGAATTGCCTTCGTAGGAATTGATGAAATAGGGCACTTGCGGCGGGCTCGATATGACGATGTGGCAGGCGTCGCCTTTGATCGTCACCTTCGCCTTGATGTCGAAGTCGCCCAGCCCGTGGCCGGCGTCCTCCAGCACCGCGACGCCCTCGTAGGTTCCATCGGGAACGGTCTTGATCAGCGCGCGCATGTGGCGGTCGGCCATGTCGAGCAGTTCTTTGATGCAGGCGTCGACCGTCGCTTCGCCGTATTTGTCGAGCATCGCGATCAGATTGCGCTCGCCGACCTGACAGGCGCCGATCAGGGCGTTAAAGTCGCCCTCCTGGTCGCGGCGCGCGCGCATGTTGGTGAAGATCATGTTGAGCACGTCGTTCCGCGGTTTGCCCTTGTCCCAGATCTTGACTGGTGGGATGCGCAGGCATTCCGCATAGATATCCTTGGCGTTCGGGTTGTAGCCCGCAGGCACCGGGCCGCCGATATCGGTGAGATGGCCCTTGCAGACGGCCCAATAGACGAGCCGGCCTTTGTAGAAGACCGGCTTGTACATGCAGGTGTCGATCGCATGGCTGCCGCCGAAGGCGGGATCGTTGTGCAGGAGGAGATCGCCTTCGTTGATATCGCCGTCGAAGAATTTGGCGACCGCCTTCATCGCCGGGATCAACGAACCCAGGTGAATCGGTATATCCTGGCCTTGCAGGATCATCTCCGGCCGCGCGTTGAACAGCGCGGTTGAATAATCGTGCGCGAGATTGAAAACGGAGGAGCGGGCGGTCTTTTCCAGCGTGAGCGTCATTTCACGCTGCGTCGTCTCCAGCACGCCGCGAACAACCGACAGCGTGATCGGATCAACCTTGGTCGCCTTGCGTTTGGCCATCTGCTCCCCCCGTGCTATTGCTGCGCGCGACGTTATCAGAATAGTGCGCGGATTTCGGCGAGTTGTTTCTGTCGTTCGTGGCGCGCCGCGAGCGCCTGCTCCATCGTCACGCAAGCGAACGACGCCGGCGCATGCGGCTGCAACTGGCCGATCAGGTCGAGGTCGGCGGAGATCACCGTTCCAATCATGAAATAGCCCCCGCCTGAGACCGCGTCGCGATGCAGCACGATCGGCTCGGCGCCGCTCGGCACCTGCACGGAGCCGTAGGGGTAGCAGGCGTCGACGATGTTTGACGGATCGGAGCCGGCGCCGAACGGGGGCTCGCGCGGCACGAATTCGAGCGGCCGGCCGCCGCGAAAACGATAGCCGATGCGGTCGGCTTCGGGCGCGACCTTCCAGGTGTCGGCGAAGAAATGCTGGCCCGCGGCCTCTGTGATCCGATGCCAATAGAGCCCCGGCATCATGCGCAGCACGGCGGGAGCGGCGGGGCCACGGCGAAGCGCAGGCGGAACAATGCGCCCGCTCGCGCCGGCGCCTTCGCCGAGGCGAAGTTCATCGCCCGCTTCCAGCTTGCGGCCCTTGAAGCCGCCGAGCGCGCCGAGCGTGTAAGTGGAGCGCGAGCCGAGCACCAGCGGCACGTCGACGCCGCCGGAAACGGCGATATAGGCGCGCGCGCCGCCTTTCAGAAAGGCGAAGGATAGCGCTTGCCCCTTCTTGACGGGGAACGAGGTCCAGGTCGGGCGCTCGACGCCGTCGACCTTGGGCGACAATTCCGCGCCGGTGACAGCGACGGTGGCGTCGGCGGTGAATTCGAGCTGCGGTCCGAGAAACGACGCCTCCAGTACGGCGGCGCCTTCGGGGTTGCCGACGAGCAGATTGGCCGCGCGCAGCGCAAATCGATCCATGCCGCCCGAGATCGGGATGCCGATGTGGTAATAGCCCGGACGCCCGAGATCCTGCACGGTCGTTGAAAGGCCGGGCTTGACGACCTTAATGGCCATGGAGCGCTCCCATCAGCTTGGCGTTGGCGGCGTCTATGTCGGCGTGGAACGCGTTGAGCGAGAAATCGACCTTCGCCATGTTCGGCGCATATTTGCCCGCTTCCACGTCGGCGACGATCGAGTCGTATTCGGTCCGCTCGATCGGGCGCCATTTGACGATGTCGCCGGGGTTGAACAGACACATGAAGTCGCGAAGATATTTGATCTGCTGGTTGGGATCGTAGATCGGCATCGGCGTGATGCCGAACATCTGGTAACCGCCCGCGCCGCGCACGGAATAGATGCAACCAAAGCATCCTCCGTGCCCAACCGTCAGTTTCGGCGTGTCGGTGCGGGGCCGCAGATATTTGGGCGACTGGATCTGGCGCTGGCGCTCGACCATCTGATAGAGAAAGGGAAGGCCGGCGACGAAGCCGACCATCGAGACGAACCAAGGCGCCCCGGAATGCGCCTTCACGAATCCATCGACGCCATCGAGATGGTTGATCTTGGCGGTGTATTCGATATCGGTGCTTTCGGGCGCCTGATGCCGGTCGCGGAAGCGCATCAGCGTCTCGTGCGTCCAGGGGTCGTTGTAGAGCACCGGGATTTCGATGATGCGGGTCGCCAGATGCGCCACGCCGGCGCCCGTCTGCGCCTCGATCGACTTCAGCTCGGCGAGCAGATCTTCCGCCTTGATCGCGTCGGGGTCGAACTTGATCTGGAACGAGGCGTTGGCCGGGCAGATTTCGGTGACGCCCTTGATCTGCGCCTCCTTGACGGCCTTGGTGATGGATAGGCTCTTGAAGAAGGCCTCCAGCGACATTTCCTCGTCGCATTCGACAAAGATGTGCTCGTCGCCTCCGTAGGAATATCTCGAATTCATCGGAGTCTCCTTCATGAGGCGGCGCGCGCCGTCAGCCAGTCTTCGAGCCAGCGGGTGTGGAAGGCGCCGCGACCCACCGCCTCGTCAGCAGCGAGAGTTTGATGCATCGGTGCGGTGGTGTCGATCCCCTCCACGACCAGTTCCCCGAGCGCGCGCCGCATCCGCGCCAGCGCGAGTTCGCGCGTTTCGTCCCAGACGATCAGCTTGCCGATCAGCGAATCGTAGAAAGGCGAGATCGCGCAGCCGCTATGGAGCAGCGTATCGAAGCGCACGCCGGGGCCGCCGGGCGGGGAATAGTTCGTGACCTTGCCGGGCGAGGGGCGAAAGTTCAGCGCCGGGTTCTCGGCGTTGATGCGCGCCTCGATCGCCGCCCCGCGCAGGCGGATGTCGGATTGTTTGTAAGCCAGCGGCGCCCCTTGCGCGATGCGCAGCATTTCGCGCACGAGATCGACGCCGCAAACCATTTCGGTGACGGGATGCTCGACCTGGATGCGGGTGTTCATCTCGATGAAATAGAACTCGCCCGTCGCGTCGTCGAACAAATATTCGAGCGTGCCGGCGCCGCGATAGCCGACGGACTTAGCCAAGGCGACGGCCGAAGCGCATAACGTTTCGCGCGCCTGCGGCGACAGCGCAGGGGAGGGCGCTTCCTCCCACACCTTCTGCCGACGCCGTTGCAGCGAACATTCGCGCTCGTAACAGTGAATCGCGTCGCGCCCGTCACCGAGGATCTGCACCTCGATGTGGCGCGCGCGGGCGATGAATTTCTCCAGATAAAGTCCGCCGTCGCCGAACGCGGCCTTGGCTTCCGCGCTCGCCTGATCGAAGGCCCCTTCCAGCCCCTGCGCGCTTTCGACAACGCGAATGCCGCGCCCGCCGCCTCCCGCCGCGGCCTTGATCATCACGGGATAGCCGATCTCCGCGGCAGCGATGCGGGCGTGCGCGAGCGTCTCGACCCGGCCGTCGGAACCGGGCACGACCGGCACATCAGCCTGTTGCGCCGCCGCCCGCGCCGCCGCCTTGTCGCCCATCGTGCGGATAGTCTCAGGCCGCGGTCCGACGAAAACCAGTCCCGCCGCCTCGACGGCCTCGGCGAAATCAGCGTTTTCCGACAGAAATCCGTAGCCGGGATGGATCGCCTGCGCGCCAGTCTCGGCGGCGGCGCGCAGGATCGCCCCTACGTCGAGATAGGATTTCGCGGCGGGCGGCGGGCCGATGCCGATCGCTACGTCCGCCATTTTGACCGCCAGCGACTCCGCATCCGCCGCGCTGTGGACCTGGATCGTGGTCAGCCCAAGCTCGCGCGCCGCGCGCTGGATGCGCACGGCGATCTCGCCGCGATTGGCGATCAGCAGGCGCGAGAACGCCATTCACGCCACCTCGGCCAAAGGGTCGCCCGCCATCACCGCCGCCTCGTTGTTGGCGACGTAGCGCACGAACTTGCCGGCGGCGTCGGCCTGCACGTCGATGAACGATTTCATCACCTCGATCAGCCCGATCACATCACCGACCGCAACCGCGTCGCCTTGCGTCTTGAACGGCGGCTTGTCGGGCGCGGCCTTGTGATAAAACGTGCCGGGCAGGGGCGAGAGAATTTCGGTCAAGCGCTTCTCCTCAATGGCTCGCGCGGGGAACGACAGCGCGCACCGCCGCCGCGATGGCGACCGCGTTGGGCGTGTCGGAATGCACGCAGATCGTTTCGGCCCCGACCTTCACGTCAACGCCGCCCAGACTGCGCACCTTGCCTTCGGCGATCGCGCGCCGGCATTTGGCGGCCGCCTCCGCCGGGTCTTTGGCGTCATGCACGCGCGTTATGATGAGGCCGCCGTCGTCGTTATAGTCGAGGTCGGCGTAGAATTCAGCGATGAACTTGAGCCCCCGTGTGCGGTAGATCGACTCGTGCAATGTCCCGGCCATGCCCAGCAGCGGCGTCTGGAACACCAGCGCCGCGTCGGCGACGGCGTTGGCTACCGCTTCGTCGCGCGCGGCCATGCCATAGAGCGAGCCATGCGGCTTGATGTGGTTGAGCGTCATGCCCTCGGCGGCGAGAAAGCCGGTCAGCGCGCCGATCTGGTAGATCAGGCAATTGGCGAGCTCGTCGCGCGGCATTTTCATCTCGCGACGGCCAAAACCTTGCAGATCGGGCAGAGAGGGATGCGCGCCGACCTTTACGCCGTGCTGCTTGGCGAGCTTCACCGTCGCGCGCATATGGTTGTAGTCGGAGGCGTGGAAGCCGCAGGCGACGTTGGCGATGTCGAGAAACGGCATCAGCGCCGCATCGTCGCCCAGTTTATAAAGCCCGAACGACTCGCCCATGTCGCAGTTGATCGTCGCCATCCGCGCACTCCCGCGTTTTCCGCTGGGGCATGCTGACGCGGAACGCGTCTCATTGTAAAATCAGAAAATTCGTCAGCCAATATCGAGAAAACCGATGAGCCTGTCGCTGCGCCAGTTCCGCTATTTCCTGGCGACCGCCGAGAAGGGGCAGGTCAGTCTGGCGGCGGCGAGCCTCAACGTCTCGCAATCCACCGTCACCGGCGCGCTGAAGCAGCTTGAATTCAATCTCGGCGTGTCTTTGTTTCGCCGTTTGCCCTCGGGCGTCGAACTCACCGTCGAGGGCCTGCGGTTCCTGACTCACGCCCGCAACGTCATGGCGGCGGTCAGCGCGGCGCAGCGTGCGCCGCTGACCGAGAACCGCCCGCTCGCCGGTGTCGTGCGCGTCGGCGTGACCTATACGGTGGCCGGCTATTTCCTGCCGCCGCTGTACGGCCGCTTTGCACGCGCCTATCCCGACATCAGCGTCGAGTTGAAGGAATTGCCGCGCGCGGCGATCGAAGCGGGCTTGCGCGAGGGAGAACTTGATGTCGCCGTGATGCTGGTTTCGAACCTGGCCGACCGGCGCCGTCTGCGCTCGGAAGTCCTGTTGAGCTCGAAGCGACGCCTCTGGCTGCCCGTCGAACACCCGCTGCTCGCCGCCGATCGCATCGCGCTCGCCGATGTCGCAGCGCTTCCCTACATCATGCTGTCGGTCGACGAAGCGGACCAAACCGCGTCGCGCTACTGGGGCGCCGGGCGGCTCAAGCCCAACGTGCTGTTCGTAACCTCCTCGGTGGAGGCCGTGCGCAGCATGGTGGCCGACGGCCTCGGCGTCACCATTCTTTCCGATATGGTCTACCGACCCTGGTCGCTCGACGGACAGAGGATCGAGCAGCGCAATCTCGCCTCGAAAATTCCGACCATGGACGTGGGGCTCGCCTGGCGACGCGACCGCCAACTTAGCGCCCCGACGCGCGCCTTCATGGATTTCCTCGGCCTTGCCGCGACCGGGGCGACGCAACCGACGGGTCCGCGCCTGCCGCGCACGCTGCAACCCGAAGGCGCGACGGAGAAGCGCGGCGATTGAACAAGTCCTACAGCGCTCATCGGTCGACGGGCGGGTCGGTGAAAAAGGCGTCGACTTCGCCGGTCAGCTTGACGGTCAGCGGATTGCCCTTGCGGTCGCGCGTCTTGCCGATCGGCGCGCGTATCCAGCTTTCGCTGCGGCAATATTCCTCGACATCGAACCGTTCCTTGCCCTTGAAACGCACGCCGACGCCGCGCGACAGCGCCGCCTCGTCGTAGAACGGGCTTTTGGGATCGATACAGAGCCGGTCGGGAGGCAGGTCCGACAAATTAGCTCGCGAGCGCCTTGACGCGCTTGGTCAGGCGCGAAATCTTGCGCGAGGCGGCGTTCTTGTGGACGATGCCCTTCTGCGCGGCGCGGGCGAGCAACGGCTCGGCCGACTTCATCGCCTCGGCGGCGGCGCCCGCGTCTTTCGATTCGAGAGCGGCCTCGACCTTGCGGACATAAGTGCGCATCTCGCTGCGGCGCATCTTGTTGACGGCCGTGCGGCGCGCGATCTTGCGGACAGCCTTTTGCGCCGACTTCGTATTCGCCATAACTCAATCCTCGCTCGCGCGGTGTAGGCCACGCCAAAACACATCAGGCCGGGACGCGCCCAGCCTTTTCGGGCGCGGGCATAGGCCAGATCGCCGATTTCGTCAATCCATTACAGCCAGGGATGCGCGGCTTTGGCTTTCGTCTCGTAGCCCTGGATCGCCGGCGCCTCGACCAAAGTCAGGCCGATGTCGTCGAGGCCCTCCAGCAAACATTTCTTGCGGAACGGGTCGAGTTCGAACTTCAGCACGCCGCCGTCGGGGCCGCGAATCTCTTGGCGCGGCAGGTCGATGGTCAAGGTCGCATTGGCGCCGCGCTCGGCGTCGTCCATCAGCTTAACCAGATCTTCGGGGCTGACCCGGATCGGCAGGACGCCATTCTTGAAACAGTTGTTGTAGAAGATGTCGGCGAAATCGGTCGAGATCACGCAGCGGATGCCGAAATCGAGCAATGCCCAAGGCGCGTGTTCGCGCGAGGAGCCGCAGCCGAAATTGTCGCCGGCGACCAGGATCTGCGCCTTTCTATAGGCGGGCTTGTTGAGCACGAAATCGGGGTTGGGCGAGCCGTCGTCCTTATAGCGCATTTCCGAGAACAGGCCGGCGCCAAGACCGGTGCGCTTGATGGTTTTTAAATATTGCTTGGGGATGATCATATCGGTGTCGATATTGTCGATCGCCAAAGGCGCCGCGACGCCGGTGAGGGTTTCGAATTTCTGCATGCGCGTTCACCGCCAAACTGGTAGGGGACCGCTTTAGCAAAGGCGCGCGGGGCCGGCAAACGGTCGCGCGGGGAGTTTCTCGCCCATGAGTCCGCCGGGCCGTTTGACCATCGACCTCGACGCGCTGCGCGACAATTGGCGCAGGCTTGCGCGCGAGACGGCGCCCGCCGCCTGCGCCGCCGTCATCAAGGCTAACGGCTATGGGCTCGGCGTCGAGCTTGTCGCCGTCACGCTGTTCAACGCGGGCTGCCGCATCTTCTTCGTCGCCCATGTCGGCGAGGGCGTGCGCGCGAGGGCGGCGCTGGGGCGCGAGGCGCGGATTTTCGTGCTCAACGGCTTTGAGGCTGGCGCGGAGGTCGGCGACTACGCCGGCGCCACGCTCGCGCCGGTGATCGGGAGCGCCGCCGAACTCGCGCGCTGGGATCGCGCGCTGCCGTTCGGCCTGCATGTCGACACCGGCATGAACCGGCTGGGCTTTGCGCTGGGCGAACTCGACCCCGCCAGGATGGGCGGCGCGGCGCTGCTGATGAGCCATTTCGTCTCGGCCGAAGATGGGGACGATCCCCTCAACGCACGCCAGATCGCCGCGTTCGAGCGCGCCCGCGCGCTATTTCCGGGCGTGCCGGCCTCGCTCGCCAATTCCTCCGGAATATTCTTGCCCACTGGGCCGCATTACGATCTCGCCCGCCCCGGTTATGCGCTCTATGGCGGCAATCCGACGCCGGGCAGAGAAAACCCGATGCGCGCGGCGGTGACGCTGGAAATCGCCGTTCAGCAGACGCGCTGGATCGAGCCGGGCGAGACGGCGGGCTACAATGGCCGCTGGACGGCGCGGCGGCGCACCAAGCTGGCGACGCTGCTGGCGGGCTACGCCGACGGCCTGCCGTTCGGCGCTGGGGCGACCGACGCCGGGCCCGGCCCTGAGGTGAGGATCGCCGGCCGCATGTGCCCGCTGGTCGGGCGCATGTCGATGGACCTCTGCATCGCCGATGTCACCTATCTCCCCGATTCCGCGGTCGGTCCGGGAACCCGCGCGGAGTTCTTCGGCCCGACCGTCGCGCTCGACACTTTCGCCGCGAAATCGGGGACGATTGGATATTCCGTGCTGACGGGGTTGGGCGCGAGATACGAGCGGGTGCTGCTGGGCGGCGGCTAGGACAGTCCCGGCGCGGCATCGTCTGTTTCGCGCAACTTTGCGAGGCTATTGTCAAGCGGCGACGAAACGGCGCGGCGTCTATCAGGGTCGGCGCCCCCTTGTCTGTTGCGCAGCCCCGATGGCAGATTTCCCATCGCGTAAAACTTGAGCTTCGCCCCGCAGACGGTCGGCTTTCAAACAGTGAGCCTCTTCAACGCAAAGGAATCCCCATGAGAAAAGTTGGCTGTAGTCTGGCGCTGGCGCTGTGCGTCATTTCCTCATCGGCTTATGCGGCCGAGTACAAGTGGGGCGCCATTTCGCTGGATACCGCGGATTTGAACCCGGACGGGGGCTATGGCATCGGCGGCGGCGATACGGCGGGGGAAGCCAAGCGCAACGCACAGAAATTCTGCTCGCAGGATGGCGCGAAAGGTTGCGAGGTTGTGGCGACCTACGAGAAGTGCGGTTCCGTCGCCGTCAAGACGTCGGGCCGGGGCGGCGCCTGGGGCATCGGCGATACGAAAGACGGCGCGACGGCGCGCGCGCTGACAAAGTGCGGGGGCGAGGACCTCTGCAAGGTTGTCGTCACAGATTGCAATTGAGCGGGCCGCAAAGCGTCGCGGCTCAACCGCCGAGTTTCATCTCGTCGAGCGCGGCGCGCGCGTTGTGCGAGGCCATCGCCGAAGCCGAGCGGGCGGGGCGGGTCGAGGCGGTCGCTCCGCCCGATTTGTCGGCTGGCTTTGCCCTGCGCGCCACGACCGGCGCCACCGGGGCGACCGGCGTGACGGGCGTGTAGTTTCCGACCGGTAGCACAAGCATGGAGATTCAACCTCCGCGAGCGTTTGCCTTGATATGAGCGCGGTTAAGTTAAAACCTTGTTCAAGCGAACGCGGTTTTGGCCGTGTGCTCTGCGATTTGCCGCTCCTCGTCGGTGGGGACCACAAAGGCGGCCAGCCGCGACGGGGGCGCCGAAATGCGCGTCTGCGCCGCAGCGTTGGCGCTTTCGTCGAGCGCCAGCCCCAGCCAGCCAAGCCTGGCGGCGACGGCGGCGCGCAGACTGACGGAATGTTCGCCGATGCCGCCGGTGAAGACGAGCGCGTCGAGGCCGCCGAGATCGGCCGTCAAACCGCCGATTTCATGCACCAGCCGGTGTACGAAATAAGCGATGGCGTCGCGCGCGTGCGGCGTGCCCGCAGCCTCGATCTCGCGCCAGTCGTTCGAGACGCCTGACAAGCCTTTCAAGCCGCTGCGATGGTAGAGAAGCTCGCTCAACGCGGCCGCGTCGTAGCCGCTGGCGCTCATGAGATAGAGCAGCGCGCCGGGGTCAAGCTGGCCGGGGCGCGTGCCCATCGGCAGTCCGTCGAGCGTGGAAAAGCCCATGGTGGTGGCGACCGAACGGCCGTCGCGCAGCGCGCACATCGAGGCGCCGTTGCCGAGATGGGCGATGATGACGCGCCCACCAGCGATCTCGGGCGCGATCTCGCGTAGCCGGCCGCTGACATATTCATAGGACAGACCGTGGAAGCCGTAGCGGCGCAGCCCGGCATCGTACATTTCGCGCGGCAGGCCATAGGCGTCGGCGACGAAATCGTGGCCGCGATGAAAGGCGGTGTCGAAGCAAGCGACTTGCGCAGCCTGCGGAAACAACGCACGCGCGGCGCGCACGCCGGCCAGATTATGCGGCTGGTGCAGCGGCGCCAACGGCTCCAACTTGGCGAGCGCGGCGTAGACGGCGTCGTCGATCCGCACCGGCGCGGCCAATTCGGCGCCGCCGTGGACGATGCGATGGCCGACCGCGCGCACGGCAAGGCCGGGCAGCGCCTTGCCGAGCGTGTCGAGCGCGCCGGTCAGCGCCGCGAGAGGGGCGTCGCCGTCGCCTCGACCAAGTCTATCCGAGAACGCCTCGCCCTTCGCGGGTCGGAATTGCAGACGCGCGTCGCCGCCGAGCGCCTCGACCCCGCCGCGACCGAGGCAGGCGAGCGTGTGCGGATCGAACACCGCAAATTTGAGCGACGACGAGCCGGCGTTGAGGGTGAGCAGGGCGTCGGTCAAATGCGCTTTCCCGGCGTTGAGGCTCTGTCTATAGCTGAGGATGCGGAGGATTTGTCATGCGCGTTCTCGTCACGGGGGCGGCCGGTTTCATCGGCTTCCACCTGAGCCGTCGCCTGCTGGCCGAGGGCTGCCAGGTCGACGGCCTCGACGGCATGACGCCCTATTACGACGTGACGCTGAAGGCGGCGCGCTGGGCGGAACTATACAAATCGCCGCTGTTTCGCGGCAAGGTGGCGATGCTGGAGAACGGCGCCGAGGTTTTCGCGGACAAGCCCGACGTGATCGTCCATCTCGCAGCGCAAGCGGGCGTGCGCTATTCGTTGGAAAACCCGCGCGCCTACGTCGATTCCAACCTGCTGGGCACCTACAATGTAATGGAGCTGGCGCGTTCCCGCGCCGTGTCCCATTTCCTGCTCGCCTCGACCAGTTCGGTCTATGGCGCCAATACGGCGATGCCGTTTCGCGAGACCGACCGCACCGATCACCCGCTGACCCTCTACGCCGCCACCAAGAAGGCGACCGAAGACATGGCGCATTCCTATGCGCATCTGTGGAAGATCCCGACCACGGCGTTCCGCTTCTTCACGGTTTACGGGCCCTGGGGCCGGCCGGACATGGCTCTGTTCAAATTCGTCGCGGCGACGCTGAAGGGCGAGCCGATCGAGGTTTACGGCCGCGGCGAAATGAAGCGGGATTTCACCTATATCGACGATCTTGTCGAGGCTGTGCGGCGGTTGATGGACCTTCCCCCGCGCGAAGGCGAACCGGCCGGGCCGATGGATTCGCTCTCGCCGGCCGCGCCCTATCGCGTGGTCAATATCGGCGGCGGCCAGCCGGTCGGGCTGCTGCCTTTCATCGACGCGATCGAGCGCGCGCTGGGGGTTCCGATCCAGCGCCGGATGCGGGAGATGCAGAAAGGCGACGTGCCGGCGACCTGGGCTGCGCCCGACCTGTTGCGCGCGCTGACCGGTTATGTCCCGCAAACGGAAGTCGAGCCGGGGGTGCGGGCGTTCGTGGATTGGTATCGCGGGCGCTATGGGGCGTGAGTTCGAGGCGCCTCGGGTCGCTGCAAAAAAAAAGGCGCCTCGCGGCGCCCAGGGGTATCTGGCGGAGGTCCGGGCCGCTCAGAGACGGAACTTGATTTGGTCGGTCCAGAAGCGCTCCAGCCGCGCCAGCGACTGGTTCATGCGCTGGAAATCGTCGGTGATGACGCCGCCGATCTGCTCGACCGTCATGGCGTGTTTCTCGTACAGGCTGACGACGATATGGTGCACGTCGCGGCCCTTTTCGGTCAGACTGATGCGAACCGAGCGACGGTCGACGCGCGAGCGGGCGTGATGAAGATAGCCCATTTCGACCAGCTTCTTGACGTTGTAGGAGACGTTAGAGCCGAGATAATAGCCGCGCGTGCGCAACTCGCCGGCGGTCAATTCCTTGTCGCCGATGTTGTACAACAGCAGCGCCTGGACGGCGTTGACGTCGGAGCGGCCGCGGCGGTCGAATTCGTCCTTGATGACGTCGAGCAGCCGGCGATGCAGCCGCTCCACCATGTTGAGGGTTTCGAGATACACCGGGCGCACCGTGGCGATACGTTCCGCGCGGACCTGAACCTCTTCCTTTTTCGCCAGCATGTTCATGTCGATCCCGCCTCTAGTGTTCCGCCATGACCGAGTTGTTGTCCGGCCTTCGATGGAATGGACTATAGGGGAAGCGACTGAATACGAGTTTAAGGGGCAAGATGAATCCAGAGTTTCCTGATTTGGGTGAATCGGATCTGAATTCAAACGGAAATTTACTATGGAAGTCGCTTAACCAAGACTCAGGTAGATCGTGGATTTACTATTGCTCAACGCTGCCAGCCGTTCACCTTCTTTCCTGATCGGCGCGCCACTTGAGCGTGAAATAAGCTGCGATCAGCGTCAGGTTGAGCCCGACGCCCACCATCCCAAGCATCGCCGCGCGACCGCCGAGCAGCGGCGAGATCGCCTCGATGCCTGCGCACAGCAGCCACAGCACGCCGCCCCAGGGCGCGGCGAGCCACATGCCGATGGCGGCCAGCAGATCGGCGCCGGCGAAGAACACGATCGTCGTCTGCAACGCGCGCGGCAGCATGGTGAAATCGCCGAAACGCGGATTAAGTCCCATTAGCACGGCCCAGTTGAACAGGCCCTTGGCGACCCACACGCAGGCCATGGTGCGCATGAACCAGACCAGCGTCTCGCTGGCGCCGGGCAGGGCGGAAAGAAATCCGCCATCCGTTGCGCGCGGGGTCTGGTCGATAATGCGGATGACGCCGTCGCGGCTCTGTCGCATCTCGTATTTCAAAGCGCGTCTCCCTCAAGACTAAGGTCGGCCCCATCCAGCGCGGCGAAATAGCGGTCGATCTCGGCCGTATCTGGGCGGGGAGCCCATTGCGGCAGATTGTCCCGGTCCACCAGCGCCGCCCGCACCCCTTCGTAAAAGTCATTCGCGCGGCAAACGCGCGAGACGATGCGAAACTCGACCCGCATCGCCTCTTCAAATGACAGATTCCCGCCGATCTGCATTTGCCGCAGCGCAATGTCGAGGCTGGTCGGCGACGCCTTCGCCATCATGTCGCGCAGTCGCAGCGCGAATTCGGTTCCCGTCGCCTCCAGCGCCGCGGCGATTCTGCCGGCGTCGGCTTGCGCGAAAGCCGTCTCGATCATCGGCGCCTGCGCCAGCAAAGCGGAGGGCGGCGCGGGCGCGGCGAATTCGCCAATGATGGCGCTGGCGTCGCCGGGCCGCTCGAGCGCGGCGGTCAGGTCCGGCAACCTATCTCGCGGCACATACGCCGTCGCCAGCCCGAGCGCAGCCATGTCGGCGCCACTGGCGCGCAGGCCCGTCGCGGCAAAAGCGACGCCGACGCGATGGGGCAGGCGCGGCAGGGCGTAGGTCGCGCCGACGTCGGGGAAGAAACCGATGCCGACTTCCGGCATGGCGAAGGCAGCTTTTTCCGTGGCGACGCGGTGCGATCCGTGCAGCGAAAGGCCGACGCCGCCGCCCATCACGAGGCCGTCAATCAGCGAGACATAGGGCTTGGCGTAGCGGTGAATGCGCGCGTTTAGTCTATATTCCTCACGGAAGAAGGCGGATTGGGCTTCGTATTCGCCCGCGCGGCCGCGATCGTAAAGCCATCGCACGTCGCCGCCGGCGCAAAAGGCGCGCTCGCCCGCGCCGCACAGCACCACCCGCTGCACGGCCGCGTCGCGCGCGAAATGATCCAGCGCAGAGCCGACCTCGCTCACCATCTGCAATGTCAGAGCGTTAAGAGCTTGCGGGCGATTGAGAACGATAACGCCGGCGCAGCCGCGCCGTTCAACGACAACTTGTCTTTGGCCGTTCACGAAGCCGAGGCCAAAATCGCATCTATGGCTTTGGAAACTGCGCCAATTCCCGCCATGCCGTCGACCTCCCGCAAAAGCCCTTTTGCGCGATAATGCGGCGTAACTGCGGCAGTATCGCGGAAGTAGGCTTCCAGCCGGGTCTTGAAGACTTCGGGATCGTCATCCTTGCGCACGGCATGGCCGGCCGCCTGGGCTTGCGCGGCGCGGTTGACGATGCGGGCGATCAGTTTTGGCGCGTCGACGACGAGTTCGATCGCCGCGTCGATCCGTATGTGCTTGCGCGCCAGCAGCGCGTCGAGCGCCTCGGCCTGCGCCACGGTGCGGGGGAAACCGTCGAGGATGAATCCGTTGTGGGCGTCCGGCTCTTCGATCCGGTCGGCGATGATGCCGACCACGATCTCGTCGGAGACGAGCGCGCCGGACTCCATCACCGCCCTGGCTTTGAGTCCGATCGGCGTTTGCGCCTTGACGGCGGCGCGCAGCATGTCGCCGGTGGAGAGTTGAGGAATTCCGTACTTCTCGGTCAGCCGCGTCGCTTGAGTGCCTTTTCCCGCGCCCGGCGGCCCGAGCAGTATCAGCCTCATCTCTTCCTCCCCCTCAATTTCGCCTTGCGGATCAGACCCTCGTACTGATGCGCCTGCAAATGACCGTGGATTTGCGCCACCGTGTCCATCGTCACATTGACCACGATCAGCAGCGAAGTGCCGCCGAACGCGAAAGCGCCGGCCGCATTGTAGCGAAGCATCTCTGGCAACACGCAGATGATGGCCAGATATCCCGCGCCCAGGACCGTAATGCGAGTCAGTATTTGGTCTATGTATTGCGCGGTGCGTTCGCCGGGCCGGACGCCGGGAACGAAGCCGCCGTGCTTCTTGAGATTGTCGGCGGTGTCGGTCGGGTTGAACAC
>JANYIH010000168.1 GCA_025358745.1 Hyphomicrobiales bacterium | reverse complement strand
CAACCCCGTCCGCATCGGCTGGCTGATCGAGACCCTCGCGCGCCGCTTTCACACACAAGGCTCCTCTCCGCTCGAAGGGCTGTCTATCCTCGACATCGGCTGCGGCGCCGGACTGCTGAGCGAACCGCTGTCGCGGCTCGGCGCCCGCGTCACCGGTCTCGATCCGGCGCCCTCGGCGATTGCAGCCGCGCGCGCCCATGCCGAAGCGACCGGGGCGGAACTGACCTATCGCGCCGGCACGGTTGAAGAACTGGCGGCGGAGGGGCGCAAGTTCGACGCGGTGCTGGCGATGGAGGTGGTCGAGCATGTCGAGGACGTCGCGGGCTTCGTCGCCTCCGCCGCCTCGCTGGTGGCGCCGGGCGGGATGCTCTGCCTGTCCACGCTCAACCGCACGGCGAAAAGCTTTGCGCTGGCGATTGTCGGCGCCGAATACGTGCTGCGCTGGCTCCCCAAAGGCACGCATCGCTGGGAGCAGTTCGTCACGCCGCTGGAACTGACGGGCGCCTTGCGCCGCGCCGGCTTCGTTGTCACCGCCCGGCGGGGTCTCGCGTTCGACCCGCTGCGGCGCCAGTGGCGGCTGTCAAAGGACGTGTCGGTGAACTATTTCCTTGCCGCCGTCGCGCGCGGCGGGCCAGCGGTTTAGCGCCGCCCTGCCCGCCTCGGTGAGATCGTAGACGCCGCGCGTGACGGGCGCGAACCAGCCGTAGACATTGCTGAGCAGGATCGGCCCCGCGTCGGGGGCGAGCGGGCGCAGATCGCGCGGCCGTTTCGGTCCCGCCGTCATCGCGTGCGCGCAGGCCAGCGCGCGCTGGCGATAGGCGGTCATGATCGGCGCGCGCGAGCCGCCGCCGGCCTGCGGATCGCCCAGCCGGCGGTTATGCTCGGCCACCAGCCGCGAGCGGCGCTTGGGGTCGCGGCGCGGGATGGCGGCGTCGGGCGAAAGGATCAGTTCGACCCCGCCGTCGTCGCGCACGCCCAGCATGCCGAAACCGAGGCGGCGGCAGAGGTCACGAAAGCGGCGGTCGCCGTGGCGCCCCTTCGGCGCGAGCCGCGCGGCAAGCCAGATTTCATCGCCCGCGCGCGCCCGGTCGACGGCTTGCAGCAGCAGTTCGAGCGTAAACGCGATCTTCAGTTCGGCGATCACGACAACGGGCGGATCGTCGCCGTTGAGCGCGACAAGATCGCAACCGCCGACCTCCCCCTTGGCCCGGTAGCCGAGCCGTTCGAGGAACGCCTTCACCGGCGCATAGAGCGCGGTCTCCCGCAACATCGCCCCTTTCGCGAATCACACGAATTGTCGCGCTTTTTCACGCAGAATCGCGCGAGCGTTAAGCCCGCCTCTTGCCTTGGGGCGCGCAAATCCGCAAAAGCGGGGCCGGCGCCGAACCGCGCCGGACGGGGAAACCATGCCGCAGACGTTAGACGAGCTTGGGCTGAAGCACGGCACGGACAAGGCCTCCTCGCACCATAACTATCTGACTTTTTACGATTCTTTGTTGCACCCGTTGCGCGACCAGCCGATCAAGCTGCTGGAGATCGGCGTCTATCAGGGCGCCTCGCTTTTGACCTGGCGCGATTATTTTCCCAACGCGCAGATCGTCGGCGTCGATGTTCTGGTGAATTGCCTGCAATTCGAGTCGGACCGAATCAGCATCGAGCTGGCCGACCAGTCCAACCTCGAACACCTCGCCCAGATCGTCGCCAAACATGGGCCGTTCGATCTGATCGTCGATGACGGCTCGCATATGTGGGAGCACCAGATCACGAGCCTGCGGGCGCTGTTTCCGTTTCTGCGCAGCGGCGGACATTACGTGGTCGAGGATTTGCAAACGAACTACGGGGATTTGGAGGCGACCTATCGCGGCTCCGCGACCCAATCCTGCATAG
This sequence comes from Hyphomicrobiales bacterium, assembly GCA_025358745.1. GTDB lineage: Bacteria > Pseudomonadota > Alphaproteobacteria > Rhizobiales > Beijerinckiaceae > Roseiarcus. Next base: position 29,408 of record JANYIH010000168.1, on the reverse strand, counting down.
ATTTCCTCAAGCGCTGGATGGACCTGTTCGTCGGCGACGACCTGATCGACATCGATGGCCTTGAGGACCCGTTTCTGCGCACCTATGGCCGCGCGATCGATTTCATGACGTTCCACCGTCGCGCCTGCGTCGTGCGAAAGCGCATCGCGCCGACCGACTGGCGGGTGAGCCTGGGGGCGCCGCTCGCGCCGCTACCCGCCGACGCGCTGAAAGTCGTCATCAACGCCCATGTCGGTCTGCGCGGCGACATTTTCGGCGCCAAGGGTTTTGTCGACGAAGGCGGCGACAAATTCACGATCCAGGGGCTCGAACTTGAATCGGAGCTGCGTGCGGTCGAATATCGCGTAAGATTTCCCGACGGGACCTGGAGTGAATGGGTCGGCGAGGGCAAATTCGCCGGCACGCGCGGCCAGAGCCTCGCGCTGGCTGGAATTTCCGTTCGTATAGTCGAAGGCCTCGCTGACAACTACGATCTGGTGGTGATCGGGCTGTTCGTCGGCGGCGCCAAGGTCGTTGCACGCGCGGGCGAGGACTGCGTGGCGCCGAACGGCGCCAATCTGCGCGGTCTGCAACTCATCCTTGGCCCCACCACCGCGAAATCCGCCGCCGCTCTCGACGCCCCCCCGCGCGCCGACGCCGCATCCGCTTGAGGGCCTACTGCGCCGCCTGTTGGACGGGGAAGGCGATCTCGACCAGCGTTCCCTGATCCTTGCGGCTTTTAATCGAGAAATCGGCGTTGTTGGCCTCGACCAGCGCCTTGGTCAGCGGCAGGCCGATTCCCGAGCCTTCCACCGCCTTGGCGCCGGGCACGCGCTTGAACGGCTCCAGCGCGATCGCCAGTTCGTTCTCGTTCATGCCGACGCCCGTGTCGCGCACGCGCAAGATCACGCTGCCGGAATCGTCGAGCGCGGTCGACACGATCACCTGCCCGCCCGGTTCGTTATATTTGACGGCGTTGGCCATCAGATTGAGCATGATCTGGCGCAGCGACCGCTCGTCGGCCATCACGTTGGGCAGCTTGTCGTAGAGCGACAGGCGCATGATGACGCGTTCGCGCGCCGCCTGCGGCTGCATCAACGCCACGCATTCGCGCACGACGACGTTGAGTTCGATCGGCGCGAATTGCAGATCCAGCTTGCCGAGTTCGATTTTGGTAAGATCGAGCAGGTCGTTGGTCAGCGACAGCACATGACGGCCGGAGGCGTGGATGTCCCTGATATAGTCGCGGTAGCGCTCATTGCCGATTTGCCCGAAGCGCTCTTCGAGGATGACCTCCGAAAATCCCAGAATCGCGTGCAGCGGCGTGCGCATCTCGTGGCTGACGCGCGAAAGCAGTTCGGTTTTCGCCGCGCTCGCCTTCTCGGCCGCCTCGAGCGCGGCGCGGGAATCTTCCGATCCCGCCAGCGACTGGCTGCAATCTGTGATCAGCAGGAAAAAATCGGGCTCGGGCTGGTTGGCGAGCCGGCCCATTTCCAGCCGCACCGGGAATTGCCTACCGTCCTGATGGCGCGCGACGGCGTCGAGCCTTTCGACCGGGCCGCCGTCGCTGCGCGCCAGCCGTTCCAGCGTCTGCGTCGCCGACGACTGGGCGGCGGGGGTGAACAATGTCAGAAAACTTTCGCCGGCCGTCTCTTTCTGATCGTAGCCGAACAGCTTTTCGGCGCCCTTGTTCATACCCAGAATGTGGCCGCCGCGATCGAGCCGCACCATGCCGTCGCGCGCCGCGTCGAGGGCGGCGGCGAAATCGCGCGCGCGCGCGGCGTGCATCGCCGTCTCGCGCTCGACGGCGCGCAATTCCGCCTGATGATCGGCCTCGCGCGAGCGCCGCATCGAGACGAGTTGCGCCGGCGCGCCGCGCCACGTGGCCGGGCGAACCTGCGCGTCGACGGTGAGGATGCGATCGCCGGCGGCGACCAGCGGAACGCCAGCGACGATTCCGCCGGGGGCGAGCGTCTGAGGATCGCGCCCGCGAAAAATCGCCTTCACGCCGTCACGGGCGCGAAAATCGGCGAGATCGCGATAACCGGCGAGATCGAGCAGGGTCTTGTTGGCGTAAAGCGCCTCGCCGCCCCGCAGCAACAGCGCCGCGATCGGCAAGGCGTCGAGCAGCGCGACGAGATCGTCGGCTTCGAGGTCGTGCGCCACGGCGGGTTCGGCGTCGGCGGACGCTTCCGTTGCCGACTTCGGGTCGGACTTCGCGCCGCGCACGCTGACGCCGAGCTGGCGCGCGATTTCCTTGAAGGCGTCGCGCTCCTGCGAGGAGAGCGACACGCTGTCGCCATTGCGCGGCGACGACGCGGGTTCGGGCGTCGCATTTGGCCGCAGCACGACAATTTCTGCGCTATTGGCCGGCGCTTCGGCGATCTTGGGCGGGGCGGGAGGCTCCGGCTGGGCCGCGGCGGGGGCGGCCTTGGGCTGCAACAAGGCCGCCAGCGCCGAGATGATGGCCAGAGCCGGCGCGGTGGCCGCGTCGGTTGGAACGCCGGGCGCGACCGGCAGCGGCGCAGGGTGCTGGCGCTGGAGCCAATTGAGCAGCGCGGCGGCGTCGCCCGGCGCCGGCTTGACGCGGGCGGGCGAGGTCGTCGGCGCCTTGCCAAGTGTTGCGGGCGCGCCAACTATCCGGATTCGCTCGCCGGTGAACACGCCGAACCCGCGAAAACCCTCGTAGCGCTGACCGGCGGTGAACAAGGGCGCGCCTGAGAGGCGTGCGGCTTGCGCGGCTTCGCGGCCGGGCTCCGGCCAGTTCAGCCGCAAGCCGGTAAAAGTCTTCAGCCCGGAAACGGCCTGCGTCCATTCCGGACCCAGCCCCGCGCGCGCGCTCAGGGCGCCGAGCGTTTCGCCTTCGCGCGGCGCGTGGACGCCAAGACGCGCCGTCAGAACCGCATCCGGGGCGCCGAATCGGCCCTCGGCGTCGAGCCGCCACAGGAAGCGCGAGGACGGCGCGGCCAGATCAGCTTTGGCAGGTTCGCGCATGGGCGGCGCGGTGGCCTCCTCGCCCATCGCGGAGGGGTCCGCGGCGACGAAAAACGTTTCGCCGTCGCGGCGCAGACGCGCGCACAGCCAATAGACGCTGACCGGCTTTCGCACGACGAAAAAGCGTAGCATTTCCAGCCGCGCCGGCGCGTCCTCGCTCAATTCCGCCGCCAGACGTCGCAAGCGGTGGGCGGCAAGTCCGTCGTTGACCAGCAGCGCTGTATCCAGCGCGCGCAGATCCGGCGCCCCGAAGGCGACGAGAGCGGCCGAAGTTGCGAAAATGATATGGGGCGGCTCCCCTTTGGCAACAAACAGCGGCGCGCCCCTCGCCAGAGCGGCGGCGAAGGGAGTGCGCGCGAGGCGCCCGGCCCATTCGGACTCGGCGACGGTGGGCCCTAACTCCATGAATCCTCGACAGCCCCTCGCGCACGAATCGCCTGCGGGCGCTCCCCGGGCGGCCGCAACTGAAGAAGCTTAGCAAAGTCTTAAAAACTTTGCGCGTCCGGGCGCGCGCCGCGCCCGTAAACGGTTGGTTAAGGTTAAATCCCCTGGTGCGACGCAAAATTTATGTTGCAATGCAACAAAGACATTGCTATATGTTTGGGCATGTTGGAGCGTCTTTCGCCCAGCCGAGCTATGCAAGGGAGTGATGAACATGACCAATCCGCAATTCGAAGTGCCGGTGGACCTGCGTGATTTCGCGCAGAAGAGCGTCGAGCAGGCCCGCAAGGCGTTCGAAGGTTTCGTGACCGTCGCGCAGAAGACCACCGACGCGGTCGATTCCGCCAGCGCCAACGCGCGCACCAGCGCCAAGACCGTCAGCTCGCAGACGCTGAGCTTCGCCGAGCAGAACATCAACGCCGCATTCGATTTCGTCAACAAGCTGGTGCAGGTCAAGGACCCGCAGGAAGCCTTCACGCTCCAGAGCGAATATTTGAAGACGCAGATCGCCGCCTTGCAGTCGCAGGCCAAGGAACTCGGCGCCGTGATCCAGAAGAGCGCTGCGCCGAAGGCGGAGTGAGAGCAAAATTCAACGCGAAAGGAAATTTCAGATATGGCCAGCGCACCCAAGAAACCCGCCCGGCCGGCAATCATGATTGAACAGCCGACGTTGTCGCCGAAGTTTGAACAATCGGAGCCGGTCGCCGAGACGCCCTCGTTCGCGAGCGTCGCCGCCGAAACGGTCGAGACGGTCGAAGCGCCGCAAGCCGTCGCCACGGATATCAGCGAGAATGTTCGTGCGATGGTCGGCAAGGGCATCGTCGATACGCGCGCCAAATTCGCGCAGGCGAAATCGGCCGCCGAGGAGGCGACAGCCGCCGTCGAAGCTTCGCTGGGCGCCGCGCGCGAAGGCGTCATCGCGCTCAACGTCAAGGCGCTCGATTCGGTCAAGTCCGCCGCCGAGGCGCAGTTCGAGCTGTTCAAGTCGCTGGCCTCGGCCAAGTCGATGTCGGAGTTCGTGACGCTGCACACAGAGTTCGCGCGCGCGCGCTTCGAGGAAGCCTCCGCCCGCTCCAAGGAACTCGCGGAGTTCGCGCGCAAGGTCGCCGACGAGACGGTCGCGCCGATCAAGGCGCATGTCGCCAAGACCTTCAAGGTCGCGGTTTAAATTTACTCTCGCGGCGCGTTTCCTCCCCGCACCGCGTTCTTTAGCGCCGCCCCATCCGGGGCGGTTTTTTTAACCCACGATCATCACCGCTTCGCGGGCCAGATGCGGGGCGAGCCGACGCATCGCCGCGGCGGAGATGGCGATGCAGCCCGCCGTCGGCGACAGGTCCGGGCGGGCGATGTGAAAGAAAATCGCGCTGCCCTGCCCCTTGGCGCGGCGCGTGAAATTCTGGTCCAGCACGAAGGTCAGATCATAGAGATCGTCCTGCCGCCACATCCGATCGGTGGCGTCGCGCGAGGGCGCGCGCACCGGCCGGTTGTAGTTGCGGCTGGCGGGATCTTCGCACCAGCCGGAATCGCGCCGCAGCGGCAGTAGCGGCACGCCGCCGGCTTGCGCCCGCGTCCGGTCGGGACGGAAATAGCCCCACAACAGCCGATAGCGCCCGGCCGGCGTGCCGCCGTCGCCCTCGCGCTTGACGCGCACCAATCCGGCGGGACCGAGCGCGCAGGGGATGCGGAAAGGCCCGGCGACCAACCAGCCGCGCGAGCGTCGAGGTCCGGGCAGCACGCGCAGGGTTCTCAGCCCGCCCTTCACCCCGCAGTCACGGTCGTGCGCAGCCGGAGCGGCGCGTCGATGAACTGAAGCCGCTCGAACGTGCTGCCGACGCCGCGCACCGTCACATCGCCATAGTCGAACACCCGGCCAAGCAAGGTCTGATCGACATCGACGCTCTCGATCTTGGCCATGTTCATCTCGACAGTGTGGCGCCGCACGAGGCCCTGCTTGAAGATGATGCGGCGATCGGTGACGGCGATTTCGGTCGACAGACGCTTGAGATGCGCGACCGCGAACAGGGCGAGCGCGATCAGCCCCAACGCGCCGCTGACGGCGAACAGCCAGCCGGCGTAGAATTTCAGCCCGACATAGGCGGAGATCAGCGCGGCGAGCGCGATCCAGATTCCGTTGGCGTAGACGGTCCAACTGATCGAGGTGCGATAGCGCACCTGTTCACCCGGTTCGAGGATGGTGTCGACGTAGCTCATAAGCCTGTCCCAGGGGGCGCCGAGGCTCGCTTAGCGGCAAGCGCGCCGCTTGTCATCCCGTGAGCGAGCGCTCTCATCCCGCCAGCGTGCGCGTGAAGATCGGCCGCACCCGGGCACGCGCGGCGGCGAGTTCGACGACGAGACGCTCGAAATCGGGCGCTCCCGCCGCCGCCGCGATCCGTCGCTTGACCCCGGCGGCGGCCTGATCGGGCGCGGAATCGTCGGGCAGCGTCAGGCGCAGAACCTGCGTCACCGTCGTCATGAGCCGATGCGCTTCGATCAGTATTTGCGCGTCGCTCGCCGACAAAAGCCCCGCGCGCGCCGCCGCCGCCAGCGCCGCGCGAGGCTCGACGCTGAGCAATTCCGGATGATCCGCCGCATGGGCGAGGATGAGAAATTGCGAGACGAACTCGACGTCGATCAGGCCGCCCGGCGCGAGCTTGAGATCGAACGCGCCTTTATCGGCTTTCTCCTTGGCGATCAAAGCCCGCATGGCGAGAATGTCGCGCGACAGAACGCGTCGCGCGCGCACCCGGCAAAGCACGTCGCGCGTGATTGTCCCTATTTCCGCCGCCAGGGAGGCGTCGCCCGCGACGCAGCGCGCGCGGGTGAGCGCCATGTGCTCCCAGGTCTCCGCCTCCTCGCGCTGATAGGCGGCGAAGGCGGCAAGCGAGGTCGCCAGCGGCCCCTTGCGCCCGGAGGGACGCAGTCGCAGATCGACGTCGTAGAGCCGGCCCGCCTTGGTCGGCGCGGTCAAGGCGGCGACGAGGCGCTGCGTCAGCCGCGCATAATAGAGCCCCGCGCCCAGCGGGCGGCGGCCGTCCGAGACGTCGCCGGCGAAATCGTAAATCACGATCAGATCGAGATCGGAAGCGGCGGTCATTTCGCGCGAGCCGAGCTTGCCCATCGCCAGCGCCGCGACGCGCCCGCCGGCGACCATTCCGTGCTCGGCCGCGAATTCCTCCTGCACGCGCGCGAGCAACGCGGCCACTAACGCCTGCGCCAGCGCGCTATAGGCGCGCGCGGCCATGTCGGCGTCGAGCGCGCCCGACAGCAGCCGCACGCCGATCAGGAATTTCTCTTCCGCCGCAAAATCGCGCGCGCGGTTCAGCGCGTCCTCGTAGTCGCGCGCAGGCGCGAGATAGGCCAGCGCCCGCGCGCTCTCGCGGTCCTCGTCGAGCGCATCGGCGAGCGCGGCGCGAGCCGGATCAATCAATGCGTCGAGCGCGTGCGGCCGCGCGGCGACCACTTCGGCCAGGCGAGGCGCGCCGCCGAGGAGATCGCCGAACAATTCGCGCAGGCGCGCATTGGCGCGCAGGATCGACATCAGTTCGACCGCCGCCGGCATCCGCGTCAGCATCGCGTCGAAGGCGGCGAGTGCGGCGTCGGCGTCGCCGGAGCCGGCGAAGGCGGTGAGCAATCCCGGCGTCAACTCGGTGAGAACTTCGCGAGCGCGCGCGCTCTGCACGGCGGGGCGGCGGCCGAAATGCCAGCCGCGGATCGTCTCGGTCGCCTGTTCTGGGCGACGGAACCCCAGCCGCGTCAGCGTCGCCAGCGTGTCGGGATCGTCGGCGACGCCGGTGAAGACGAGGCTGCCCGCCGCGTCGTCGAGTTTGGGCGCATTCTCGAACAGCAGCGCATAATGTTTCTCGACCGCGCGCAGATGATGCGTGAGGTCGCGCGCGAAGCCCGCTCGTCCCGCATAGCCGCAAAATCGCGCAAAGCCCGCGAGCGGCCCATCCTCGACCGGCAGGCGCTGGGTCTGCTCGTCGGCGATCATTTGCAGCCGGTGCTCGACGGCGCGCAAGTAGGCGTAGGCGCGCGACAGCGCTTCGACCGCGCCCGCGTCGACAAGACCCTGACGGCCGAGTTCGCGCAGCATCTCCACCGTGCGCGCGCCGCGCAGCGAGGGAAGACGGCCGCCGAACACGAGCTGTTGCGTCTGCACGAAAAACTCGATCTCGCGAATGCCGCCGCGTCCGAGTTTCACGTCGTGACCGGCCACCGCCACCTCGCCGTGGCCGCGCACCGCGTGGATCTGCCGCTTCATCGCGTGAATGTCAGCGATCGCCGCGTAATCGAAATATTTGCGCCAGATGAACGGCGTCAGTTCGGCGAGAAAGGATGAGCCCAGCGCGAGGTCGCCCGCGATCGGGCGCGCCTTGATCATCGCCGCCCGCTCCCAGTTCTGGCCGAGCGATTCGTAGTAGGAGGCCGCGCTCGGCAGCGACATGGCGATCGGCGTCGCGCCGGGATCGGGGCGCAGCCGCAGATCGACACGCAGCGCGTAGCCGTCGGCGGTTCGTTCATCCAGCAAACGCGCTAACCGCTTGGCGAGCCGCACGAACAGCGGCCCGGGCGCAACGCCTTGCGGAATCGCGAGCGCATCGGGATCGTAGAAGATGACAAGGTCGATATCGCTGGAATAGTTGAGTTCGCGCCCGCCGAGCTTGCCGAGCGCCAGCACGACGAAGCCGCAATCGCGCTCAACGTGATCGGGGTCGAGCTTCAGCCGGCCTTCGCGCGCCGCGTCCCCCAGCACGAAGCGCAAGGCGGCGCGCACGGCGGCGTCGGCGAAACGGGTCAACCCCGCCGTCGCGGCGTCGACGTCGAACCGTCCGCTGAGATCGCCCAGCGCCACCGCGAGCGCGGCCTCGCGCTTGGCGCGGCGCAGCGCGCGCATCGCGCTCGCCTCATCGGGGAAACGCGCTCCGTTGAGCGTGGCGACGACGCCCGCGAGCGCGGCTTCGGACGCATCGAGCCATTCCAAAGCCCGCGCGCGATCCCCCTCGATTAGCGCGCCGAGGTAGGGCGAATGATCGGCGATGGCGTCGAACAGGTGGGGCGCGGCGGCGCGCCCGCGCGATCGCGGCGGGCCGAGCGGGCCGCTCACGGCGGGGCGGCCGGCAGCGTCAGCCTGACTTTCAGCCCCGGCGCATTGTCCTCCAGCCGCACCGCGCCGCCATGCAGCCGGGCGACCGCGGCCGCCAGCGACAGGCCGAGCCCCGAACCCGGGCGCGAGCGCGCGCTTTCCAGCCGCACGAAACGGTCGAACACGCGCTCCCGGTCCTGCGCCGCGACGCCGGGGCCGCGGTCGGCCACCTCGATCACCACGTCGCCGCCCTCGCGCCGCGCGGCGACGGCGATCTCGTTACGGTCCATCGCGCCGGCGCCGTATTTCAGCGCGTTGTCGATGAGATTGGCGAGCGCCTGTCCGATCAATTCGCGCCGTCCTTCGAGCGCCAGACCCGGCTCGCAATCGACAGTGAGCGCAAAGCCCCTCTCCTCCGCCAGCGGCTCGTATAATTCGGCCACGCCGGCGACGACTTCGCCGAGATCGAGCCGGGCGAGCCCGGAACGATCCGCCCCCGCTTCGGCGCGCGCAATCATCAATAGCGCGTCGAACACGCGAATCAAACCGTCGGATTCCTCGATGGTGCGCAACAACGCGGTGCGATAGGCGTCCTTGTCGCCATCGACCCGCAAGGCCTCCTCGGCGTGATTGCGCAGCCGCGTCAGCGGCGTTCTGAGATCGTGGGCGATATTGTCGGAGACTTCGCGCAAGCCGCTCATCAATTCGCCGATGCGCGCCAGCATCTGGTTGAGCCCCACCGCCAGCCGGTCGAGTTCGTCGCCCGAGCCCGACACCGGCAGCCGTTCGGTCATGTCGCCGGCCATCAGCGCCTTGGCGGAGACGTTCATCGCGTCGATGCGACGCAGCACGCGGCGGGCGACGAACAGCGCGCCGAGCGCGGCGAGACCTGCGAACAGCACCAGCGAGAACGACAGCGTTCGCACCATCACCGCGCCGATGCGGCCGCGATCGCCAAGATCGTGGCCGACCAGCAGACGAAAGCCATTGGGCAGCGCGTAGACGCGCGCCAGCGCGCGGCCCATTTTGGCGCCGGCCACGCCCTGATAGCGTGTTTCGCCGAAGCCCGAGGCCAGCGTCAGCGAGGGCGGCAATTGACTGACGTTGCCGACCAGCGGTTCGCCGATCGCGTCGGTCAACAGATAGAGCGAACCGCCGGGGGCGCGGGAGCGCGCGGCCAGCACGAGGCCGAGGCGGCGCAGGCCGCCGGAATCATATTGCTCCAGCAACAATTCGGCTTCCGACGCGATGGCGGCCCGCGTTTCCTCATCGACCAGCTTGATGACCTGCACCGCGACAAGGCCGAGCACGACCGCCGCGCCAATGGCGCCGAAGCCGAAGATGGCGAAGGTGAGACGGAACGCCGTCGAACGCAGCGTCTTACCGAGCGCCGTCACGGATCATATATCCCGCGCCGCGCACGGTGTGGATCAGCGCCGCGTCGAAATCGCGGTCGATCTTCGCGCGCAACCGCGAGACGTGCACGTCGATCACGTTGGTCTGGGGATCGAAATGATAGTCCCAGACATGCTCCAGCAGCATGGTGCGGGTGACGACCTTGCCGGCGTTCTGCATCAGATATTCGAGCAGCCGGTACTCGCGCGGCTGAAGGGTGATTTCCTCGCCCGCCCGCGAGACCTTGTGAGAGAGCCGGTCCAGCGTGAGGTCGCCGACGCGGATGACCGTCTCCTCCGGCGCGCCCTTGGGACGGCGGCGGCCGAGCGCCTCGACGCGCGCCAGCAGTTCGGAGAAGGCGTAGGGCTTGCTGAGATAATCGTCGCCGCCGGCGCGCAGGCCCTTGACGCGATCGTCGACCTGACCGAGCGCGGACAGGATCAGCGCCGGCGTCGCGTTCTCCTGCGCGCGCAAGGATGCGATCAGCGAAAGTCCGTCCATCTTCGGCAGCATGCGGTCGACCACCATCACGTCGTAGTCGCCCTCATGCGCGAGATCGTAACCGCTGACGCCGTCGGCGGCGTGGTCGATCAGGTGGCCGGATTCGCGGAAAGCCTTCACCAGATAGGCGGCGGCTTCACGGTCGTCTTCGATCAGCAACAGGCGCATGGCGGTTCCGTTCGGCCGACGCTTCTCGCCCGCATATATAGCGCGTCGGGCTTGTCAAAAACATAGGGCGGCAAGCCTGAGGGGGAAGGCTTGCCGCCCATGGGGCCGGCTGCGTCCTGCGGGGAGCGGACGCGTTATTGCCGGCCTCGTCGGCGCCGAATTGGGGCGGTCGGCGCCGATCTCATGAAGTCAGGACGCTTTCTTCAGCGGCAAAGCCACGAAGCGAACCGACTGATCCGTTCTCACCCGCAGCAGCAGAGACTTGCGCCCGGCGCCGCGCGCCTCATCCATCGCCGCGACGATATCGGCGGGCTTGGAGACCTGCTTGCCGCCGGCGTTGACGATGACGTCGCCTTCCTGCAGGCCGCGCTGCGCGGCGGCGCTGTCGGCCTCGACGGCCACAATCTGCACGCCGCCGCCTTTGGCCGGCTCAAGCTCCAACCCGAGTTTGCCGAGCGCCGATTGACCCGGCTGGCTCTCGTCGGGTGCGGGATCAATCGCTGCGGTCACGGGTTCATTCGGCATCGCGCCCAGCTTCACATCGAGCTTCTGCTCCTTGCCATCGCGGGTGACCGTCAAAGTCACGGACTTCTGCGGCCCGAAGGCGGCGATGCGGCGGGCGAGATCGCGCGGACTGGCGACCGCGTCGCCGTTGACCGCCTCGATCACGTCGCCGACCTTGACGCCGGCCTCGGCGGCGGGGGAGCCGTCGGTCTCCTTGGCCACCAGCGCGCCCGCGTCCGGCTTGACGCCGAGCGAATCGGCGAGATCCGGCGTCACCGGCTGGATTTCGACGCCGAGCCAGCCGCGCGCCACCGAGCCATGCGATTTCAGTTGCTCGATCACCGTCTGCACGACGTCGCTGGAAATGGCGAAACCGATGCCGACGCTGCCGCCCGAGGGCGAGAAGATCGCCGTGTTGACGCCGACCACCTCGCCCTCGTTGTTGAAGGTCGGGCCGCCGGAATTGCCGTGATTGACCGGCGCGTCGATCTGGATGAAATCGTCGTAGGGGCCCGAGCCGATGTCGCGCCCGCGCGCCGAAACGATGCCGGCCGTCACCGTGCCGCCGAGGCCGAACGGATTGCCGACCGCGATCACCCAATCGCCGACGCGCGGCCCCTTGGCGGCGAAGCGGACGGCGGGAAAGTCCGTCCCCTCGGCTTTCAACAACGCGAGATCGGTCTTGGGATCGGCGCCGATCACCTTGGCGGTAAGCGTCTTGCCGGCGTCGGTGGTGACCGTCACCGAACTGGCGTGTTCGACAACGTGATTGTTGGTGACGATGTAGCCGTCCGAACTGATGAAGAAGCCCGAGCCTTGCGCCATCCCGCGTCCGTGCGGCGGTCCCATATGGCGGCCTTCCCCGTTGGGCGAGGGGATGCCGAACCGCTTGAAGAAACGCTCGAACGGGCCGCCGCGAGGAAATTGCGGGCCACTCTCGTCGTCGGAGTCCTCCTCCGCGGAATCGGCGAGTTTCACTTTGACGGAGACGACGGAGCCTTTGACCCGCTCGACGATATCGGCGAACGAAGCCGGACCCGAGGTCTCCGCCGCATAAGCGGCCGCATAGCCCGACGCGGCCTCGACCAGACCGGCGCCGCCGATCGAAGCGGCGGCGGCGGCGCTGAGCCAAACGCGACGCATCGCCCTGCGGCGGTCGTTGAAGGGAACCACGCTCATTCGGCGCTCCGGGAACTTCGTTCTCGTAATATGGAGCGTGGCGGCTTTACGGGGAGTGGCGTGGAGATGAAGTTTTGGTAATGGGGAGGCGGTTATGGGTTCAACGGTTGCGGCGCTTCCACGAATGACGCCGAGTCAACTTTTTTCGTGCATCCGCCGCGCCGAGATCAGCATTCATCACCAAATCTCGGGCAAATACTTCGCCGCCTACGGTCACGAAATGGCTTAGCGCGAGGATCACCGCCGCGTATCAAATGGCGAATAGTACCTTATCCCCGTCAAATCCGCGTTGGCGCTTCCGGTTTCGCGCCAGTGGAAAGGATATTGGCAGCGCTCTATTCAGTCACGCTAACGCCGGTTGTCCTCCGAAAGTACAGATCGTAAATTTCCTTCTTAGTGACGCCTGCTTGCCTAGCCATAGAGGAAATGAGGTCTTGCGAGAACGGCGCTTTGGGGCAATCGACCGTGACCTTACGGTATTTGTCCCGAAACGTCGCTACCCAATCCTCATGGGAGGTCCCAGACTTCTTCGGCTTGGGTTTGAAACCCAAGCCAGAAAGAATGCCTTTGAAATCAGAACAGGAAATAGGGGGATGCTGCCCGCTCATTCAGCAGGGCGAACACATTCCGTCCGTCAATGCAAGAGGCTCGCGATAAGCGCGCACGTCTGATTGGCCGCCACCCTTCCTGCGAAGGAAGGATAACAAGTTATACAAATAAAATTTCACGTACACCTCCGGCGCAGCCTTGCGCGTTAGGAGGTCCTCTGAATGCTCGCGGTCGTCGCCGAAAACGGCATCATAGACATACGAACACACTATGCGATCCAGACGACTATGCACATCAACCGCTGACTCGCCCTGAACCGCTAAGCCATATTCAAGGGTGAACCCCTGCCAGACCTCGCCCTTTTTTTCAATCAGGCAGCGAACAGAGAAAGAGAACTTGTCCGGCCCCATCTGATCAAGGGGCTTCTTGGCAAGCTTACGCAGCTCGCGAATCGTAGCATGCATCAGCATTGCTAGCGTCCTCTCCCGAGACCGGCGACTTCACGCACCGTTTGTCCACACGATGCATATTGCCGCGCAACCGTCAACCCAAGCGAAACCACAGCACCTTCTTGTCTTTTTTGCGCCTGCGAACTATCCCATGCGGCATCGACAGGGCATAGTCAACGCAATGCGTGGCGAAAGAGTTTACACAAACGCCCGCTTTCTCGTCATTCAACAGGCGTCCGCGTCGGACCAAGAGGGCGCGCATCCGTAACCGTCACCCAAACGTTACGGGCTGCCGGCAGTTCCTCATGCTAACGGGAAATTGCGTAGGGCTGGCGTGAGAAGTGCGATGCCGCGTCCGCTGTCCATACGATGCGAATATGGGGAGGGGTTACAGATTTGCAACATATCTAGAGCCCACGCCAAACCCTAACGCCCTTACGCTTACACTCGGAAGTAACCTTACCCCATTTGGCCCGCATCACTCAGCGCGTGTAGTAGCCGCGCCGCCATAGCCTTTGCCAGCACCTTGCCCGCCGCGTGCAACTCCTTCACGGCGAAGATAGTCGCCACTAGCGCGCCGTACCGCCAACCCCTCACCGCCTCCCCCCCGTCACCCCGACCAGCCCGCTCAGCGCGTCGAGCGCAACCCGCAAGCGGTCGGTCACGACGGCGTCGGCGCGCCAGGGCGTGACGATCTCGGGCACGTAGCCGCGGCATTCGCGCACGCCGCCGCCCTCCAGGATGATGCGCGTCAGGATCGGCCAGGCGGCCGGGCCGACCTTCTCTTGCGACGCCCTGATTTTATCCCGCGCGTGCAGCGCGATCTCGCTCGCCGGCAGGCCGGAGCGGGGGCCGAAGCCGGATTGTCCAATCCGATCCAGCGCCACCGCGCGCAGGCCGTCGAGGCCGGCGCGGCTGTGGATGCGGCGCAGGGCCTCGCCGGTCAGCCAGCGGATGTCGTTGAGCTTGGGATCGTGCGGCGCCAGCGCCCGGGTGGCGCGCATCACGTCGAACGGATCGAGCAGGCGGCGTGCCCGCCCCGGCGCCTTTTCGGCCGTCTGGCCCGCCTCGTCGGCGCGCGCGAGCCGTTCCGGCGTGGCGTCGAGCTTATCGTCCGCCGCCGAGGCTTTCGCTTTCTTCGTCTTGCGGGGCTTCAGGGTCATGACATCAACTCCGCGCAGAGGGCGCCTGGCGAGGTGCAGTTGGACGAGTGGGCGACGCCTGACATGCGGATCGGCGTCGAAGTGGCCTTCACAGCGACATCCGGCGGGGGTTTTCCGTGCGCCCGTTTGAGGTCGGTGAGATGGCGCTGACAGGCGCGGCGGGTTCGTTCGTTGTCGGTTTCCGTCTTGCGTTCGCGCGCCCCGACTCTTGCCATCCCAGCCTCCAATTTGTTCGTGTTATGTTCTTATTTTGGGGAAACAGAACACTTCTGTCAAGAAAATTTCTGAATTTCATAATTGCACAGCGTTCTGAAAAGCCGAATAGTTAACGCATGACGGTCGAATGGATTCGGGAAGGGCTGAAGGAAAAGCGCAAGACCCGCAGCGGTCTGGCCCGCGCGCTCGGTCGCTCGCCCTCCGCCGTGACCGACCTGCTCAACGGCTCGCGCCGCCTGCGGGCCGAGGAGATCGCCATCGTCGCCGAGTATCTCGGCGTCGAGCCGCCGCGTCTGGTGGGGGGCGGCCGCTCGCGCCATCCGACCGGCCGCGTTCCCCTCGTCGGCTATGTCGGCGCCGGCGCGATCGCCCATTTCTACGCCGACGCGCAAGGCCCGTTCGACGACGTCGACGCGCCGGACGCAGCGAGCGATTCCACCGTCGCGGTGCAGATCCGCGGCCATTCGCTCGGCGCCTTGTTCGACAATTGGCTGGTGTTCTACGACGACGTGCGCGACCCGCCGGGCGACGACCTGATCGGGCGCATGTGCGTTTGCGGCCTCGCCGACGGCCGGGTGCTGGTCAAGGCGCTCAAGCACAGCCAGGTGCCGGGCCTGTGGACCCTGCTCTCCAACACCGAGCCGCCAATCTACGACGTCGCGCTCGATTGGGCCGCGCTGGTGCGAGAAATGCGCCCGAGATGACGCCCCCAATGACTTGCCCGACCGCGCTGGAGATCGCGCAAAAGCTGGTTCGCTTCCGCTCCGTGACGCCGGCCGACGAAGGCGCGCTCGCCTATGTGCAAGAGCTGCTCGCGCACGCCGGCTTTGCCTGCGAACGACTGCGCTTCGGCGAGATCGAGAACCTTTATGCGCGATTTGGAAGCGCCGATCCTTGCCTCGCCTTCGCCGGCCATACCGACGTCGTGCCGCCCGGCGACGCCTCCCGCTGGCGCTGCGATCCCTTCGCGGGCGAGATCGCGCAAGGGCGGCTGTGGGGGCGCGGCGCGGCCGATATGAAGGGCGGCGTCGCCGCCGCGCTCGCCGCCAGCCTTCGCTTCGCCGCCTCGGGCGGCTGCAGCGGATCTATCGCCTTCCTGCTGACCGGCGATGAGGAAGGCCCCGCCGTCGATGGCACAATCAAGCTGGTGGAATGGGCGCGCGCGCGCGGAGAGCGGATCGACCATTGCGTGCTGGGCGAGCCGACCAGCGTCGCGCGCCTCGGCGACACGATCAAGAACGGCCGGCGCGGCTCGCTGACCGGGCGTCTCAGGTTGATCGGCAAACAGGGCCACGTCGCCTATCCCCATCTGGCCGACAATCCCGTGCGCGCCCTGCCCCGCGCGCTCGACGCGCTGCTGGCTCCCGCGCTCGACGCCGGCACGCCCGATTTCCAGCCCAGCAATCTGGAGATCGTCTCCGTCGACGTCGGCAATCCCGCCGCCAACGTCATTCCCGGCGAGGTGCGCGCGCTCTTCAACATCCGCTTCAACGATAGCTGGACGCCGCTGACGCTCGCGACGGAAATCGGCCACCGCCTCGACGCGACCGGCGCGACCTATGAGCTTGCGTTCGATCCAACCAACGCCGTTTCATTCCTCACTCCGCGCGGCCCGTTCACCGATCTCGTCAGCGACGCCGTCGCCGACGTGACCGGCCGGCGGCCCGAACTCTCCACCGGCGGCGGCACATCGGATGCGCGCTTCCTCAAGGACATCTGTCCGGTGGTTGAACTCGGCCTGCTCAGCGGCAACATGCACGGCGTCGACGAATACGCCGATCTCGAAGATCTCGAAGCTTTGTCGCAAATTTACGAGCGCATTCTGAATCGATATTTTCAGGGATATTCGACCCGATCCAGATAAAGCCCGTCGGGCGGCGCGACGGGGCCGCAGCGGCTGCGGTCGGCGGCGTCGAGCGCGGCGCGCAAATCCGCCGCGCTCCATTTGGCCAAACCCACTTCGACCAGCGAACCCACCATCGAGCGCACCTGCCGGTGCAGGAACGAACGCGCGCCGACGTCGAAGCGGATCGTCTCGCCGTCGCGTTCGACCCTGATGTAATCGAGCGTGCGCAGCGGCGAATTCGCCTGACATTGCGCGTCGCGGAAGGTCGAGAAATCGTGGCGTCCAACCAGGCCTTGCGCCGCCCCTTGCATGGCGGTCGCATCGAGCGGTTGCTTGACGCGCCACGCGCGGCCGCGCTCGAACACCAGCGGCGCGCGCCGGTTGATCACGACATAGCGGTAGTGCCGCGCTGTGGCGCTGCGCCGCGCATCGAAGTCGGCGGCGACCGCCGCCGCCTCGATCACGCTGATTCTGTCGCGCGTCAGATGCGCGTTGATCGCCTCGCGCAACCGCCAGCCCGGCCAATCCCGGTCGAGATCGACATGCGCGACCTGACCGCGCGCATGCACGCCCGCGTCTGTGCGCCCAGCGCCGGCGACATGCCGCACTTCCGGAGCGAATACTGCAATCGCCTGTTCGAGCGCCTGCTGGATCGAGCGCGCGTTCTCCTGCCGCTGCCAGCCGGAATAACCCGCGCCGTCATATTCAATCGTCAGCCGATATCGCGCCATTCAGATCGTCAGCACGATCTTGCCGAAATGGCCTGAGGATTCCATGCGCGCATGCGCCTTGTCGGCGGAATCGAGCGGGAACGTCGAATCGATGATCGGCTTGCAACGTCCCGCTTCCAGCAGCGGCCAGACTTTCTCGCGCAGATGCTCGGCGATCTCAGCCTTCTCGGCGGGCGAGCGCGGCCGCAAGGTCGAGCCGGTATGGACCAGCCGCTTCATCATCAGCGGCCGCAGATCGACCTGCGTCGTCGCCCCTCTCAGGAACGCAATCTGCACGATCCGCCCGTCCATCGCCGCGGCGGCGTAATTGCGCTGGACGTAATCGCCGCCAACCATGTCGAGGATCACGTCGGCGCCCTTGCCCGTCGCGGCGCGCGTGACGGCGACGAAATCTTGGGCGTTGTAGTTGACGACGACGTCAGCGCCGAGCTTGGCCGCCGCTTGCGCCTTCTCGTCCGAGCCGACGGTGGCGATCACCTTCGCGCCGAACGCCTTGGCGAGTTGAATCGCCGTCGTGCCGATGCCCGACGCGCCGCCGTGGACGAGCAACCACTCGCCAGCCTTCAACCCGCCGCGCTCGAACACGTTGGTCCACACAGTGAAGTATGTCTCGGGGATCGCCGCCGCCTCGATCATCGACAGGCTCTGCGGCGCGGGCAGCGCGTTGCTTTCGTGCGCGATCGCATATTCGGCGTAGCCCCCGCCGGGCAGCAGCGCGACGACAGGGTCGCCGACGTTGTGCATCGCCACGCCTTCGCCCAGCGCGGCGACGTCGCCGGCGACCTCCAGCCCCAGCACATCAGAGGCGCCGGGCGGCGGCGCGTAGCCGCCGAGCCGTTGCAGCACATCGGGCCGGTTGACGCCGGCCGCCATCACCTTGATGAGAATTTCCCCGGCGCCCGGCGTCGGCACCGGCCGCTCGACCAGGGTGAGAACTTCCGGTCCGCCGGGGTGCGGGGCGACGATGGCGCGCATCTTGTCCCAGTTCATCGTTGACCTCCCGCAACAACCCCATCCGCAGCCGGCGCCGCGACGAAGGCCGGCAGCGCCTCGGCGCGGGCTGCGAAGGCGGCGAGCCGGGGAAATTCCTGCATCGCCACGATGTCGCCTAGCGTCCCTTGCACGAAGCCGCAGGCGCAGACGAGGGCGATATCGGCATGACCGAGCTTTTCCTCAAACCATGTTTCCGGGGCGGCCGCTTCCAGAGCATCGAGGCCGACGCGCAATTGCCGCATCGCCCGCGCACGCCAGCTCTCGCTCTGCTCGCCTGGCCCCCGCACGGCCCGCTCGTAGTGAACCTGCACCGACTTCTCCATCACCGTCAGCGCCGTCGCCAGCGCGCGGAATGCCGGCAGATTAGCCGGGCGCAGCGCGGCGAGCGCGGGCGATACCGTGGCGAGATAGTCGAGGATGACGCTGGAATCGACCAGCGCCGCGCCGTCTTCGGCCATCAGCGACGGCGCCTTCAACAGCGGGCTCAGCGCGGTGAAAGCGTCGATATGGCGGAACAACGAGATCGGCCGGTGCTCGAACGGAACGCCGGCCGCGATCATCGCAACGGCGACGCGGCGCACATAGGGGGAATCGAGCATTCCAATGAGTTGCATCGCTTGGGGCCTCGCCGGAGCCCAGCGTTCTAGTCCTTCGGGCGGTTCCTGCAAAGCCGAAGCGCGCGACTAGCCGCGACGCGACGCGACGCCTATGTAGCGCCTGCCCCCCTGCCCCAGGTAGCCATGCCCCGCGACGATGAAGCCAACCGTTTCTCCGCCCGCGCGAGCCGCTACGCCCGGCTCGGCGTCGAGGCCGGCGCATTCGCCGCCAGGATGGGCGCCAGCCGGCTGACGGGCGCGGGAAGCGGCGACGACGCGCGCGCCTTCGCGCAAGGTTTGGGGGCGATGAAGGGGCCGATGATGAAGGTCGCGCAATTGCTGGCGACCATTCCCGACGCCCTGCCCGCCGATTATTCCGAACAGCTGATGAAATTGCAGTCGCAGGCCCCGCCGATGGGTGCGGCCTTCGTCCGCCGGCGCATGCTGGCCGAACTCGGACCGGACTGGCGCGCGCGGTTCGGCGAATTCGATCTGACGCCAGCCGCCGCCGCCTCGCTGGGGCAAGTGCATCGCGCGACGACGCTCGCCGGCGAGCCGGTCGCCTGCAAATTGCAATATCCCGACATGGCTTCGGCCGTGGAGGCCGATCTGTCGCAGCTCAACCTGCTGTTCAGCCTGCGCCGCCGCATGGGCGCGGCGATCGACACGCGCGAGGTGCAGATCGAAATCGGCGACCGGCTGCGCGAGGAGCTGGATTATGGGCGCGAGATCAAACTCGCCGCGCTGTATCAGATCATGCTGGCCGATACGCCCGACGTTCGTGTGCCGCGCCCGCATCCTGAATTGTCGTCGAAACGCCTGCTGACGCTGCAATGGCTCGACGGCGCGAAACTGCTGTCGTTCGAGCAGGCGGCGCCGGAAACGCGGGCGCATCTGGCCGAACTGCTGTTCAAGGCGTGGTGGCGGCCGTTTCTGCGATACGGGGTGATCCACGGCGACCCGCATCTGGGCAATTATTCCGTGGCGGGCGAGGGCGAGGCGGTCAATCTCTACGATTTCGGCTGCGTGCGAATTTTTCCCATGCGCTTCGTCGAAGGCGTGGTCGAGCTTTACCGCGCGTTGCAGAGCGGCGATCGCGCCCGCCTCGTTCACGCCTACGACCTCTGGGGCTTCCGCAACCTGAAACCCTCCTCCATCGAGGCGATGAACATCTGGGCGTCGTTCATCTACGGCCCGATTTTGGACGACCGCGTGCGTAGCTTCGCCGATGGCGTGAAGGCGTCGGAGTTCGGCCGCAAGGAGATCCGCGCCGTCATGCAGGCTTTACGCTCGGAAGGGACGTCGCTGATCGCGCCGCGCGAATTCGTGTTCCTCGACCGCGCCGCGATCGGCCTCGGCGCGGCGTTCCTGAGGCTCGGCGCGGAACTCAACTTCCATCGCCTGTTCGAGGATGCGCTTGGCGGTTTCTCGGCTGAGACGGTCGGCGCGCGGCAGACGCGGGCTCTGGCCGAGGCGGGTTTGGCTTGAGCCTGCGGCGCGACCGGTTCGCCGCTTCGCTGCTGTTCTTCGCCAATGGCTTTGGCTTTGGCGGCTGGTCGGCCGCCATCGCGCCGATGCAGGGCGCGCTGGGTCTCTCCAACGGCGAGTTGGGCCTGCTGCTGCTGATGCTGGCGCTGGGCGCGGTGACGTTCATGCCGCTGGCCGGCGCGCTAGGGCCGCGGCTTGGCGGTACGGGGACGGTTTCCGTCCGCGCCGGGCTCGTGTTCGGACTGTGCTTTGCGCTCGCCGCAGGGGCGCCGGGCGCGGGCGCGCTGGCGCTGGCGGGCCTGGGTCTGGGCGCCAGCAACGGCCTGATGGACGTGACGATGAACGCCCATGCGGCGGAGGTCGAGCGGCGCTGGAAAAGCCCGATCATGTCGTCGTTTCACGCCGCGTTCAGCGTCGGCGGCCTCGTCGGCGCCGGGTTCGGAGCCGGCGTGCTGGCGCTGGGCCTGAGCTGGCGCGCGCTGCTGTTCGGGCTGGCGATAGGCGTCGCCGCAATGGTCGCCGCCGCGCGCTTCGGCGTCGAGCCCGGCGAGGCGCCGAAGCCCACGGCGAGCCCGTTCGGCTGGCCGCCGCGCGCACTGCTTGGACTGGCGGTCATCGCGTTTCTCTGTTTCATCGTCGAGGGCGCGATGATCGACTGGGACGGCGTCTATCTCGTCTCGCTCGGCGTGCCCCCCGCCGTCGCGCCGCTCGGCTACGCCGCCTTCGCGGCGACCATGATCGCGGGGCGCCTTTTGGGGGACAAGGTGATCGCCCGCGTCGGCCGCCTGCCCGCCGTTTTCGGCGGCTCGGCGCTCGCGGCGGCGGGTCTGGCGCTGGCCTGCCTTTGGCAGGGGTTGATCCCGGCGGCGCTTGGCTTCGCTCTGGTCGGCGCGGGGCTCTCCAATGTCGTTCCGGCGCTGTTCAGCGAGAGCGCGGCGCACGCGTCGAGCCCGGCGCGCGGCATCGCGGCGGTGGCGACGGCGGGATACTCCGGACTGCTGGCCGGGCCGCCGCTGGTCGGCGCCATCGCCTCGCTCGCCGATCTGCGCATCGCCTTCGCCGCGCTGGCGGCGATGTCGCTGCTGGCCGCCGCGCTCGCCGCCCGCGCAACCCCTTTGACCCCGAGCGCTTGAGCGTTAGAAGCGGGGCGCGGCGTGAAAAACCGCCAGGGACGGAAACCGCTTCGGGAGTTTGTGGATATGCGGAAGTTACTCATGTTGGCGACGGCCTCCGCCGCGCTGCTCGCGGCGCTGGCGACCGGCTCGGCCCAAGCGGCCTCTGACAAGGTCGTGATTGGCGACATCGACGACATGTCGGGCCTCTATGCCGACGTGATCGGACCGAAAGCGGTCGAATCGATCAAGATGGCGATTGAGGATTTCGGCGGCAAGGCGCTTGGAAATCCCATCGAGATCAAGACCTTCGATCACCAGAACAAACCCGCTCTCGGCGGTCAGAAGTTCAAGGAATTCGCCGACACCGACGGCGTGACCGTTGTGCTGGGCGGCTCCAACACCGGCGTCAGCCTCGCGATGGCGGCGGCGGCGAATGAAAAGAAAATTCCCTTCATCGCCATCGGCGCGGCCGGCGCCTCGCTGACCGGCAAGGATTGCAATCCCTATACGATCCACTACGCCTACGACACCACCGCGCTCGGCAACGGCACCGCGTCGGCGATCCTCAAGGAGGGCGGCAAAAGCTGGTTCTTCCTCACCGCCGATTACGCCTTCGGCACGCAATTGCAGCAGTCCGCGGAGCGCGTGGTGAATGCGGGCGGCGGCAAGGTGCTCGGCGCGGTGCGCGTGCCGCTCGCCACGTCGGACTTCTCGTCCTATCTCCTGCAAGCGCAGAATTCGGGCGCGCAAGTGCTGGGTCTGGCCAACGCCGGCGGCGATTTCGTCAATTCGCTCAAGGCCGCCAACGAATTCGGCATCTCCAAGACGATGAAGCCGGCCGCCCTGCTCGCCTTCATCTCCGACATCCATGCGCTGGGGCTGGAGACCGCCCAGGGCCTCTATCTCACCGCCGCGTGGTATTGGGATCTCGACGACAAGTCCCGCGCTTTCGGCAAGCGTTTTCTGGACAAGACCGGCGTCGAGCCGACCTTCAACCAGGCGGCCTTTTATTCCGCCACCTTGACCTATCTCAACGCGGTCAAGGCCGCCGGAACCACCGATTCGGACAAGGTGCTGGCGGAACTGCATAAGGCCAAGATCGACGACATGTTCACCTCGGACGGTTTCATTCGTCCGGATGGGCTGATGCAGCACTCCATGTATGTCTTTCAGGTGAAGACGCCGGCTGAGTCCAAGGGTCCGTGGGATTTCTACAAGCTCGTCGAGAAGATGTCGGGCGAACAGGCTTATGGCAAGGTCGCCGATTCCACCTGCCCGCTGGTGAAGAAGTAAGCTCGCCTTGCTCCCCCGCTGCGGCGGCTCTATAGGGCCGCTCCCGAGGGATTGAGGACTCCGCTACCCCATGGCGCTGAGACAGGATCAAGGCGCCTCCGGGAAGGCGGAGGCGCCCACAACGGCGATCGCCCGCCTCGCGGAGACGCTTAACCGCAATCGCGTGTTGCTGCGCCGCGTAGGCGTGGCGATGAGCCTTGTCATCGTCTCGGTCTCGATCTTCATCTTCGGCCGCACGCTGGTGAAGATCGATTTCGCTCAGTTCGAGAGCGCCTTTCGCGCCACCAGAGCCGAGCAGATCCTGCTGGCGCTCGGCCTCGCCGCGACCAGCTATCTCGCCCTGACAGGCTATGATGCGCTGGCGCTGCGCCATCTGGGTTCGCGCGTCCCCTACCCGCTGACCGCGCTGGCCTCGTTCACCAGCTACGCCATCTCGTTCACGCTGGGCTTTCCGCTCGTCACCGGCGGGGCGGTGCGCTACTGGATCTATGGTCCGGCAGGTCTTTCGGCGGGGCGCATCGCCAGCCTGACGGTGGTCGCGGGCATCACGTTCTGGCTCGGCATGGGCCTTGTGCTGGCGAGCGGCTTCCTGTTCGACGCCAGCGCGATCGCCGAGATCAACCAGTTCCCTGCCTCTCTCAACCGCGCCATCGGCGCCGCCCTGATCGGCCTGCTGCTGGTCTACCTGTTCTGGGTCGCGCGCATGCGCCGGCAAGGGCGCGGCGTGCTGCTGCATTTCCGCCTGCCCGGTGCGATGGTGACGCTCGGCCAGACCACGCTCGGCGTAATCGACGTATGCGCCGCCGCCGGCGCGCTTTACGTACTGCTGCCGAACGGGCACGGGGTCGGCTTCCCCGCCTTCGCAGCGCTGTATTCTTTCGCGGCTATGCTGGGCATCGCCAGCCATTCGCCGGGCGGCCTGGGCGTGTTCGAGGCGACGATGATCAAGGGCGTCGGCGGCTCGACGGACAGCCTGCTGGCGTCGCTGCTGCTGTTCCGTGTGATATACTACATCGTCCCGTTCGTGCTCGCGCTGGCCTTGCTGGGCGCCCACGAGGCGGCAAGACGCTGGCGATCGCTCAGCGAGGCGATCGAAAAGGCGGAACTGGAAGACGACTAGTCGCGTCAGGGGCTGATCCGAGATGGGCGAGGCGAAACTTCTGCGCCGCAACCTGACGGCGCAATTGCGCGCGCCAGCCGCGGAGAAGCTGATCGGCGCGATGCCGGCGCCGGCCATACTGGTCGACGCGGAGGCGCGCCTCATGCTCGCCAATCTCCCCGCGCGCGAGCTGCTGCCGGCCTTGCGCGCCGGCGAGGCGCTGGTGCTGGCGCTGCGCGCGCCCGACGTGACCGACGCGATCCGCCGCGTCGCCGCCGGGGGCGAACCGGAGACCGCGCTGTGGAGCGAGCGGGTGCCGATCGAACGGCTGTTCCAGGTCGATATCGCCCCGCTCGCCACCGAGCCCGGCGATGTCGTCGCGATGTTGCTGACCCTGCGCGATCTCACCGAGGCGCGCAGGGTCGAGCGGATGCGCGCCGATTTCATCGCCAACGCCAGCCACGAATTGCGCACCCCGCTCGCCTCGCTGCTCGGCTTCATCGAGACACTGCAAGGCCCGGCGGCGGCCGACGGCAAGGCGCGCGCCAAATTCCTCTCCATCATGCGCGAACAGGGACGCCGCATGGCGCGATTGATCGACGATCTACTCTCGCTGTCGCGCATCGAACAGAAACAGCACCTGCGTCCGGCGGCGGAAGTCGATCTCGCGCAGATCGCCCGCCATGTCGTCGACACGCTCGCGCCGCTCGCCCTGGAGATGGGCGTCGAACTGCAACTCGACGCCAACGCATCGGTCCTCGTCACCGGCGAGCGCGATGAACTCGTGCGCGTCGCCGAGAATCTGATCGAGAACGCGATCAAATACGGCGCCGCGCCCGACGGCGCCGCCTCGCGCGTCGAGGTCACGGTGCTGCGTCGGGTCAAGGACGGCGCGCTCGTCGTGCGCGACCACGGTCGCGGCGTCGCGCCCGAACATCTGCCCCGGCTGACCGAGCGTTTCTACCGCGTCGACCCCGGCCAGAGCCGCGCCAAGAACGGGACGGGGCTTGGGCTCGCCATCGTCAAGCACATCCTCGCCCGCCATCGCGGCCGGTTGACGATCGATAGCCGGATCGGCGTCGGCTCGACGTTCACGGCGTTCACGCCGCTTGCCGAAACCTCGGCCAAGGTGTCGCCCTCCCCGACTCAGACCTGAGGCAAAACAGCTCTTTACGTTGTCATCCCAGCGTCACCGAGACGTCATACAGAACTCTTGGCGGCTTCCTATAAGGCCGGCGACCGCAACGAACAGGCCGGGATCGGCGCCGGGGCGGCGATGTCCAACTCAAGAGGCTTTCATGTTCCTCAAGACCCTCCTCGGCGCGACGCTCGTCGCGGCCAGCGTGACTTCAGCCGCGGCCGCCGACATCTCCGGCGCCGGGGCGACCTTCCCCTACCCGATCTACGCCAAATGGGCGGACACCTATAAGAAGGAAACGGGCGCCGGCCTCAACTATCAGTCGATCGGCTCGGGCGCCGGCATCAAGCAGATCAAGGCCAAGACCGTGACCTTCGGCGCCACCGACGCGCCGCTGAAGGCCAAGGACCTCGACGAGGCGGGTCTGGCGCAATTTCCGATGGTGATGGGCGGCATCGTTCCCGTCGTGCATCTGAACGGCGTTAAGGCCGACGAACTGACCCTCGACGGCAAGACGCTGGCCGATATCTTCATGGGCAAGATCAAGACGTGGAACGATCCCGCGATCGCCAAGCTCAACCCGGACGCGAAGCTGCCCGCGACCGCGATCGCGGTCATCCACCGCGCCGACGGCTCGGGCACCACCTTCAACTTCACCGATTATCTCGCCAAGGCCTCGCCCGATTGGAAAGATAAGGTGGGCGTCGCGACCTCGGTCGATTGGCCGGTCGGCATCGGCGCCAAGGGCAATGACGGCGTCGCCAACAACGTCGCGGGCACCGAAGGCGCGCTCGGTTATGTCGAATACGCCTACGCCAAACAGAACAAGCTCGCCTGGGTCGACATGATCAACAAGGCCGGCAAGAAGGTCATGCCGACGGTCGAAGCTTTCCAGACCGCCGCCGCCAACGCCGATTGGGCCAACGCTCCGGGCTATTATCTGATCCTCTCCGATCAGGCCGGCGACAAGTCCTGGCCGATGACCGCCGCGACCTTCATCCTGATGTACAAGAAGCCGGCCGACATGGCCGCCTCCAACGA
Organism: Hyphomicrobiales bacterium; assembly: GCA_025358745.1. Classification (GTDB taxonomy): domain Bacteria; phylum Pseudomonadota; class Alphaproteobacteria; order Rhizobiales; family Beijerinckiaceae; genus Roseiarcus. The sequence continues at coordinate 3,447 of JANYIH010000168.1, read as the reverse complement.
GGCGCTGAAGTTCTTCGGCTGGGCCTATGATAAGGGCACGGAAGAGGCCAAGGCGCTCGACTACATCCCGATGCCGGCCAATGTCGTCGACCTCGTCAAGAAGACGTGGGCGAAGGACATCGCCCAGAAGTGACGTGACAAGCGCCGGCGGCGCCGCGCCGCCGGCTTTCGGGGTTTGGCGTGCGACCTTCGCGTGGAAGTGACGACATGACATCGACCGCTTTGCCATCGGCGCAGCCTGCGCGAACAGCCGCCTTTGACCGTGCGCGCGCGCTGGGTCGGCTCAAGAGCGGCGATGCGAGCTTCCGCGTGATGACGTTCGCCGCCGCGCTGGTTGTGCTGGCGCTGCTGCTCGGCGTCGCGATCTCGCTGTTTCTCGGCGCGTGGCCGGCGTTTCGCGAATTCGGCCTCGGCTTCTTCATCAGTGACGCCTGGAGCCCGCCGCGCGAGAAATTCGGCGCGGCGGCGGCGATCTACGGCACGCTGCTCACCGCTGTTATCGCGATGCTGATCGGCGTGCCGGTCGGCCTCGGCATCGCCGTGTTCCTGACCGAGCTTTGCCCCCCCGCGCTGCGCCGGCCGATCGGCGTCGCCATCGAACTGCTCGCCGGCATCCCCTCGATCATCTACGGCATCTGGGGCGTCTATTACTTCAGGCCGTTCATGCAGGATTATCTGCAACCCGCGCTGATCCACTCGCTCGGCAACATCCCGCTGATCGGCGTGTTGTTTGAAGGGCCGCCGCTCGGCTACGGCCTGCTCACCGCCGGCCTCGTGCTCGCCGTGATGATCCTGCCGTTCGTGACCGCCATCTCGCGCGACGTGTTCGAGACCGTGCCGCCGGTGCTGAAAGAAGCCGCCTACGGCGTTGGCGCAACCACGTTCGAGGTCGTCGGCAACATCGTGCTGCCCTACACCCGCGTCGGCGTGATCGGCGGCATCATGCTGGCGCTTGGCCGCGCGCTCGGCGAGACCATGGCGGTGACCTTCGTCATCGGCAATGCGCCGCATATCAACGCCTCCATCCTCGCGCAAGGCACGACGATTTCGGCGATGATCGCCAATTCCTTCGCCGACGCCGACCCCGGCCTGTTCACGGCTTCGCTGCTCGCGCTCGGCTTCATCCTGTTCATCATCACCTTCATCGTCCTGGCGGCGGCGCGGCTTATGCTGGCGCGGCTCGAAACCAAAGGCGCACGCTGATGGCCAATGCTCTCTACGCCGGCCGCAGGGCGCGCAACGGGCTGTGGGCGGCGTTCTGCTACGCCGCGACCGCGTTCGGCCTCGCCTGGCTTGCCCTGATCCTTGGCGCTTTGCTCTGGAAGGGCGTTGGCGGTCTCTCGATTGACGTGTTCACCAAGATGACGGCGCCGCCGGGCGTGCGGGGCGGCCTGCTCAATTCGATCGTCGGCAGCCTGATACAGACGGCGATCGGCCTCGCCCTCGCCGCGCCGATCGGCGTTCTCGCCGGCACCTATCTCGCCGAATACGGCCGCCACACCAGGCTCGCGACCGTCATCCGCTTCATCAACGACATTTTGCTCAGCGCGCCGTCGATCGTGATCGGCCTGTTCGTCTATCAGTTCTGCGTCGTGCCGTTCGGCCACTTCTCCGGCCTCGCCGGCGGTGTGGCGCTGGCGGTGATCGCGACGCCGATCATCGTGCGCACCACCGAGGACATGCTCGGGCTGGTGCCCAACACATTGCGCGAGGCGGCCTCGGCGCTGGGCATGCCGCGCTCGCTCGTCATCCGCAATGTCGCCTATCGCGCCGTGATGAGCGGGCTCGTCACCGGCGTGCTGCTGGCGATCGCGCGCATGACCGGCGAGACCGCGCCGTTGATTTTCACCGCGCTCGGCAATTCGCTGTTCAACGCCGACGTCACCCAGCCGATGTCGAGCCTGCCGCTGATCATCTACGAATTCGCGCGCAGCCCCTACGCCGAGCAGCAAAAGCTCGCCTGGACCGGCGCGCTGATCGTCACCGCGGCGGTGCTGACCCTCAGCATCCTCGCCCGCCTCCTCGCCGCCCCCAAGCGCGGCCGCTAATTGCGTCAGTCGAAAGTTCGGAGCCAGTCATGGATATGACAATGACATCAGCGCAAACCGGACCAGCCGCTCCGGGCGCGGAGCTGCGCGACAAGATCACGGTCAAGAATCTCGATTTCTACTATGGCGCCTCGAAGGCGCTGAAGAGCGTCTCGCTGCCGCTCAAACTCAGCCGGGTGACGGCCTTCATCGGCCCTTCGGGCTGCGGCAAGTCGACGCTGCTGCGCGTGCTCAACCGCATGTACGACCTCTATCCCGGCCAGCGCGCCGAGGGCGAGGTGCTGATGGACGGAGAGAATCTGCTCGATCCCCGGCTCGACCTCAATCTGCTGCGCTCCCGCATCGGGATGGTGTTCCAGAAGCCGACGCCGTTCCCGATGTCGATTTACGACAACATCGCCTTCGGCGTGCGGCTCTATGAGAAACTGCCGAAATCGGAGATGGACGGGCGCGTCGAAGCGGCGCTAAAGCGCGCGGCGCTGTGGGGCGAAGCGAAAGACAAGTTAAAGACGAGCGGACTTGGTCTGTCCGGCGGCCAACAGCAACGTCTCTGCATCGCCCGCACGGTGGCGATCGAGCCGGAAGTGATCCTGTTCGACGAGCCGACCTCGGCGCTCGACCCGATCGCCACCGCCAAGATCGAGGAGTTGATCGACGAGTTGTCCGGCGACTACACCATCGCCATCGTCACCCATTCGATGCAGCAGGCGGCGCGCGTCTCGCATTTCACCGCCTTCATGTATCTGGGCGAGATGATCGAGTACGACGACACCAAGAAGGTCTTCACGGCGCCGCACGACAAACGCACGCAAGACTACATCACCGGCCGCTTCGGCTAGAGCGGCCACCGAACAAATAGAGTCGGGGTTTCCGTCATTGCGAGCCAAGCGAAGCAATCCACCTTGCCGGGATCGCAGATCAATCGGAAAGTCTCGGATTGGCGGAGGCGTGGATTGCTTCGGCTCGCGCTCGCAATGACGGTGGTTCAACCTGATCGGCAACCGCTCTAAGGAGGCATCAAATGCCCGACCACACGCTGAAAGCCTACGACAAAGAGCTTGAATCGCTTGAACGCCACATCGCCGAAATGGGCGGCATCGCCGAGAAAATGGTGATCGACGCGATGGACGCGCTGATCCATTCCAACGCGCCGCTCGCCCAGGCGGTGATCGCCTGCGACGAGCGGCTTGACGCCTTGCAGCGCGAGATCGAGGAAAGCGCGATCCTCACCATCGCGCGGCGCCAGCCGATGGCGGTGGACCTGCGCGAGATCATCGGCGCGATCCGGGTCGCTGGCGATCTGGAACGGGTCGGCGATCTCGCCAAGAACATCGCCAAGCGCTCGATCAAGATCGGCGGCGTGCCGCGCTCGCCGCGCGAGATCGTCGGCCTCAAACAT
>JANYIH010000150.1 GCA_025358745.1 Hyphomicrobiales bacterium | reverse complement strand
CCGCCATCAGCCCGGGTGTGTCATTTTGTCCGGCTGCACCAGCCGGTCGAATTCCGCTCCCGATACAAAGCCCAGCCGCACCGCCTCCTCCTTCAACGTGGTCCCGCGCGCATGTGCCGATTTGGCAACCGTTGCGGCATTGTCGTAGCCGATCTTCGGCGCCAGCGCGGTCACCAGCATCAGCGAGCGTTCCATCAATTCCCGGATGCGCTTCTCATCGGCGCGTATTCCCTTGACGCAATGCTCGGTGAACGAGCGCGCGACGTCGGCAAGCAATTGGATAGAGTGCATCATACAATAGGCCAGCACCGGCTTGTAGACATTGAGCTGGAAATTGCCCTGTGATCCCGCGAAAGCCACCGCTGCGTCGTTGCCGAAGACCTGCACGCAGACCATCGTCAACGCCTCGCATTGCGTCGGGTTGACCTTGCCCGGCATGATCGAGGAGCCGGGCTCGTTCTCGGGAATTTCGATCTCGCCGATGCCGCAGCGCGGACCGCTGGCGAGCCAGCGAATGTCGTTGGCGATCTTCATCAGCGCGCCCGCGAGCGTGCGCAGCGCGGCTGATGCGTTGACCAGCGCGTCATGGGCGGAGAGCGCGAAGAACTTATTCTCGGCCGAACGGAACGGCTCGCCCGTCAGCGCCGAGATGTGGCGGGCGCAGACCTCGCCGAACGCGGGCGGGGCGTTGAGCCCGGTGCCCACCGCCGTGCCGCCGATGGCCAGATCGAAAAGCCCTTGCATGGCCGTCGCCAGCGTCGCCTCGGCGAAGGCGAGTTGGGCGACCCAGCCGGAAATCTCCTGGCCGAGCGTGATCGGCGTCGCGTCCTGCAAATGGGTGCGCCCGGTCTTCACGATAGCGTCGAACGCCTGCGACTTGGCCGCCAGCGTCGCGCGCAGGCCAGCGAGGGCAGGGGCCATGCGCCGCCCTTCGGCGACGACGGCAATGTGCATCGCGGTCGGGAACGTGTCGTTGGAGGATTGGCTGCGATTGACGTGATCGTTGGGATGGACGGGCGATTTCGCGCCCAGCGGACGGCCGAGCCGCTGATTGGCGCGGTTGGCGATCACCTCGTTTGCGTTCATGTTGGTCTGCGTGCCGGAGCCGGTCTGGAACACGACCAGCGGGAACTGCGCGTCAAGTCTTCCCTCGATCACCTCTTGCGCGGCGTCGACGACGGCGGCGCCGATATCGGCCGGCAACTGGCCGAGTTCGACATTGGCCAGAGCGGCGGCTTTCTTCAAGATCCCGAACGCGCGGATCATCGGCCGGCCCCAGCGGAAGCGGTCGACGCCGATCGGGAAATGTTCGATCGAGCGCTGCGTCTGGGCGCCCCACAGCGCGTCGGCGGGCACGTCTATCGCGCCCATCGAATCCGTTTCGCGGCGGGTGGTCATGGCGCGCGCGCTCCGGTCAGGCCCGGCCGAACACGTCGTTGGTCTGCGCCGTCACCATGACGAAGGTGGTGCGTTTGGGCACCTCCTTGAGCTGGGTCGCGCCAATGTAGGTCATCATCGAGCGCACGCCGCCCATGATCTCGCCCATCGTGTTCTCGACCGGACCACGATAGGGCGTCTCGACCGCCTTGCCCTCGGCGGCGCGGTATTTGGCGACGCCGCCGGAATATTTGTTCATCGCCGCCTCCGACGACATGCCGTAGAATCCCATCGCCACAGGCACGCGCTCGCCGTCGCGCTCCTCGTAGCGGATGTCGCCCTCACATTCGTCGTGGCCGGCCAGCATCCCGCCCAGCATGACGAAATCCGCCCCCGCGCCGTAAGCCTTGGCGACGTCGCCCGGCACGGTGCAGCCCCCGTCGGCGCAGACCAGCCCCTTCAGACCATGCGCCGCGTCGGCGCATTCGATGATGGCGGAAAGCTGGGGATAGCCGACCCCGGTGACGCGCCGCGTGGTGCAGACCGAACCCGGCCCGATGCCGATCTTGACGATGTCGGCGCCGGCGAGCACCAGCGCCTCGGTCATGTCGCCGGTCACGACATTGCCGGCCATGATGACGGCGTCGGGGTTTTGCTCGCGCACCCGCTTGACCGTGTCGAGGAATTTCTCGGAATAGCCATTGGCGACGTCGAGGCAGAGATATTTGATCGGCGCGCGCCGGCGGACCGCCGCGAGCTTTTCCAGATCGCCCGCCGTGATGCCCAGCGAATAGAAGGCATGAACGCCGTCCTCGCTGGCGAAGAACTCGGCCAGCTTGGCCTCGGGATAGTGCTTGTGCAGCGCGGTCATCGCGCCATGGCGGCCAAGCGCCTTGGCCATCGCCAGAGTGCCCGTCACGTCCATGTTGGCGGCGATCAGGGGAAAGCCCTTCCACTCCGCGCCGGTGTGGAAGAAGCGAAACCCGCGGTTGATATTGACGGCGTTGCGCGAATTGAGCGTCGAGCGTTTCGGCCGGATCAGAACGTCTTTGAAGTCGAGCTTGACGTCGGTCTCTATACGCATGGCCAGTCACCGCTGAAGTTGCGGTTGATTGTATCATGACGCGGCGGGGCTGACGAGGCGGCCGTTGAAGAGACCTCTTTACTGGCGCGTCAGCGTCGCCTCGCCGTCGCCCTGGCTCGAATGGAGCTTTGCGGTGGCCGTATTTGCGCCGGTGCGCACCATCACGACCGAATTGCCATTGTCGCTATAGGTCACCCGCTTGGCGGTCACCCGGCTGCTGCTCACAGGAGTTGTGGCGCCGCCGTACTGGTAGTTGACGACGCGGTTGCCGGAAATCGTGATCGAGGTCGGGTCGCGGCCGCCCCAGGCGCCGGACCAAGTGCCATCCCACGAAGACCCCACCGAATGCGACGGAGACTTGTGGCGGGATTTGGCGTCGGCGGCGCCGGCGAAGACGAGAGACAGCGAAGCGGCGAGAAACAGGCTGCGGCTGACGATATTCATTGTCCCCCCGGAGAAAAGCGTTCGGGCGCAGACAGATTTCCGCGCACGCCAGCCCTGTTTCCCGGCCCGCGCGGAAAGAGTCAATCTCCACCGCGATCTACGCCTCACAGGCGCGGCGGGGCTTAGCTGTGCGACGTCAACGCGACCTCGCCCGTCTCCAGCAGCGATTTCAAGTTGGAGAGAATTTTCGGCCAGCCGTCGGAGACGGCCCCGATGACGAGAGATGGGGCCACGTCCATCTCATGCCGAATCGTCAGTTTGGTCGCCGCGCCCTGCGGTTCCAGCGTCATCGTGCAGCGCGCGGGGCCTTCGGCGGCAAACTCGGGCCGGAATTTGTTGAGCCACTTGATGACCAGTTTTTTCGGCGGGTCGGCTTCGAGGATTTCGCCCTCGTCGGCGATCCGTCCATCCTCGGACACCAGTTTCCACGCCGCGCCGGGCCGCCATTCGCTGTCGCAACTCATGCCGAACCAGTAACGCGGGATGAAGTCTTTGTCGGTCAGCGCGCTCCACACGCGCTCTGGCGCGGCCTTGATGTAGGTGACGTAGACGAACGCGGATTGGGACATCAAGTCTCACCTTGTCGCTTGCGACTGCGGTTGGCCGCACGCGTAAGCTGCGCCTTCGTCCAGGGCGTGATCAGCGCGAGAGCCAGAGCGGCCAGGCCGAGCAGATCGCCGCAAAAGCTCAGAATTTCATGCTCCAGACCTTCCGGAGCCGTCAACAATTCGCCCAGCGTGAACAGCGTCCACCAGCCGAGCAGGCAGGCCGCGATCGCCAGACACGCCCGCCAGCGACCCCGCGCAAGCGCGTCGGGGAGGTTCGCGCACGCCTCCATTCAGGCCAGCGCGTCGGGCGGGCGGCGATAGGGCCAGCGCGTCGCTTCGTCATAGGCGCGCGCCGCCGCCAACAGGCCGATCTCATCCTGCACGCGGCCGACGAGTTGCACGCCCATCGCGCGGCCGGCGGCGTCGAAGCCGGCGGGCAGCGCGATGGCCGGCGCGCCGGCCATCGTCGCCGGGACTACGCATTGCATCCATTCGTGATAGGTCGTCATCGCCTTGCCGCCGATCTCAGTTGCGCCGCGCGCCTCGGCGGGAAAAGCGAAGCATTGCGCCGTCGGCATCGCCCAGAAATCATAAGCCTCGTGAAAACGCAAAAGCGCGGCGTGCCAGAGGCTGCGCGTCTGCGAGGCGGCGGCGACTTCGTAGGCCGTCAGCTTGAGGCCGTGCTCGATTTCGTAGATCGCGGCGTCCGGCAGCCCTTTGCGCTGGTCGGGATCTTCGTAAAAGGGCAGGTGCGCGGCATTGTGCCAATAGCGCAGCGTCTTGAACGCGCGCCATAGCGCCGGAAACGAGAAATCGGGCCGCGCCTCCTCGACCTCGCAACCCAGTTCCTCAAAGACGTTCATCGCCGAGCGGGCGAGGGCCAGGACACCGGGGTCGTAAGGGATTTCGCCGCCGAAATCGCCGACCCAGGCGATCCGCAGGCCCTTCGACCGGGGCGAGGGCGCGGGAAAAAACGCCGCGCCGTCGCCGGGCAGCGAGAGAGGCGCAGCGGCCGAGAAGCCGGCTTGCACGGAAAACATCAGCGCCAGATCCTCGACGCTGCGCGCCATCGGTCCCAACACCGATAGGCCGGGCGTCCAGACATCCTGATCGACGCGGGGCACGCGTCCGAAACTCGGGCGGAAGCCGAACACATTGTTCCAGCCCGCGGGATTGCGCAGGCTGCCGCCATAGTCCGACCCGTCGGCGAGCGCGAGCATCCGCAACGCCAGCGCGACAGACGCGCCGCTGGAGGAGCCGCCGGCCGACAGGCGCGGATCGTAGGCGTTGCGGGTTACGCCATATACGGGGTTGCGCGAATAGGAGCCGAGCGCGAATTCCGGCACATTGGTCTTGGCGATGAAGATCGCCCCGGCCGCGCGCAGCCGCGCCGCCATCAGGCTGTCCGCCAGGGCGGGGCTTTGGCTCAGCAGCGGCGAGCCTTTGGTCGTCGGCAGGCCGGCGACGTCCTCAAGGTCTTTGACGGCGAGCGGCAGGCCGTGCAACGGCCCGCGCAAGTCGCTCGCATCGGCCGCGCGCGCTTGCGCCATCAGTTCGTCGCGCGGGCGCAGCGCGACGAGGGCGTTATGCCTGGGATTGAGCGCCGCGACGCGTTCGAGCGTCGCGGCCATCAAATCCTGCGCCGTGAGTTTTCGCGTGGCTAGCGCCTGCGTGAGTTGAACGGCGCCGGTTTCCAGAAGGTCGGTCATGCCGCATCCTCGCCGCAAGCGGGGGATGTGGCAAGCTTGTTTCAACCGAAAGCCGGCGCTGCGGCGAGGCCGTCGCGGCGGCCGCGCAGGCGGTGATAGACGGCGCGAGCCAAAAAGCGGGCGGCGATGAAGGGGCGCGGCAGCACGCTGCGGCAGAACGCAACCTTGCGGATGAAGGTCTTCACTTCCCAAGTCGCGACGGCGCCGCGCGAGAAATGGATCGAGTCGCCCGCGCCATAGGTGCGCGGCGCCTGACCGGCGACGGAGATTGTCACCTCGCCGTCGAGGAAATAGATCGTCTCGTCGATGGCGTAGCGCCAGGTGAACTTGCCCGCCGTACACTCCCAAAGCATGGTCGAAGCGGCGCGGTCGTCGGAATAAGCGAGTATAGCGAGACTGGCGCGCGGATCGCCCTCTTCGATCCAGTCTTTGTTGATCGGCGCCGCAATCATCTGGGCGCCATTCATTTTATCGCGTACGAAATTACCCAACATCTTCTTGGCCTCCAAAGCGAACTACGCACACTCTACTTTCGACATCCTATGTTTACGCGCGATGATGGTGGTTTGCAAGTTGTTAAATTACATGTCTCCAACAGTTGACTCGGTTAATACTAATGTTCAGCCTTAACGCGATTCACCATGTCGTATAGCCGGCGTCGGCCATGACGATGGCGCCGGTCATCACGCTGGAGGCGGGCGCGGCGAGGAACAAAGCGATGGCGGCGATCTCGTCGGGGCGGCCCATGCGGCCCATCGGCGTGAACTCCATCCAGGTCTGGAACATCGCCTTGTCCTGCGCCGCCGCCTGGGTCATCGCGGTCTCGATGTAGGTCGGCGCGATAGAGTTGATGCGCACGCCGCGCGTCGCCCATTCCGCCGCGAGGCTGCGGGTGAGGTGATGCACCGCCGCCTTCGAGGTGTTGTAATGCGTCTGGCGCTGCGGCTTGTTGGCGATCACGCCCGACATCGAGCCGATGGTGACGATTGCGCCCTTGCCCCGCGCCAGCATCGGACGGCCGAAAGCGCGGCAGCACCAAAACATGCCGTTCAGGTTGACGTCCAACATGCGCAGCCAATCCTCGTCCGGCGTCTCCTCCGCCGGCTTGTCGGGCATGGCGATGCCGGCGTTGGCGATGAGAATGTCGATCGGCGCCTGCGCGTTGAGTTCGGCGGCGAGCCGCTCCACGTCGGCGGACTTGGTGATGTCGAGCCGATGCGCCTGCGCCGCGATGCCCTTGGCCGCCAGCGCCGTGCGCCCTTCGGCCAACGCCGCCTGGTCAATGTCGGCCAACACGATCTCGGCGCCGTGTTCGGCCAGCGCCTGCGCGCAGGCGAGACCAATGCCGCGTCCCCCGCCGGTGACGAGCGCGCGCGAGCCGGTCAGGTCGAATTTCTGCCTGTACATGTTTCCCCCTTACCGGCCGCCCGAGACGTCCAGTATCGCGCCCGTGACATAGGACGCTTCCTCCGACAGCAGCCACGCGATCGCCGCGCCGACTTCCTCGGGTTGGCCCGGCCGCCCCATCGGCGAGGTGACGCCAAGCGCCTGCGCCCGCTCGGGCGCGCCGCCGCTGGCGTGAATGTCCGTGACGATGATGCCGGGCCGCACGCCATTGACGCGCACGCCTTCCGTCCCGAGTTCGACCGAGAGCCCCTTCACCAGAATATCGAGTGCGGCTTTCGAGCCGGCGTAATCGACATAGAGATTGGGCGAGCCGAGCCGCGCCGCCGCCGACGACACCACGACAATCGCGCCGCCGGGGCCGCCGAGCCGGGTCGACAGCCGCCGCGCCGCCTCGCGCGCCGTGAGATAGGAGCCAAGCACGTTGATGTCGAACACGCGCCGCATCCGCTCGGCCGACATGTCGGTCAGCCGCGCGGTCTCCGCGACCACGCCGGCGTTGACGACGACGCCGCGCAGCGTCCCCACTTTCGACGCGCCCTCGAACATCGCCAGCACGTCCGCCTCGATCGAGACGTCGCCTTTCAGCGCGACCGCTTCGCCGCCGTCGCTCCGAATCGCGCCGACCACTTCGCGCGCAGCCGCCTCGTCGCCGACGTAGTTCACCGCCACGCGCCAGCCGCGCTTGGCCGCCGCAATCGCCGTCGCGCGGCCGATCCCGCGCGATCCGCCGGTGACGAGCAAGGTCTTGTTCTCTATGCTTTGTGCGCTCGCGCCCAAATTTCGTCCCTCCCCTGAGCCATCCTCCGCTGGGAGAGCCCCTTGCACGTCGTCGCGCGCAGGCGCATCCTGAGCGAATAACGGCTGCATGGGAAGGCCGAATTGAGGGAGGTTCGCATGAACGTTGCGCAGATCCTCAAGCAGAAGGGCCGGGAGGTGCTGACCATCGCGCCCCATCACAACCTCGGTCACGCCGCCGAAATGTTGGGCCAGCGCCGGGTCGGCGCGGTGGTGGTCGCCGACGTGGCCGGCATGGTCCTCGGCATTCTCTCCGAGCGCGACATCGTGCGCGCGCTGGGCGCCCGCGGCGCGGCGGCGCTGCCGGATGCGGTCTCCAAGCACATGACCGCCAATCCCACCACCGTCGGGGAGGAGACCTCGGTCGACGAACTGATGCGGGTGATGACGGAGGGCCGCTTCCGACATCTGCCGGTGGTCGAGGACGGCCGGCTGGTCGGCATCGTCTCGATCGGCGACGTGGTCAAACATCACGTCGACATCCTGCATCACGAACGCGACTCGTTGCGCGAGTACATTGCGTCCGCGTGACGCTGGGCGAGGCGATTATTAACGGTTACGGCGGCAGAATGGGCGTTCCACCGTCGGAGCGCGTCTATGTCATCAGAGCCGACGGTCCGCGTATCCAGCGTTGATGGCTTGCGTGGTCTGTTGGCCTGCTTTGTGCTGTTCGCCCATGTCGTGAACGGCGCGGGAGACGGGCGTTACATCGGCCTCGCCAATATCTGCGTCCTCGTTTTCTTCATCATCTCTGGCTATGTGCTGACGCGCGGTTGGCGCGGCAGCTATCCCGGTTTTCTGGCGCGCCGCTTTCTGCGGCTGTGGCCGCTCTTCGCCCTTTGCCTGCTCGTTGGCGGCTGGATGTCGATGAATCCGCCGCGCGTTTCGCTCTATGTCTGGTACCCGCTGATGGGCGTCAATGCCCAATTGCCGCAGGACCCGCCGACCTGGTCGCTGTTCGTCGAAGCCTGGGCGATGCCGTTCATGCCGCTGATCATCTGGATCGCCAGACGGCCGCGCGTGATGTTGCCGACGCTCGCCGCTTTGGCGCTGGCGCAGATCTGGAGCAAGGATCTCTACTACGGCGCCTTCTTCATCATCGGCAGCCATCTCGCCGACCGCACGCTGTCCTCGACTTTCCTTGACCGCGCCCCGGTGCAATGGCTCGGCCGCATCTCCTACAGCCTTTATTTGTCGCACGAACTGGTGATCGGCCTGCTGAAATTCAATCTGCCGACATTGGGGATCTATCTCGCCATTCCCGTCAGCCTCGCCGTCGCGCATGTCCTTTGCCTGACAGTCGAGCAACCCAGCATCGCCCTGTCACGCCGCGCGGGCCGCTGGGTCGAGCGGGCGCTGGGCGTTGGCTCGAAGCTGGCGCCCGCTTAGGTCTTGCCCTTGGGCGTTCCCTCGCTATTGACGAGGAAATTGCATTCGACCACGCCCATGTCGGTGATGACATTGGCGCGCAGGCGCGTGTTGACGCGCTGGATCAGCGCCTCGGTCATCTTGCCGAGGTCGAGCTTGTCGAGGTGGGCGAAGTCGATCTTATCGTCGCCATAGACATATTGGAACGTCTCGTCGACGACATAGGCCTCCGGCGGCGCCTGCAATTTCTTGGCGGCTTCGAGATCGACGACATAGTTGAGCTGGATGACGACATAGCCCCTCACCCCGCCGTCGCGAATAATAGGCACGCTGAGTTCGCGGCTCTTGCGCGTCTCGAACGCGGCCGCCTCGGCCGCCTCGCCCGGCTTGGCCGACTTCATCCTGGCGACGTAGTTGGCCGCGAAGCTGCCGCCAAGCATGACGACGCAGCACCAGAGCGCGACGAACAGCGACTTGATCACCGCCGGTTCTCCAGCCAAACCAGATCGGAATAGGTGCCGTCGGACTGGCCCTCGCTGATCGCGCGGGCGACCACTTCCGCGACGGTGCGCGCCGCCTCCAGCTTGGCGTTCAGCAAGCGCTGGTTGGCGTCGAGCTTGGCGAGCAATTCGGACAGTGCCGCGCGCATCCGCGGGTGGCCGCGCACGCTGAGGAGCGTCGGCTCAAGACGGCTTAGCTCCATCAGGCCCTGGCTCTTGCGCTGGCTGTGGGCGCGATAATCGACAGGCCCAACGCCGCCGAGATCGCGCGTCTCGCTCTCGACCGCCTCAGTCAATCGCTCGATGGCGGTGAGCACGAAAGGAAGCGGGCTGACGTCGCTTTTCGGCGAACGTGCGTTCATATCGTCGGCGTCCGCGCGAATAACACGCCGCCTTGCTCGATCCTGGCGCCGCTGGCGCTCGACAGCGCGTTGGCGCTGGTCTCGGTGGCGTGGGCCTGCGCCAGCCCGCGGCCCTGGTCCGGCGCCAGCAATTGCGCGCTGCTCGACAGCGGCTTGTTGGCGAACAGCCGCGAGGCGATGCCGATACGCCCGGAAGCCGCCATCTGATCGGCGACGCGCTCGGCCAGCATCGAGCGCCACATGTCGCCGGCATAGCCCTGGCCGTACACGCTCTGCGCGTCTTTGGGCAACATCTCCTGGACGAACTGCGTCAGCACGACCGACTCCAGCTTGGTCTGCGCCGTTTGCGCGCGCGAAGCCGCCGGCGCTCGGGGGGCGATCGGCGTCGGCGCCGACGTCGGGCCGCTGACGGCGTCGAGCGCGCTGGCGAAATCCTGCGGCGAGCCGGCCCCCTGACTAGCCAGCGCATTGAGCCGGTTGGCGAGGGCGGCGGCGCGGGCGGGATCGGCGGCGCGCGCGACTTCGAGAACGATATCGGTGGGGGGCGCCAAACTCATGATTTCATGCTCGCGGAGCGGATCGCCTGAGTTTCCCGCTCATCGCTTGCGCGAGGCTGTGTCGGCGTTGACGGAGGCGTCGATCAGCTCCTGCAGACTGCTGCGGTCTGTCTTTTCGCGCCACTCGTCGCGCGCGGAGTCGAGACTGCGGTCGGCGAGCTTGGCGAGGCGGCCGGCTTCCAGCACGCGCGCCTCCAGATCCTTTTCCACGAGATCGGCGATCTTCATTTCCATCTCGATTGCGCGCACCCGCCGCGTGCCGGCTGCGGCTGCCGGCCCGAACGCCATCAATCCCTCGCCCAGCGCCTCCAGCATCTCGGCATGGGTGGTCGTCAGCTTCTCGCGCTCGTGCACGACCACCGCCAGCCGCCAGGTCGACATCTCGTGCATCTGCTTGCGCAGCCGCTCGATGCGCCTCAACCGCTCGATTCTGCGCCGCATGTCACACTCCCATCAACCCGAATTCAACCATTGCGAAAACGCGGCCATGAACTCGCCGATCTGCCCGCGCACCGCGAAATAGAGCATCACCAGCCCACCCGCCGCGACGAAGGGCGGGGCGATGAAAAAAATCGCGATCGACGGCGTGACTCGGTTGATCAACGCGAACGCGAAGTTCACTACGACCGAATAGAGAAAAAACGGCGAGGCCACGCGCACCGCAATCAGGAACGACTGCCCCAGCACGCCGCCGATGTCGGCCAGCGAACGCCGCGCCTCGAATGCGCCGCCGAAGGGCAGGGCGCGGTAGGAATCCAGGATCGCGATGACGATCTGCCAGTGAAAGTCCGCCACGAAGATCAGCGCCGTGGCGCCAAGCGAGAGCAGCGCCGCCAAGGGGGGCAATTGCTGGTTGTGCTCGACCTCGACGCCGAACGGATTGGCCAGACCCAGCATAGTCGCGGCGGCGTAGGCCAGCGTTTCCAGCGCGGAGAAGAACAGCCGCGCCAGCACGCCAATCGTGGCGCCCACCAGCAATTCGAACACGACGTAACGCGTCATGGCGATCGGGTCGAGGCCATCGACCCTGGCTTGAGCGAGCAGCATCGGCGTCAGCGCCAGCGTCACCGCGACGGCGACAAACAAACGGATCTGCATCGGGATCTGCGTATTGCCGACGCCGGGCGCGATCATCAGGCAAGAACCGATGCGGCAAAACAGCAGAAAGACCGCGAAGATAAACTCCGAGCCCGCCATTCAGGCGACCACACCGAGCGAACGCACCTCGATGCCGCGCGCGATTTCGAGCTGGCTCAGCACCGGCAAGGTCGGGAACATGCGCTCGATGATCATGCGCACGAACGGTCTTGTTTCGGCGGTCGTTACGACGGCGAATATGTGCTTCTCCTCCAGCCGCTTGCGGATCGCAGCGGAAACCTGCGAGGCGAATTCCTCCATCAACCGGGGATCGATGTCGAATTCCGCCACCTCGCCCTTGGCGTCGCGCTTCAGGCTCTGATGGAACACCATGTCCCAGCGATTGCCGAGCCGCAGCACCTTCAACACGCCCTGATCCAGCATCGCGCCGCAGATCTGTTGCGAGATGCGCACCCGCACATGCTCGACGATCTGTTCGGGCCGCCGGATATGCGGCGCGATCTCGGCGATCGCCTCCAGAATGAGATTGATGTTGCGGATCGAGACGCGCTCCGACAACAACAGTTTGAACACGGCGAGCAGACCGGAGTGAGAGATCTGCGCCGGGCAGATGTCGTCGAGCAAGCGCTTGTACTCCGGCTCCAGCCGGTCGAGCAGGCCGCGCATGTCCTTATAAGACAGAAGCCGCGCCAGATTGTTGTGAATCGTCTCGGAGAGATGGGTCAGCATCACCGAGGTCGGATCGATCGGCCGGAAGCCCTCGCGTTTCGCGTCGGCCGCCAGCGATTCCGGAATCCACATCGCCTTCATGCCGAAGGCGGGCTCGCGAATTTCATCGCCCGGCGTCGAGGGCCGGCGACCGTCGCCAATCACGACCAGCATGTCGTGAACGCGCAATTCCTGCGTCGCCGCCACGGTCCCGTGCAGCCGGATTTGATAGGTCTTGGGCGGCGCGTTGATCTCGTCGGTCAACCGGATCTCGGGCACCACGAAGCCATATTCGCGCGCGAACTTGCGTCGCATCTTGGCGACTCGATTGGCGATCTCGGCGTGTTGCGACAACAACGTCGCGGCCAGCTCCTTCGAGAAGCAAAGCTCGACCTCGACCGGCTTCAACTGCTCCTTGATCGAAGCGCGCGCCTCGGTGCGGGCGCGCTCCTCCTGCGCGGCCAGCACAGCCGTCTCGGCCGCCAGCCGTTTGCGCGCCTGCGCGGGGATCGCGACGCCGACGAACGCCAGCAATCCGCCGAGCGCGGCGAAGGGCAGCAGCGGCAGCCCGGGAATGGCGCCCAGGATCACCATCAGCGAGGCCGCCATGAACAGCGCGGTGGGATAGTAGCCGAGCTGGCCGAACACGGCCTTTTCCGTCGATCCGCGCGCGCCGCCCTTGGCGACCAGCAGGCCGGCGGCGAGCGAAATGATGAGCGCCGGGATCTGCGACACCAGACCGTCGCCAACCGACAGCTTGGTGAACACATCCGCCGCCGCCGACAGCGACATGCTGTGGCGGGTGACGCCAATCACGATGCCGCCGAATATATTGACGGCGAGAATGATGATGCCCGCGATGGCGTCGCCGCGCACGAATTTGGAGGCGCCGTCCATCGAGCCGAAGAAGGCGCTCTCCTCTTCGAGTTCGCGCCGGCGCTGTTGCGCAATCTTCTCGTCAATCAACCCCGCCGAGAGATCGGCGTCGATCGCCATCTGCTTGCCGGGAATGGCGTCGAGCGTGAAGCGCGCGCCCACTTCCGCGATACGCGTCGCGCCTTTCGTGATGACGAGGAAGTTGATGGTGACGAGAATGAGAAAGACGATGATGCCGATAACAAAATCGCCGCCCATCACAAGCTGCGCAAAGCCCGCAATGATGTAGCCGGCCGCCGTCGAGCCGCTGCTGCCGTGCGAGAGAATGAGCCGGGTGGTCGAGATGTTGAGCGCCAGGCGCAACACGGTGGCGACCAGTAGGACCGTTGGAAACGCCGAGAATTCCAGCGGCTTCTGGATCCAGAGCGACACCATTAGAATGAGCACGGACAGCGCGATCGACAGCGCCAGCCCGAAATCGATCATCACCGAGGGGACGGGCAGAAAGAACAGACACAGCACCATTACGATGCCGATGGCGAAGCCGATGTCGGCGCCCCCGCGTGAGGCATTGCTGGCGGGTTGCGACGTCATCGACAAGAGCGGTCTCCAGGAAAACGCGACCCCGTCAGGATCGGATGGCGCGCTTGCGCGAACCTATCGCAGACCGGCGCTCATCGGTCGTAGCCGCGCTCGATATGCGCGTAAACGCGCTCCGTGAATACAGAGAACTGCGCTCCCATGAACGAGGCCGTCAGGCTGAACACAAGAAAGACCACGATCATCTTCGGCACGAAGGTCAAGGTCATTTCCTGAACCTGGGTCAGGGCCTGCAACAAGGCGATGGCGACGCCCACGACCATGGACGCCAGCACAACCGGCCCTGCGCCCACAACAACCATCCAGATCGCCATCTGCACCAGATCGAGGACATCCCCCTCGGTCACTGTACGGTCGCGCCGGCGCCGAGCGAAATCGTGGCGCCGTCGGTCAGGGTCGCTGTCGTCCCGGCGCTGGAGACAGTCACCGAACTGACGACGCCCGAGGTCTGACCGTCGGACGAGGTGACGGTTTGGCCAACCATGATTTCAGCCTGGGTCAGCGCCGAGCTCGTCAGCATCGAGCTGAGCTTCTGGTTGGTCAAGACCGCCTGACCGACTTGCGACACGGTGGCGAGCTGGGACACCATCGCCGTCGGGTCCATCGGCTGAGTTGGGTCCTGATGTCGCAGCTCGGTCATCAGCAAGGTAATGAAATCGTCGTAGCTCAGCGCGTTGGTTGCGGCGCCGGCGGCGTGCGTGGTGGAGGCGCCGGTGGTCGTGGCCGAATGGGAGACGGGAGAAATGGCGGAAGTCATGGATCGAGCCTCAGGCTGCGTGAGAGGTGCGAGCTTCGCCAGCGGGAAACATCTCCGCCTGTTCGAGCGGATACATCGCGCGCAAGACCTTCATCGCCTCGAAATATCGCGTGCGCCCAAT